>NZ_JBWMAX010000019.1:0-75435 GCF_056521385.1 Rhodoferax sp. RT5P35 | reverse complement strand
CCAACGCACAGGGCCCGGGACATTGAACAACTGCTGCCGCATCGCTGGCAGCCCATCCCTCCTTGAAATCAACCATGGCTGTGGCCAGTGGTCAACATGGGATGGCCGGACGCTTACAGCTCTATTGCAATCGCTGTGGGTGCAGCGGTTGTCATATGGCAGACACGCCGCGCCCGACTGGAGTCAAGTGAAAGGGAGGCTCGGACACTTGATGGTTTGGCACGGCTTCTCATTCATCTCAAAGATGCAGCAAGTGAAGCCAGAGCAGAGAAACGCAAAACTCAACGTTGGCCACCAGGGCACCCTGCTGAACCGAGTTCAAGATTCTTAGAGTTGGCAGAGTCAGTTCAACTCTTCCCGCTCGAACCAATCAATGGAGAAGTTTCGTTTGAAGCACTTTTAAATGCACGAAGAGCAGCCCAAGAAATTCGTCCATTAGTCGGTCCAGAAGTTGAACTAGATGTTGAAGAGAGTTGCGAGCTTACTTTTCAAAGATACATCGGTATTCTTGAGTAGCAAATACTTTTACTAAGAAGTGAAGCGGAGCAGCTAGTTAAAGGCAAACAAGCGCGCCATGCCGCCGCGTCTACAAGAGACATCAAAGAGTAACTCCCCACACCCCCGGCACCACCCCGCGCACGCCCGTGCGCAGCACAAACGCCGAGCCCGCCAGCGGCTGCTGGGCTAGTTGCTCTTCCGACAATCCCACCCGCGCGCTGGTCACCAGCATCAGATCCAGGTTTTCGCCGCCAAAGGCCACGTTGGTGATCTGGCTGGCGGGCAGGTCGATGCGTTGCAGTTCGTCGCCCGCCAGGTTGAAGCGGCGCAGACAGCTACCACCCCAGAACGCTACCCAGACATGGCCTTCGGCATCAAAAGTCATGCCGTCGGGCTCGCCCTCTTCGGGGTTGAAGGTTTTCCAGAGATTTTTGTTGTGCAACTGGCCGTCGGCGCTGAGCCGGTAGCAGTAGATGCTGCGCAGCAGGCTGTCGGTGTGCAACAGCACGGTGCCATCGGGTGAGATGGCGGGGCCGTTGGCGATGTGGATGTTTGTCTCGACCACTTCGATGCGGCCATCAGGGTGCAGGCAGGCGAGCTGGCCCAGTGGCTGCTGGGGGTTTTCATGGTGCATGGACCCGGCCCAGATGCGGCCACCGGCATCGGCTTTGGCATCGTTGAGGCGCAGGCCAGGCTGGTCGGGGTGCGGGGAGCCGAGGCGCTCAATGCGCAAATCCGGCTCCAGCGTCAGGCGCACGAAGCCAGACTGGAACCCGGCGATGAAACCCTGGCCATCGGCGCAGGGTACCAGCCAGCCGACCATTTCGGGCATCTGCCAGCTCTGGCCCACGTCGGTGCCGGGCGACCAGCTGTGCACCGCCTGGCCCCGGATGTCCACGAAGAAGAAGCGGCTGCTAGCGGCATGCCACAGCGTGCCCTCGCCGAGTTGCAGGGTGGCGGGCCAGATGGGGGTGGCAGTGCAGGGGAGAGGCATGGCGCTATGGTTATATTATTTAAAAATGATAGCTTCTACCGCAGGTTTTAATTGCGCTAGCAGTCTTTTTAGGCATGAAAAAACAGCTTTAAATTGAAGAACTTGGGTGGCTGCCCGTCCCCACCCCGGCCCTCCCGCGAAGGAGGAGGGGGTAAGACAGGGGCGAAATAAACGCTCCGGTGTTACCCCGGGCTAGCGCAGCGATGCCCCTTCGCGGAACACCGCAGAACTGGCTTTGCCAGGCTGCTGGTGTTGCCCCCTGCAAGGGGGTTGGCGCTGCTACACGCAGTGAGCAAGCCTGGGGGTGAGCCACAACTCATGTCCACCCCGCGTCCACCACAAAGTCTTGGGCGGTAACCATGCTGCTGTCGTCGGCCGCCAAAAACAGCGCCATGTTGGCCACGTCTGCGCCGACGATGCGGCCCGGCAGGCACTGGTTGTCGTCCATCAGGCGGTTGCCTTCGTCGTCCACCCACTGGGTGAGCTGCTTCTCAGTCATGATCCAGCCGGGGGTCAGGGTGTTGACGCGGATGCTGTCCGGGCCCAGGTCGCGCGCCAGGCTGCGGGTCAGGCCCACGGTGGCGGACTTGCAGGTGCCGTACACTGGGTAGCCCTTGCCCTTGATCATCCAACTGATGGAGCCAAGGTTGACGATGGCCCCGCCGCCCCGGCGGCGCATGCCGGGCACCACGGCCTGGGCGGCAAAAAAGGCGGGCCGCAGGTTGATGGAGACGCGCCAGTCGAAATCTTCGGGAGTCACGTCCATGAGATCGTGGCGCTGGTCGTTGGCCACGTTGTTGACCAGCACGCTGATGTCACCGTGCGCAGCGGCGGCCTGGGCAATGGCGGCCTGCAACGCGGCCACGTCGCTGGCTTCGCTTTGCAAAAACAGCGGCGTGGGGCCGACGGCGCTGGCATCGGCCAAGACCTTCGCGGCCGATTCAGCATTGCGGCCAGTGAAGGCGACTTTGGCACCCTGGCGGGCAAAGCCGACCACGATATCGGCCCCAATGCCCGAGCTGCCGCCAGTGATGAACACGCTGCGGCCCTCCAGGCTGGGGTAGTTTGCGGTTTTCATCAAAATCCTTAATGTGAATCGCGGGGCACGGCATCACCACGGCAGCCGACAAGGAAGTCCATGTCCGCGCCCTGATCCGCTTGCAAAACATGGCGGTGGTACAGGCGTACATAGCCGGAGGCGGGCTCGGGCGGGGCCACCCAGGCCAGGCGGCGGCGGGCCAGTTCTTCGTCGCTTACATGCAGGTGCAGACCACGGCCCGCCACGTCCAGTTCGATCTCGTCGCCGTCTTGCACCAGGGCCAGCGGGCCCCCGGCAGCCGCTTCGGGCGCGACGTGCAGTACCACGGTGCCAAAGGCCGTGCCGCTCATGCGCGCGTCCGAGATGCGCACCATGTCGGTAATGCCCTTTTGCAGCAGCTTGGGCGGCAGGCCCATATTGCCCACCTCGGCCATGCCGGGGTAGCCCTTGGGGCCGCAGTTTTTAAGCACCATCACGCAGTTTTCGTCGATGTCCAGATCCGGCTCCATGATGCGTTCTTTGTAGTGCTCGATGTTCTCGAACACCACAGCCCGGCCACGGTGCTGCAACAGCTTGGCCGTGGCGGCCGATGGCTTGATCACCGCGCCCTGCGGGGCCAGGTTGCCGCGCAAAATTGCAAGACCGCCCTGCTCCACCAAAGGCTGGCTCAGCGGGCGGATTACCTTGTCGTTGAAGCACTCGGCGTGTTCGACGTTTTGCGCCTGGGTGCGGTTGTTGACGGTGATGGCGTCACCATGCAGCAAACCCGCTTCCAGCAAGCGCTTCATCACCACCGGCAGGCCACCGGCGTAATAGAAGTCTTCCATCAGGTATTCGCCCGACGGCATCAGATTCACGATGGTGGGGATGTCGCGGCCCAGGCGGTCCCAGTCGTCCAGCGACAGCGGCACGCCCATGCGCCCGGCAATGGCGATCAGGTGGATCACGGCATTGGTAGAGCCACCGATGGCACCACAGACGCGGATGGCGTTTTCAAAGGCTTCGCGGGTCAGCACGTGCGACAGGCGCATGTCGCGCTCGACCATATCGACAATCATGCGACCCGAGCGCTGCGCCAGCTCCAGGCGGCGCGAATCCACGGCAGGAATGGCGGCATTGGTGGGCAGGGACACGCCCAGTGCCTCGACCATGCTGGCCATGGTGCTGGCGGTGCCCATGGTCATGCAGACCCCGGCGGAGCGCGACATGCAGCTTTCGGCCTGCATGAACTGCGGCAGGGTCATCTTGCCCGCGTTGACGGCCTCGGAGAACTTCCACACGTGGGTGCCCGAGCCGATGGGCTCGCCGCGGTAATTGCCGTTGAGCATCGCGCCGCCGGACACCACCAGCGTGGGCAAATCCACACTGGCCGCGCCCATTAGGGTGGCGGGCGTGGTTTTGTCGCAGCCCGCCAGCAGCACCACGCCGTCCAGCGGATGGGCGCGGATGGCCTCTTCCACGTCCATGCTGGCCAGGTTACGGTACAGCATGGCGGTGGGGCGCATCAGGGTTTCGCCCAGCGACGACACCGGGAATTCCACCGCAATGCCACCGGCCTGCAGCACGCCGTGTTTCACGCGCTCGGCGATCTGGCGGAAATGCTGGTTGCAGGGGGTGAGTTCGCTCCAGGTGTTGCAAATGCCGATGACCGGGCGGCCATCGAAGCTGTCATCCGGTAGACCTTCGCTCTTCATCCAGCTGCGGTGGATGAAGTTGTCTTTGCTGGTGCCGCCAAACCAGTGCTGGGAACGGCGTTTTTTGGGGGATTCGGTGGTCATGGCAGTGGTGTGGGGAAATGCGCTGTCGCGAATTAATAAATCATACAAATGACTGCGCATTCTACGATCAGGACAAACCCTTGGGCGGCCAAAAGCCCCGCAATAACCCCGTGCTGTTACACCGGCGAACCCGCCGAATGCACCACATGGCCCGTAGTATCCAGCACAGGCACCGCCTCGGCCGGGCCATCCGACAGCATGGCCGAGCGCTGCATCAGGTCGCGGGTGTCCGACAGCATCACCGCCATGCGGTGCAAAGCCCGCTGCGCGTCGCCTGCGCGGATGGCATCCAGCACCTTGCGGTGGTCGGGCAGCGCGTCGTGGAAATCACCGGCCTTGCGCGCCGAAATACCCAGCAATGCCTCCAGCGCGCTGCCGATGATGGCGGCCAGCGGCACCAAAAGGGGGTTGTTGGTGGCCTGCAGAATGGCGCTGTGAAAGGCCAGGTCGGCCTCCACCCATTCATTCACATTGCGGGCGCCTTCCATGGCGCCGAATGCATCTTCCAGTGCCGCCAACTGCTCGGGACTGCGGCTGCGCGCAGCCAGGGCGGCGGCGGCGGGCTCGATGATTTCGCGCATCTCGGTGAGGTGGCGCAGAAACTGCGCGTCCGGCCCGGTGGCACAGCGCCAAGACAGCACATCGGGGTCGAGCATGTTCCAGCTGGCCTGCGGGCGCACCCAGGTGCCCACCCGCGGACGCGACTCCAGCAACCCCTTGGCGGCCAGTACCTTGATGGCCTCGCGCAGCGCGGTGCGGCTCACGTCCAGCGTGCGGCACAGCACCTCTTCGTTGGGCAGCAACTCACCCGCCGGATAGGCCCCACCCACCACGCCGTGGCCTAAAGACTTGACCACCTGCCCGTGCAGATTCCGACCCGAATAGGTGGCCGAGACGCTTTGATTCGAGGGAGACCGCATCGCACATAACTCCATGGCAGGCCGGGCAAGCCCCGGTGAACATCGTCGCATTGTGACACCAGGAGCCAACAATAAATCATACAATCATTGCAAAACAGGCATCTGCTAGAGCGCTGTGGGGCGTCCATCATGCCGAAATGGGGCCTTCTGCACCCAAAAGACACCAAAACACCGACAAGAGACACGCTATGACACCAACGCACACCCCCTGGATCGGCGTGGACTGGGGCACCACCCACCGCCGTGGCTACGCGCTGAACGCTTTGGGTGCCTGCACCACCGAGGCCAGCGACGACCAGGGCGCACTCACCACCCGCGGACGGCACGCCGAATCCCTGACCGCATGGCTGCCCGCACTGGGTGCCTCTGCAGATCGCGCCGACTGCCAGGTCGTAATGTCCGGCATGGTGGGTAGCGCCTTTGGCTGGCAAGAGGCCCCATACGTCGGCCCCGATGTACCGCTCGAAGCCCTGCCGCAGCACTTGGTGCACGTCAGCGGCCACCCGCAGCGCTACATCGTGCCTGGCTACTGCGTGCGTGATGCCAGCGGCCAGCCCGACGTGATGCGCGGCGAAGAAACCCAGCTGCTCGGCGCGGTGGCCATGGGCCTGCGCAACGGCTGGTTCGTGCTGCCCGGCACGCACAGCAAATGGGTGCTGCTGCGCGACGGCCGCGTGGAGCAACTGCGCACCTACATGACGGGTGAGCTGTTCGCCCTGCTGTCTACCAACGGCACGCTGGCCGCCGCCGCCCAGCCAGCGGGCACAGAACCCCTGTGGAGCCAGCCCGCCTTTGCCGACGGCGTGGCCGCCGGAGCCCCCGGCGCGCTGGCGCACCAGCTGTTTGCCTGCCGTGCCCGTGTGGTCACCGGCACCATGCCCGCCAGCCAGGCCCTGGCGTACCTCAGCGGCCTGCTGATCGGCAGCGAACTGCAAGACGTGTTGCAAGACCTCGACAAATCGGGCAGTGACCAGTTCCATTTGATCGGCTCCCCCGCCCTGGCCGAGGCCTACCAGGTCGCCGCCCGCCAACTGGGCAGCGCCCTCACCCTGCTCTCGCCACGCGACGTGATCCTCAGCGGCTTCCACTACATCCAAACCCACAAGGCCTGACCCATGACCATCCACACCCCCCGCCTTCCGCTCGTCGCCATCCTGCGCGGCCTCGACGTGGACTCCGCCGAAGCCGTGGGCCGGGCGCTGTTCGATGCCGGGTTCCGCATCCTCGAAGTACCGCTGAACCGCCCCGGCGCGCTGGAATGCATCCGCATCTTGTCATCCATCGCCCCGGCCGATGCGCTGGTGGGCGCAGGCACTGTGCTGCGCGTTGCCGACGTGGATGCCGTCCAGGCCGCAGGCGGCAAACTGATCGTCTCGCCCAACTGCAACCCCGAAGTGATTCGCCACAGCGTGGCCCAAGGCCTGTTCAGCGCCCCCGGCATCGCCACGCCCAGCGAAGCCTTCGCCGCCCTGGATGCCGGTGCCCACGCCCTGAAAATCTTCCCCGCCGAGCAGGTCGGCACCGCAGGCCTGAAAGCCCTGCTGTCGGTGCTACCCAGCGGCACTCCCATTTGGCCCGTAGGCGGCATCACGCCCGAGAGCATGGCCGGCTGGGTGAAAGCCGGTGCCACCGGCTTCGGTATCGGCGGCCAGCTCTACGCGCCGGACACGCCTGCGGAGCAGGTGCAGGCGCGGGCGGAGGGGTTTGTGGCGGCCTGGAAGGCTTGCCGGGTGGGGTGATTTGCTATTGTATATGTAGCTACTTGTGCTGGTGGGAAGGGCACGGGAGGCATAAAACGCTGAGAGCATTTGCTTCTATTTTCTTGCAGGCATATACTTTGGTATAGATCGCCCATAAGGAGCCACTATGGAGCAAACCGCCAAACTCTTTACCAATGGCCGCAGCCAGGCCGTGCGCTTGCCAGCAGCCTACCGCTTTGACACCACCGAAGTATTTATCCACCAGGACGCAGAAAGCGGCGATGTCATCCTGTCGCGCAGGCCCGCGACCTGGGACGGATTCTTTGCGGCACTGGCCACAGCAGACGTGCCCGCCGACTTTTTGAACCCGGCAGAACGCCACGAAGCGCCGCACAGTGCAGACGAGCGCGACCCTTTGGAAGGCTTTAGCGCATGAAGCGCTACTTGCTGGACACCAATACCGTCAGCCATCTGCTCAAACGCCATCCCGCCGTGGTCCAGCGCGTAGTGGCTGTGCCCATGGCCGTCCTGTGCATTTCTGCCATCACCGAAGGAGAGCTGTTGTTCGGGCTGGCCAAACGACCGGATGCCACCCGTGTGCACGCAGCCGTGCGCGAACTCTTGCTGCGGCTGGGAGTTTTGCCCTGGGACCGCGCCGCCGCCGCCCGCTACGGCCCCCTCCGCGCCACGCTGGTCGGCCTGGGCAAGCCCCTGGCACCGATGGATTTACTGATCGCCGCCCACGCGATGAGCGCCGATGCCGTGGTCGTTACCAACGACCAAGCCTTCCGCCAAGTGCCGGGTTTGGCGTTGGAAGACTGGACGCTTTGACAAGCTTGCAGCGCTATGGAATAAAGAGCTGCTTTCGCTGGTGGAATAAGCGTAAGAAGCCAAAAACCCTCAAAACCTAAACCCGCCTCGAGCGGGTCGTTCGACCGGACGGGCAACGCTACGCCTTCGGATAGATGCAATAGGTCTTGTTGACGATGACCCAAGCACCGTCCACCTTCAACAGATGGAAGAAATCGGTGAAGCGCTGGCCCGCGACCTTGTCGCAATCCAGGCGGACGCTTGCAGCCGTGCCCGCGATATCGATGCGCGAGACCACGGCCCGGGCTTCTGGCGAGGGCTCGAACTGGTCGATCAGGTCAAAGAGCTTCTCGATCTCGGGGCCGAAGACCGCGTCTCCGTCGAGCCCGAAGATGGTGGCCTGCGGGTGAAAGGCAGGCCGCATGGTCGCACCGCTGGCATTTTTGTTGCCCTCGGTGTATTTGCGGACCACCTGGACGATGGCCTCATAGTCCTGGATGTCGCTAGGGTTGGGCATGTGTACTCCGGATAGTGCGTAGTGGAAGTGAAATAGGGTTTGCGTGCTGGCTTCAGCGGGCGGCGGCCAACTCTTCTGCCGACTTGTCGTTGGGGTTGGCCCAGGCGGCTTTGGTGGCCTGGGACGCTGGCAGGTTGATAGCATTGCCCGTCGGCGGAATGGGCTTCATGAACCACTTGTCGTAGATGCCCGCAATCTCCCCGCTCTTCATCAGACCGCGCAAGGTGTTGTCGATGCTTTGCTTGAACGCGGCATCGTCTTTACGGACCATGATGGCGATGGGCTCCACGCCCAGCACCTCGCCCACTATTCTGTAATCGGCGGGGTTGCGGGCATTGGCGATGTTGCCGGCCAGCACCTGCGCGTCCATCACGAACGCATCGGCGCGGCCAGATTCGAGGTTAAGCAGGCTCTCGGCGTGGTCCTTGCCATAAACATCCTGAAACTCCACACCCTGGGCACGCTGGTGCTTGCGCAGCACCTGCACGCTGGTGGTTCCGCTGGTGGTGGCAACCTTTCGGCCATTCAACTGGCTGATCGACTGGATGCCGGAGTTGGCCTTGACGGCAATGCGGATCTCTTCGACATACGTGGTGACGGCAAAGGCCACCTGCTGCTGGCGCGCCGCGTTGTTGGTGGTAGAGCCGCACTCCAGATCAATGGTCTCGTTTTGCAGCAGCGGGATGCGGTTGGTGGACGTGACCGGGTAGTAGCGGATATCCAGCTTGGGCAGCCCCAACTGCTTTTGGATATCTGCCAAAGCACGGCGGCACAGCTCGATATGGAAGCCACCGTACTGCTCCTTGCCCAGGGTGTACGACAAAACGCCAGACGAGTCGCGCACGCCCATGTTGACGGAGCCCGTCGATTTGATTTTCTGCAGCGTATCGGCCTGCGCGGTGAGGGCCGCGCAGGCCGCAAGAAGGGTCAAGGTCAGAATTCTCATCGCGTTTTTCTCACTTGGCGAACAGCTTGGTGATGTCGCCAAAGGCCTTGATTTCGAGCGCGTTGCCCGACGGGTCGAGAAAGAACATGGTGGCCTGTTCGCCGGGTTCGCCCTTGAACCGCACGTAGGGTTCGATGATGAATTCAACCCCCTGCGAGGTCAGCCGGGCTGCCATCGCGTCCCAATCAGACATGGGCAGCACGATGCCGAAATGCCGCACAGGCACGCCATGGCCGTCCACTGCGTTGCGTTGGGCCAGACCGGTTTCGCTGGGTGCCAGGTGCGCCACGATTTGGTGGCCGTAGAAGTTGAAGTCGATCCAATCGTCCGACGTGCGGCCCTCCGGGCAGCCCAGCAAGCCGCCGTAAAAGCTGCGCGCCAGGGCCAGGTCGTGCACCGCGAAGGCCAGGTGGAAGGGAGATAGCAGCGCGGGATTGGTTTGGGGACTTTGCATTTTTTCTCTCGGTGGTGGATGAAGATGCGCAAGTGTGAATCCCGCCAGACAAAAATAATATCAATATATATTTGACGTGACCTCCAATAAAATTTGGACTCAACATCTGGATAGAACCATGATTCGCGAGCTCAAAACCTTCGTCACCGTAGCCCGGCAAGGCACGTTTGCCGCCGCAGGCGAAGCCATCGGCCTCACGCAGGCGGCGGTCAGCGCACAAATGCAGCGTCTGGAAACCGAGCTGGGTTTTCCACTGTTTGACCGCACCGGCCGGTCGGCCCGGCTCAATGCCATGGGGCACCAAACCCTGGACCGGGCGCAAGAGCTGATTCGCCTCTACAGCGACCTGGGTTCGCGCCGCACGGGCAAACCTGCGGCGGTGCTGGTCAGCATCGGGGCCATTGCGTCGGTGCAACGCGCCCTGCTGCCCGACGTGCTGGCCATGTTCCATAAACAGTTCCCCGGCTGCCGCTCGCGGGTGATCCCGGGCTTATCCATGGACCTGGTGAACCGGGTGGATGCAGGCGACATCGACATGGCCGCGATCATCCGGCCGCCTTTTTCACTGCACACCGATCTGCGCTGGACCACGCTGGCATCTGAGCCATTCCGCCTTTTGGTCCCCAAAACCGTGGAAGGCAAGGACTGGTCCGAACTGCTGTGCAGCCAGCCCTTCGTGCGCTACGACCGCACCTCGTTCGGAGGCCGGCAGGTCGACCGCTTCCTGCGCGCGGCCCACCTGCGCGTGCAGGACATCTGCGAAGTGGATGAGCTGGAAGCCATCGTGCGCCTGGTGGCCAACGGCGTAGGGGTGGCCCTGGTGCCGCAAACCCACACCCACCGGCGCTGGCCTGCCGCCGTGCGCGCCATCGATCTGGGCCAGCACACCTTCCACCGGGACATCGGCCTGCTCCACCGGGCCCATCGCAGCATGGGCGAAGCGGCGCAACGGATGGCGCAACTCATCTGCAGGTCTTACGGCGAAACCACACAAACTGCGGGTTGAAGGGGGTTAAAAGAGCGACACCAGAGCGCTGGGCTGGCAGAACCATTTGCTATTGAATAGATAGCTTCTTGTGCTGCTGGGATGGGCACGAGAGGCTTAAAAGCTTAGCAAATTTGCTTTCAGTTATTTTGAGGCATATACTTTGATATATACCATCTTCAAGGAGCCTCAATGGAGCAAACCGCCAAACTCTTCACCAATGGCCGCAGCCAGGCCGTGCGCTTGCCAGCCGCCTACCGTTTTGACACCACCGAAGTATTTATCCACCAGGACGCGGACAGCGGCGATGTCATCCTGTCGCGCAGGCCCGCTACCTGGGACGGCTTCTTTGCGACACTGGCCACAGCAGACGTGCCCGCCGACTTTTTGAACCCGGCAGAACGCCACGAAACTCCGCACAGTGCAGACGACCGCGACCCCCTGGAAGGCTGGAGCGCATGAAGCGCTACCTGCTGGACACCAACACCGTCAGCCATCTGCTCAAACGCCATCCCGCCGTGGCCCGGCGCGTGGTGGCGGTGCCCATGGCCGCCCTGTGCATCTCCTCCATCACCGAAGGAGAACTGTTGTTCGGGCTGGCCAAACGACCGGATGCCACCCGCGTGCATGCAGCCGTGCGGGAGCTCTTGCTGCGGCTGGAAGTGTTGCCCTGGGACCGTGCCGCCGCTGCCCGCTACGGCCCCTTGCGCGCCACGCTGGTCGGCCTGGGCAAGCCCCTGGCTCCGATGGATTTACTGATCGCCGCCCATGCGATGAGCGCCGATGCCGTGATCGTCACCAACGACCACGCCTTCCGCCAAGTGCCGGGTTTGAAGCTAGAAGACTGGACGCTTTGAAAAGCACGCCACGCTATTGAATCCATAGCCTCTCGTGCTGATGGGATGGGCGCTAGCGGCCAAAAACCCTCACAACTCACACCACCAAAGAAAACACATCCGCATCCACCGCCCGACCGTGCAGCCACAGCTTGTTGCGGGCCGTGCACTCCCACACCGCACCGGCCTTGCGCGCCGCGCCCGCGCTGGCGCTGTTGCCCACGGCGGCGCTGATCTCTACCCGGTGCAGTTGCAGCGTGGCAAAAGCAAACTCCGCCAGCACCCGCACACAGCTACTGGCCACGCCCTGCCCCTGCCCCTGCCCCTGCCCCTGCGCCGACTGCCGCACCCAGTAGCCCAGATTGCAGCCCCTGTGCGTCGCATGGAGCTGGCTGATGCCGGTGCCGCCCAGGAACCGCCGCCCGTCCTCAGAGAACACGCCAAATTCATGGTTCGTGCCCTCCGCCCGCCCGGCGTGGGTAAAGGCAAACCACTCCATCGCGTCCTGCTCGCTGTACCCCGCGTGGGCCCACGGCATCCAGGGCTGCAGCGATGGCAGGGACTCCAGCACCGCCTCGGTGAAGGCTGGGGCATCGGAGGGCTCGAATGGTCGGAGCAGCAGGCCTGGGGCGTGGAGTATGGGCATGGGGGATGCTCTTGTATTTGTAGCTGGTTGTGCTGGTGGGATGGGCACGGAGGGCTTAAAAGACTTTTAAATCCAGTGTGCCACCATACCCTTTGGCAGAATAACGCTCGGCGCAAGCGCCAACCAACTTACAACCATCAACGCCGCCCCCATCACTGGATTTCCCGCCCATGCACCGCAAACTACTGATCGCACTCCTACTCGCCAGCGCCAGCGTTTTGTCACACGCCACCACCGTCATCCAATGGACGGATTCAGGGGCCTACAGCAGCCAAGGGGACCACTCGCCATCCAACACCAACTACATCGCGGGCTTCTGTCCGGATTGCGGCAACAAAAATTTTCGGAATTTCTTTGTTTTTGACACCAGCAGTATCGTCGGGCAAGTGACTTCGGCCATCCTGCGTCTGCGCGCAGGGAACATACCCGGCAATGGAACCTACACCTTGTTTGACGTCACAACGCCTGTGACAGCGCTCAGAGCCGGTGGATCGGGTCTGACCGACATTTACGCAGACATGGGCAGTGGCACACGCTACGGCAGCACCGCGCTCACCAGCATACAGACCAGCGGGCTCGTCGATATAACGCTCAACGCGGATGCCATCGCAGCCATCAATGCCCGCCCAGGGTTTTTCGCGCTCGCGGGCACTTACGACACCCCAGACTCTTTTGCGTTTGGTGGCACGGATGCGGACGTGAGGCGGCAGCTCCGCCTGGAAACCAACGCAGTGCCTGAACCCGCCAGCATGGCTTTGGTCGGCCTGGGTTTATGCGCCATCTTTGGCGCACGCAAGCGCAAAAATCC
Organism: Rhodoferax sp. RT5P35; assembly: GCF_056521385.1. NCBI lineage: Bacteria > Pseudomonadati > Pseudomonadota > Betaproteobacteria > Burkholderiales > Comamonadaceae > Rhodoferax > Rhodoferax sp. RT5P35. The sequence goes on along the minus strand of NZ_JBWMAX010000019.1, from coordinate 62,504 downwards.
ACGGCCCGCGCACGCATAGCGCCATCGGGCACTCCGGCGCTGTGGACCAGTCCGCTCTGGCTGGCTGGGTGCCAAGCCAACGGTTCACGCCACAGCGCCCACACATACGAAGACGACCTCTCACTTGCATGGACTAGGCACAGCGCACCCCGAAGCCATGAAAGCTGTTTCACGCCAAGGCAGCGCTGAGCAAGTCCCCAATTGGCGCGTGATTTGCACGGCGGTGTTCACCCCTCGCAAGGCATCCCCGCTGCCCGGAAGGCAAACCACGCCAAGGTCTCCTGCTCGCTGTACGCCGCATGCGCCCACGGCTGCAGCAATACCAGCGACTCCCGCACCGCCTCGGTGAAGGCCGGGGCATCGGAGGGTTCGAACGGTCAGAGCAGCAGGCCTGGGGCTTGGAGTGTGGGCAAGAGGGTGCTCTTGTATTTGTAGCTGCTTGTGCTGGTGGGATGAGCGCGGGGAGCTTAAATTACTTGGGATTTTGAACTAACTGGACAAAGGTGTGCAAATAAATCTGTTAAGTCCGCCTGAACTTCGCTTCCCGCTCTCAAGGCAATTTTTTGATTGCCAACTGCAGCGAGCCATTGCCACCAAACCTTGGTCCTGAGGGAGTTTCTGTGCAACGAATGAAGGGGATCTGGATGCACCATGGGTTGCAACAGGACTGCGCCATGGTTGCATTGGCTGTTGAAGCGACATCGACTGGTGGCACGAAACCGATGGTGTCGCCGGAACATACATTTCGAGTTCGAGGCCTGAGGTTGCTCATTCGATCGAGTCCCTCGAACGGCTGTTATGCAGCGATAGCCGACGTCAGCCCGATAGAAATGAACGGCTGCATGCTGCCGCTCTGCAGTCATTCCATCGACGTACTCGGACGCATCCTCCGCGCCCTGTTGCGGCCTCAAGATCTTGGCCTGGGCGGCATCTTTGCGCGCGGGCGCAAGTTTCGGGAAATGAGGCGGCGATGCCTTAGCGCGGCGAGACTCGACCTCTTTCGACAAGGGCTCGAATCTCAAGCTGCACCGGGCGGCTTGGAGCCTATTTCCCCTGCTCCATTACCGGCGAACAACGAATATGATCGCAAGTAAATCCTGCTACACCGCGCTGGCGTCAGGATGCTGTTTCAGAACATCAATGATGAGCGCGCCAAGTTTCAAAGCCTCCGCCGCCTGCTCTTCGCTCACGATCTGCCCGTGAATCGCTGCGTTGCAAACGCGATTTACGTAGTTGAACGACTGGTATAGTGATTTGTAATGGGGGTCAGATTTGATCAACTCGTCGAAGAGTTGTCGCAGACTCGCCATGCGAATGACGTTAGTTCCAGAGGAAAGGGTATGTACTTGTCGCCCCAGAATCGTGCGTAGCAGGCGTTCAATGTCTATTCGCACTTTCGCCAAGATATACGCCACATCTTCGTCTTCTTGAGCCTTGGTCTCTACGGCGTATTTCTCCGCTCTAGCCTCCCCATGAGGGGTTTGAAATGTTTCCTCAATCTTTTGCTGTTGTTCCCGCAGCGTGGCCGCCTCAGGAGCCGAGTTGTTAACCACGACGTGCGTTTGCTGACGTTGGTTGTTCAACGTGGTCGACACGACGGACAATGAGTTGCGCACCTCAGACTTGAACTCTCGCAATTCCTCCTTTGCCGCGGCCGTTTCCTTCTTCACCTCCTTGACCTCGCGCTCAAGCTCCAGCCAAGATCCAATCTTGATCTTGTTGAAGAAAGGCAAGAACAGGAAGAATAGAAAGAGCGCTACGAAGAACGCGTCGGCGATCAGAAGATCAGGTTTAGGGGGAAAACCAGCCTTCGCAACAAAGCCGACGCCGAAATACGCCGCGACAAACCATGAAATGGCGTACATGACTTTGTTCATGGGCGTCACTTGTAGCCAGACCGCTCAAGGCGCCGAAGAAGCAGAGACGCAAATGCAAGGTGGTCGAGGCATACATCAGGATCGTCACTCAACGTGATTTCGTGCCCGCCCGGATTGCGTATTGCGACGATTGCGCCAGAGAAGATGAACCGGTAGCCGCGTTGCTCGTCTTGCTCACTTGCGTTTGCAAGGCCATTCAGCTTCACAGCGGGACCAGCCTCGTTGAAGACAGCCATCATGAGCTTTTCACCATTGAGTGTGCTACCAGTGTGCTTCTGAACTACCTTTTCGACGTATTTGAAGGCATGGAACGTCGCTTCCGCGCCATGCCCGTCGTCGAACAGCTTCCGAACCTTCGGCGGAAATCCGACGTGTACATTGCGCAGCTCAAAAGGGTGAACGGGCAGACCGTTTGAAGTCGGCGCGGCTTCTTCTATCGGCTCCCGCGCTGGAGTGCGCCGTACGATCTGCTCAAACAGATCAAGCGCCGTTGCCATTCAGCAGGTTCTCGCGAATGCTCTTAAAAATGGCGTCGTACGTTGCCTGATCACCGCCAGGCGGGAGGTTGATCTCAATGCGAACCGTCAGTCCAACGCCTCCGGCACCGGCCGCGACTGCGTTCGTCTGAATCGGCGGTTGCACGTGCACGTGCACAGGCGCATGAGCCGGAGACTGAGCTTGGGCTGGCAGCGCCGCCTTCTTGGTCGGGGCCAACTTCTTGACTATCTTTGCACCAGCGCCAGTTGGCGCGGACTTTGCCGTTGCGGCTGCGTCATCGGATAGCTTTCCACCGATTCGCGCCAACGACTGGAACGTTGAAGCTTGACGCTTCCCGACTACATCGCTGGTGCCATCGTGATTGCGGAAAAAAGAGATCAACTTGTCCAATGGCAGCGTCCACGCATCCTCGCCATGAAGGTCGAACAACTCGTGGTACGGGCCAGCGACCAGCTTTGCGAACTCTTGCTGGAATTCGGCGTTGTCGTGCTTGTTGAATACCGGCCCTGCCGCAGCTGTCTTCTTGTTCTCGGAATCCAGCACTCCAATGAACTTCATGATGTTCAGAACGTAAGTTTCGTTCTGCGGCGCGATGCCCAGTTTTTTAAGAGTCTCCGCCGTCACCGTTGCAGGAAATGCCTTGCGAAGTTGAGCAACGAGTTGCATTACACCGCCGGACCCGGACATGTAGGGATGCTTGTCTGCCAAATCGTTCCTCCAATCTTTGTGAGTTCTCATTGTCGCAGTGATTGCGTACTCTGTAACAACTTGTCGGGCTGCGGCTGGGCTGCGGTAGCTGGGCCTCATCAAGTTTGAGGAGGACTACCAGCGGGGCCGGCGTCAGCGGTGCGCGACATGGTGCTGAGTGCGAGTCCGCCCCCCGATGTCCAATCTGCAACCGGACGCATTCCGAACACCATAGACGCCGGGTCCGTGGGAGTCGGGCGGATTTTGCTGTCCCACAAGAATGGGGCCAAGGCTGGCTCGTCGGCCGCGCCTTTGGCCCTGACCACCATTTGAGGTGGCTGCGTGACCCCTGCGACCTCCCGGTGGGGTGCGGAAAAAGTGCGCTACCTTCAGCTACGCGGGAAATAGGGGAAACGGTCGGGGAAATGCCTGTGTTTGAACCGGGGAAACCTTTAGGCGCGGCGCGGCCTCCGGCTGAAGTCCGACGTGCGTGACGAAGATAGCGAATGATGGCGTTGAGACGCGCAACACGCCGCATTCAGCTCGATCAGCGTCCGCACGGCGTCCCACCGAGTTCCACAACTTACCTCCGCTCCTCCAGCGCTTGGCGGCCATTGTCTTCAACGTCCGCTGGTGAACGTCTAGGAGACGGTCACTGCAAGCGTTCCTTACTTCCGCAACCAGCCTGAAGCCGCCATTGGCCCCTCTAAAACTGTTGGTCACCGCTACCCGACTTTAGCCACCCGCGACTAACGTCCAATCAAAACCCAAGCAGAACGCGTCAACTGTGCACCACCAGTCGTAACGCCACAACCCAGCCTTCAAGGCACTACCGCCGCTCCACCTTGCCCTTCCCCCTCCCAAACACATGCCCCCGCAGCCGCGCCAAGAGCTTCTCCTTCTGCTCCTCCAAAATCTGGCTGCCCTCCACCAGCCCAGGCCAGGTGGCGTAGGCCTGGGCGACCGTATCGCGGACAAGGCGGGTGCAGGGTTGTTCGGCGATGCCCACCCGGTTGCAGAAGGCGCGCAGGGTGCGGGGGGTGAGCGTTTTGCCTAGCTCGGACTCGGTGCCATTGCCGCCGTCATTGCGGTACAGCGCCAACGCACTGCCCTGGCCGCTGTAGTAGGCAGACCAGGCGACGATGTCGAAGGCTTTGGACAGCACCGGGGTTTGGCTCTCAGGGTAGAGCAGGCAGAAGTTTTTCAGGTGCGCGTCATAGTTACCCATGAGCTCGTTGATGGTGACCAGGCGCAGCAGTTCGTGCACGGCGCTCAGGCCCAGGCTGTCGGGGTAGCGCAGCATCAAACCGGCCATGGCGGCGTAGGTGGCGCCGGTGTATTTGTGGCGCGGGTCCACGCCCAGGGCCTGGGCGAAGTCTTCGCAGTGGATGCGTTTGGCACCCTCGCGGTCGAAGCGGGTCACGGCCAGAAAGTTGCTGCTGCCGCCCAGGGTGTAGCCGTGGGCAAAGTCCAGCTTGTCCAGCGGCACCAGCTTGTGCTCGCACACCTTGGCCCCGGCGGCCTGGGCCATGGACAGGCTGAGGTGCTCCAGCTCGGGCAGCTTGGCGCGGTCGACCTGGGGCAGTTTGCCGATGATGCGGGTCACGCCAGAGCGCTTGCGTGCCACGTAGCGCCCGCCCTGGGAGATCAGGCCCACCTTGGGCTGCATGCCGGAGATCGACACGCCCAGGGGCAGCGGGTCGGCGGTGACCGACATTTCCAGGGCATCGTTGTCTTGCGTGACCAGCCGGGCCAGGGCTTGGCGGTCCAGGTGGGCCGGTAGCGCCTTGACTGCGCCGGGCAGGTCCAGGCCGCAGGCGGCAAACAGGGCGAAGTGGTCGTCTTCGCGGCAGCCGCGCTCTTGCGCCAGCTGGGTGCGAAACACGCCCTCGGGCAGCATGTTCTGGAAGAAGTCGGGCAGGCGGCCATCGGCACCGTTGAACACCGGCGCGGCAACGTCTTTCCACAGCGAGGTCTGCTGGGCCGGGTCGCGGGCGCGCATGCTGACCGACACAATCGCCTGCTGCGGGTCGGCGGCAAAGGCATCGTCGGCCACGAAGCGGATGATGGGGCTGGCCGTGCCGTTGGCGAAGCGAAACAACTGGCCCACGGGGCGGCCACTGAGCAGGATGTGCAGGACTTCGACGTTGAACATCACAGGTGCTTGAGTTCGTCCGCCATGGTGGACACGCTTTGCACCGGGGTTTGGCGCGGGCCGGTGAGGGCGCGGGCGGCATCGCGGGGCACCAGCATTACCTCTTGCCCGTTGGCCTGCGCAATCGCCAGCAAGGTGGTGACGCTGAAGTTGTGCTGGCCGCTCAAGGCGCGGCCAATGCTTTGGCGCGTGAGGCCGGTTTGCTGGGCCAGGGCCACGTCACTGGTGCCCTGGCGACCCGCCGCCAGGCCCTCGGCGATGCCTTGCAAGGTGTTCATTGCGTTTAACAACTCTGTGAAAATGTTCGCTCAATTTAACAATCTTGCGCGACCATTTCAAGGGTTTAAGTGTTAAACAAATATAACATTTATTGGAAGGTGTTAAACAAACTTGTCAGCTTGCGCCACTCTTAAGTTATCGAGGCCACCGCCGCCCGCAGCACGTCGGCCGATTTCTCCAACGCCGCGCGCTCTTGCGCATCCATGGCGGGCTCCAGCACCTGCACCGCGCCCTGGGCACTGACGACAGTGGGGAGCGACAAGGCCACGCCCAACAGGCCCAGCGCGCCGGTCTGCACGCGGGTGACGGTAAGCACCCGGCGCTCGTCGCGCAGCATGCCGTGCAGAAGGTGGGCGGTGACCAGGCCGATGGCGTGGTTGGTGGAGCCCTTGCGCTGGATGATCTCGTAGGCGGCGCGGCGCACCTGGTGGGCGATGTGCGCCTCGTCGGCCGGCTGCCAGCCCGCCCAGCTGCGCAGGGGCACGCCGCCCACCTCCGCGCTGGACCACAGCACCACTTCCGAGTCGCCATGCTCGCCGACCAGTTGCGCGTGGATGGAGCGCGGGTCCAGCGCCAGCCGCTGGCCCAGCATCTGGCGCAGCCGCGCGGTGTCCAGCATGGTGCCGGTGCCGATCACGCGCTCGGGCGGCAGGCCGGATGCCTGGGTAAAGTCAAACACCAGCACGTCGATGGGGTTGCTGACGATGACCACAATGCCCTGGTAGCCGCGCAGTTGCAGGGCGATGTTGCGCAGAATGACCAGGTTTTCTTTCAGCAAATCCAGCCGCGACTGGCCGGGCGTGCCGCCCTTGCCAGCTGTGATGACGATAGCCTGGGTGTCCAGCATCTCGGCCAGCGATCCGGCCCGCACATGGGCCGACGGGTAGAAGGCCGCGCCGTGCGCCAAGTCCATGGCCTCGCCCTCGGCCAGGCCGTCACGCGCGTCGAACAAGATCACCTCTTGCGCCGCCCCCGCCTGCAACACCGAAATCGCCACGCTGGCGCCGACCCAGCCGGTGCCGATGATGCCAATGGAAGGTGTGCGCATGGGGAGTCCTTTGCTTTGAAAGACCCCAGCCTACACCGTGGTTCGGTGCGGTTCTGTGCGCTAGCGCATCAAGCCGCCAATGCCCCCATCTTGCGCAGCTTAAGCAACCAGTCTTGCACGCCCTCTGCGCCCAGCTGGTCCACCATACCGATCAAGCTTGCATGCACCGGCGCGATGCCCACAAACCCCAGGATATTGCGCTCCAGCGAGCGCACGCTGTGCGCCCGAAAGTAGTAGCGGTACACCAAAGCCGGCATGCCCATGGTGACCACGACCCGGGCCGAACGCCCCGTCAGGCCCTTGAGGCCAAAGAGGTTGCCCTGGCTGGCCTTGAAAGCAAAGCCCGGGCGGGCAATCTGCTCCAAAAAGCCTTTCAGCAAGGCGGGCATATCGCCCAGCCACAGAGGAAAAAACAGCACCAGATGCTCGGCCCAGGCAATGTCGGCCTGCGCGATCGCCAGGCCGGGCGGCAGCGCGCCATGCTCCCAATCCTGCTGGCGACGCAGGAGTGGAAAGTCCAAAGCCGCCACGAGAACCCGGCGCACCGTGTGGCCCGCCTCTTCCGCCCCTGCGGCATAGGCATTGGCCAAAGCACCGCACAGGTGCTCTTGCGTGTCGTCGGGGTGGCCTTCGATGAAGACGATGCGCCGTGCGTCCATAAGCTTCTCCTGCTGTAGCCCAAAGCCCATACTGGCATGGCCATGGGCTAGCGGCTTGACACACGTCAAGCCCGCAGGGATTAACCGGGTGAAACGCCCGCAGGCCAGCGGTAGCCCAGCACCGAGGCCAGCGGGTAGCTGTTTTCGCACACGCAGTCCAGCTGGTTGCCGCCCAGCAGCAGCACTTTGTCACCCTCAGTGCGCAGATAAAAACCGACGTGGCCGGTCCAGCCCGTGGGGTTGTCGCGGGTCAGCACCACGATGCAGCCGGGCACGGGGGCATCCAGTGGCTGGCCCCAGTCCAGCCAGGAGCGGGCCAGGGCCGAGCCGGTGCCGGAAATGCCCACCTGGGCCAGCGTCCAGTTCACAAAAGACGAGCACCAGGCGGCCTTGTCGTCATAGCCTGCGATGTTGGTGCCTGCGTGGTAGGCGGTGATGCGCGGGTTGCTCTGGCCGGGCGGCGCGGTGCGCACGCCCTGCTCGCTGGCGGCTACCAGCATCCAAGTAGCAAAGGGCTGGAGCTTCAAAACAGCCCCTGCGGCACCTTATCAGCCTTGGTTTCCAGCGGGTTGGCGGCCAGCCAGTTGGCCGGGTACTGGCGCATGAATTCCTTGGCTTTTTCGATGCGCACCGTGAGCCAGGCATCCACCGCGCCTTCGTTGAGGATGACGGGCATGTGTTTGTCGTTGCCCGCGGGGCCGTAGCGGCGCATCAGGGCGTGGTTATTGGCGTTAACGGTGAGCACGGTGTAGCTGAGGAAGGGCACGCCGTCTGGCCCGGTCCAGCTGGCCCACAGCCCGGCCACGCCCATGGGCTTGCCGTCGATGCGCGAAATGCGCGTGGGCACGGCCTTGCCGCTGCGCAGGTCGTCCACATAAAAGGCCTGCATGGGCACGATGCAGCGCTGGTTTTGCAGCCAGGCATCGCGGAAGTTTTGCGTGGTGCTGGCCGTTTCGGACCGGGCGTTGACCAGCTTGGGCGCGCGCAGCTTGCCGTCGGATGCCGACTTGACCCAGTGCGGCACCAGGCCCCACTGGGCAGGAGTCAAGACACGAGACGCTGGTGCATCACCCTCGGCCGCAACGGGCCGGATGCAAAACCCCGGCTTGCGCGGCCACATGTCGCGCTCGCCCAGGGCGCTGGGCGGTTCGACGCTGAAGGCGTCTTGGTAGGCGGTAGCTTGCTGCAGAGATTCGTAGTGGGTGGTCATGCGGGGATGGTAGCGCGGTGGGGGAGGTGCAACCGCCCAGCCCCAGCGCAGAAACCCCCACAGCGGTATGAAAATTACTTTCCGTAGGTCAGCACGTAGAACTTATCGGCAACAAACGTGTTCGCGTAGTACGGCGACACGCTGGTGGTGATCTGCTTGGCGTAGTCGGCGCTGATGGCGTAGATCTTCTTGGTCTTGTGGTCCATCGCCATGGTGCGCACCCCGGCCTGGGTGCCCAGGGCTTCGGAAGGCTTGTAGATGTTAGCGTCCAGCTGCTCAGATACATTCAGCACTGAATTCACGCCGTTCACCGGGCACATAGCCCATGTGGTAGCTCATCTCGGCACCCAAGGCGCACTCCAACGCCGACTTTTTGAGTTGCTTAAAGATGCCTTTCAACGAGCAGGCGTCATCGGTCCTGAGATGAGCTATAGAAGTTGCTCTGCGCTCAACAGCGGCCGGGTCTTGGCAGGCTGGAGCCACCAACACCCAAAGCCAATCACCAGGTCTCGCAACCCGCGGTTTTTACATCGCCAATGCAAGCCAGCTCCCATCATTCAGGCTGGCATTGTGCTATTGCATCAGAACTTGTGGCGTATGCCCACGCCAAAGATACTGGTGTGCTCATTATTCGCCAGCTGGTGCTTGGTGTTGACGTAAGAGGTGTACAAAGTGGTGCGCTTGCTCAGGTCATACAGGGCTTCCAGATCGTAGCCCGTGCTCTTACCCAGGAGGTCACCCTTAGATTGCGCAATTTCTGCACGCAAGGTCAAAGCCCCGACGGGTACAGACACTCCAAACGCGTACTCCTTTTGCTGGGGGGAGTCGGTGAGCTTGGCTTCATTGAATGCGGCAGACAGCTTGAGTAGACCAAAGTCATATGCGCCACCAGCCAGAATATTCCTCAGGCTGATAGTGCTCGGACTCCGGGTCAGAACCTCGTTCTGGTAGGCCACCACTGCAGTGATAGGGCCATTTGCATATTCAGCAGCCAACGAAGTGGTGTTGGTTGCGCCGACCGTTGCGGTCTTGTTTTCACCCAGCGCGTACAAGGCTGAAACCGTGAAACCACTGAAGTTGTTGGAAATAAACTTGATGCTGTTATCAGCCCGCGAGTTATAGCCAGTCCAGGCGCCATCATTCTTGGCAAAATTATTCAGCGCGGTCACATAGGCCGCGTTCACCACACCTGCTTTGATTGCGGTGGCACCAGCGGCATCCAGACCAGGGCCATTCGTCGCGGAAAATATATTGGTGCCAGAGGGCAGGATATCGCCAAACATGTCATCCAGCGGAGTGTCGTGGCGCCCGAAGGTCAGGGTGCCCACACTGTTGCTCAGCCCCACGAAAGCATGCCGACCGAACAACAAACCACCTTGAGCGCTGGCACCGGTATCCACAGCAAACCCGCTTTGCAGATCAAACACCGCTTTCAATCCACCGCCTAGATCTTCGCTGCCCTTTAGGCCCCAGCGGCTGCCGTTTTGGCCACCGGACTCTTCGCGGGTTTGGGTTACGCCAGCGACTCCCTTTCCAGTGGCATCCACCGCAGCCCGCTTCACGGACTGCAGGTTCACGTCGACGATACCGTACAAGGTCACGGTGGACTGGGCCATGGCAGCGCCGGATGCGGCGAGTACGGATAAAGCAATCAAAGTCTTTTTCATTCAATTTCTCCAAATATTGTTGTTTACAGGGATGTGCAGCCTAACGGCCTTCCCTGACATCGCTTCTTGTTTTAGAAGCTTGAACCTCCGGGCCTGGGCGGAATTGGCTGACGACATTTACTGAACCTTGCGCTTGGCGCTCTTGTTCCTTGTCGACTGTCCTCATTCCGTACCGACCCATATGGTCCCTCACACACGCAGTCGCTAACTCTCCTTCACAGTGGCTACTTCAAGATTCCTTGTGTTGCCGCCCAGTAGGCCTGTGCACACCCCCGCTTCGCGGAGATCCGTTCGATGCGGTCCTATTGAATAGCGCAGCCGGTGGGCCACGGCGGACAGTGCCCGCGCGACATTATTTGCCGTAGGTCAGCACGTAGAACTTGTCGTCAAAAAACGTGTTGGCGTAGTACGGCGAGACGCTGGTGGTGATCTTCTTGCTGTAGTCGGCGCTGCCCTCGGCGGTGATGGCGTAAATCTTCTTGGTCTTGTGGTCCATGGCCATGGTGCGCACGCCGGCCATGGTGCCCAGCGCATCGGAAGGCTTGTAGGTGTTCGCGTCCACCTGCTCGAACACATTCAACACCGAATTCACGCCGTTGGCCAGGAACACCCGCTTCAGGCCCGCGTCGTACACCACGTCGTCATTGCCAGCGCCGATCTCGGCGGTGTAGAGGATGGCACCGTTGTCGGCATCCATCACCGCGAACGAAGGCTTCACGGTCGCGCTGCCGCGGCAGCCCAGGAAGATGCGGTGGTTGGCCACATCCAGCGCCAGGCCATTGGTCTGGGCACAGCCGGGCGTGGGCCACTGTGCCGTAACGGCCAGGTCCTTGGTGTTGATACGGTACACCGCGCTCTCGTCGCGCGATGCCATGTAGAAATTGCCCTGGCCGTCGGCTTCCGCGTGTTCGGGTTTCTTGGTGCTGACCTTGATAGAGCCGACCTGCTTCAACGAGGGGACATCGAGTACCAGCAATTCGGTACCGTCTTTTTCTGCCCCCATATTGACAATGACGCGCTTTGTCGCGGAGTCATAGTGGACGGAATCCAGATCGTCACCCAGCTTGATAGACGGCTGGGCTTGCAGCGTAGACAGCTTAAACGGTGTGATGGTGCCGTTTTCGTTGTATGAAATGCCCAAGTCAAACTCGGGAATCACGGCTGCACCATTGGAGCTATCGCTGGCCGTCGTACCGATGATGCCCAGGGCCTTGTGGGTGGCCAGATCGTAGGCCTGCAGGCCCGCACCCCGGCGACCAATGAACAAATGGCCGCGCGCAGCATCCAACGACACATAGTCCCAGGCCGACCCTTTGCCGGGAATGGCGGTTGCGTTCACCAGGTGCCAGCCATCAAACGCAGCAGCGGACAATGGGACACTGGCGACAGCGGCCGCAGCCGCCGCTATGGAAAGAAACTTAAACAGGGACATACAAACTCCTAAAGATGGAAGCCCGCATCCTAGGACGGAGATACGCCTCACCGTAGGGGGGCAAGTACTAACGTATTTTCCACATAGGTAGCGCTTGGGCCGCTGCACATCTGCCACCCAAAATTTAAGGCAAATCGCCCTCTAGCGCATATATAACCTACGCTAGTAGCTACTATAGTTATAGCAACTCAATCGCTACGGCCGTCGCCTCGCCGCCGCCAATGCAGAGCGTGGCCACACCCCGGCGCAGCCCGTGGGCCTGCAGTGCGTACAGCAGCGTCACCAGAATCCGCGCACCGCTGGCCCCGATGGGGTGGCCTAGCGCGCAGGCGCCGCCGCGCACATTGACGCGGCTGTGCGGCAGGTTTAGCTCGGCCATCAGCGCCATCGGCACCACGGCGAAAGCTTCGTTGATTTCCCACAGATCCACCTCGGCCACGGCCCAGCCGATCTTGGCCAGCAGCTTCTGCACGGCACCCAGCGGTGCGGTGGAAAACCAGGCCGGTGACTGGGCAAACGTGGCGTGGCCGACGATGCGGGCCAAGGGCTGCACCCCCATCTGCGCGGCGGTAGAGACACGGGCCAGCACCAGCGCGGCGGCCCCGTCGCTGATGGACGAGCTGCTGGCGGCGGTGATGGTGCCGTCGGTTTTAAACGCGGTCCGCAAAGTGGGGATTTTGTCCAGCCGAATCCTGCCCGGCGCTTCGTCGGTGGCGACCTCTATCCCTTTGGCCAGCACCGGCGTGATCTCCGCTGCAAATGCACCGGACGCAATCGCCGCCTGCGCCCGCTGCACGCTGGCGGTGGCAAACGCGTCCTGCGCCGCGCGGGTAAAGCCGTATTGGGCCGCGCAGTCTTCGCCAAAGCTGCCCATGGAGCGGCCCGGCTCGTAGGCATCTTCCAGCCCGTCCAGCAGCATGTGGTCCAGCACCTGGCCGTGGCCAATGCGGATGCCGCTGCGCCCCTTCGGCAGCAGGTGGGGCGCGTTGCTCATGCTCTCCATGCCGCCCGCCACCACCACATCGTGGCTGCGCGCCACCAGCATGTCGTGCGCCAGCATGGTGGCAAACATACCCGACCCGCACATCTTGGACAGCGTGACCGCCCCCGTGCCCTGCGCCAGCCCGCCCTTGAACCCCGCCTGCCGCGCTGGAGCCTGCCCCTGCCCGGCCATCAGACAGTTGCCAAACACCACCTGGTCGATGCGTGCCGGGTCTACCCCCGAGCGCGCCACTGCCGCCCGGATAGCCGCCCCGCCCAGGTCGTGCGCCGCCAACGCGGCGAAAGCCCCCTGGAACGCGCCCATGGGTGTGCGGGCGGCGGAAAGGATGGCGATGGGGTCAATCAGGTGGGTGCTGGGCATGGTGGCGGTCCTTTGCGTCCACTGTACGCCTGCTGACGAGGGGCGAAAGACTATGAATTTAATAGCTTGTCACGCTTATTAAATAAGCACGGGACGGCTATTTGACTATCAATCTTGCCGTGTGCAGGTCATACGTCACGTCGGCAATCGACCCGTCCCGGATGCGCCCAACCGCGGCGTCGATCACCTGCAGAGGTACCAGAAACCACTCTCTCGGCTTGACCGGGTGGCCAAAACGATCTTCGATGGTCAGGTCTAGCTGCGCTGCGCCAAACAAGCGGTGGAAGATGTTTTCCAGCTGGATGCGATTCAGGTTGTGGAGCTTATAAGTCGCCACAACTTCCACACCGGCCAAGAGATAAGTAGCGTCTTTATCTGCACCTGCGATGCGGGCCTCCACCTTGCCACCCGTTACGCCAATTTTGTGGATGAGCTCGCGATGCTCTGCCACGAACGGGTGGCCAGACAGGCTGCGCAGCACGTAGATGGTGCCGGTTTCAATATCGTCTGGCTCAACAGCATCGCCAAACAGCGGTCCCATGTCTGGATCTGTGAGACGACGGCCCGTATCATCCTTGTAAAGTGCCCGTTGCAGGGAACGGCGTAGCAAGTTGCTTTCTGTACCGTTGGCGTACACCACCCGTAGACGGGCATCGCTTTCGCCATTCGGTGCCTTAATCGCATCGCCCACCTCGGCTACATAGGCCAGTTGCCCGCCCACAATGAAGTAGTTGCCGTCAAAAATACTGGTATCGCGCCCGAAACGCAGCGTCTTGCGCAAGCCGGACTGCAGGTCATGCTCCACCCGCTCAAACAGGGGCTGAAACCGCTCAAAGTCCGCGCACGGCGTGCGGTCGGCGATTTCCTCTGCCGCCCGTTTTTCGCCGCTGGAGCGCACATGCCGCAGCACGGTGATGTCGTTCGGGTCGGCAACTTCGTCACCCACACCTATCCCCAACGCGGCCAACAAGGCCTCTTCATCCGTACCATCCACATCTGCAGGGGCCACCGCACCCGACAACAGGCCCGGACCATCCAGCCCCGCCAGCAAAGTTTGCACTTCCGGCAACTTGGCGATCTGCTCCAGACGCACGGCGTACAAGCGCTCAAAGATATCGCGATCTTCACCATGCTGCGGGGCGCGGCCATGCGCCTGATAGAACCGCAGAATGTCTTCAAAGCCCGCGATGATGCGCTCCTCGCGCGGAGTGCGGCTGATAGATTGAATTGGGGTGATGTCCAGGCCAAGATCGGCCAGCAGTTCGTCTTCGTCAATATCAGCCATGGGCCACCCCACTCTCCTTGCCACTTGGCTTGGCCGCCAGCTCTTGGGTCTTGTAGCGCATGAAAGCAGCCACTCCCTCAGCCATGTGTTTTTCCCACGGATCAGAAGAGTTGATGTCTGGCAGGCGACCCCGCTCCAACTTAAAGGCTCTGGCGCGAACCGTCAGATCCACCGCATCCTCCCGCGAAATGCTCACCTTCTTGGCGGCAATGCTGGCCTGTACCTGGCGCAGCGATGCCTCGTTCATCGCCTTGGCCAGCACCGCATAGGCGGCATCGAAGGGGTTGATGCGGTCAATCAGGTCAATGTCCAGGTCGCGCACATTCACAAACTTGCGCACACCGTCTATCAGTGCCGTGCTGCCCCCTGAACTTTCCCCATTCGCATCGGCCTGGGCCAACACCAGCTTGGCCTGCTGGGTGATGTTCATGGCCGCAATAGCGTGTTGGCGGATGGCCTCTTGGTCGGTATCGCTCAACTCCGGGTAGCGGTCCCGTACGATCTTACCCATGCGCAACCGGGTCAGCTCCTCTGGCAAGGTGTTTTCCTTGTCGAACAGGCCGCGCTCCAGCACGGTTTTGTCTTGCAGGAAGCTGGTGACCACCTCGTTCAGGTCTTCTCTGCAGATGCGCGTGGCTTCAGGGCTTTGTGGCTTGACAAGCCCGTTGATCTCCAGATGGATCTGGCCGGTATCGGTGTTCACCCCGATGTTGCGGCCCCCATCTTGGTAGCCGCTTGCGCCGTAATCAAAGCCCTCTTTCGGCCCCGTGTTTTTGGGCGTGAACTCGTAGCGCGGGGCCAGCACCTGCTCCATCAACAAGCTGGCGGAGATGGCCTTGAGCATGTCGTTTACCGCCTCGGCCACGGCTCCCTGCTCGGCTGCGGGTTCGGCAATCAGGTTGGTGAATCGTGATCGTTCCTTGCCCTCGGCATCTCGGGTGGCGCGGCCAATGATCTGCACAATTTCGGTCAGGCTGCTGCGGTAGCCAATGGTCAGCGCGTGCTCGCACCAAATCCAGTCAAACCCCTCCTTGGCCATGCCCAGCGCGATGATTACGTCCACGTGGTCGCGGTGGTTCTTCTGCGCCGGGTCTTTCAGCGCCCCCAGCACTTTGGAGCGCCGGGCCGGATCGCTGTCGTCCACCAAGTCCGCCACTTTCAAAGTACGGCCATCTTTGGCCTTGATCAAATGAAAGCCGGTGACCGGGTCAACGCCCTTCCACTCGCCCAGGCCGTGCATGATTTCATCCACCTCGCGCTGCTTGTCTTTCAGGCTCTCGCGGGCATTCACATTGGGAATATGGACGATGGTTTTCAGCGCCGGGTCCAGCACCTTGGCCACGGCATCCACATACGGCCCGGTGTAGAAAAAGTAGCCAATGTCCAGCGACTTGAGCCACTGGTAGCCGTTGAGCTGCTCGTAGTAGGTGTAGGTAATGGTCTCGAACCGGGCTTCATCCTGCGGGGCCAGCACCGCCGCGCTGTCGCCCCGAAAGTACGAGCCCGTCATGGCCACCACGTGCACCTTGTCGCGGGCGATGAAGTCACCCAACTGGCTGCCTAGCTTGTTGTCTGGGCTGCTGGACACATGGTGAAACTCGTCAATCGCAATCAAGCGGTTGTCAAAAGCCGCCAGCCCCAGAGCCTCCACCGCAAAGCGAAAGGTGGCATGGGTACACACCAGCACCTTGTCGCGAACCTTGTCGTTATGGGCCAGAAACTCACCCACTGCCTTGACCTTGGATTGGGCTACCCGCGCATCGTCCGCCCCCGGCGCATTGCACAGGTTCCACTGCGGGGCCACCTGCCAGTCATAGCCAAAGCCGTGCGCACTCAGCGGCTCATCGGCAAAGCTGGAGCCAATCGAGCGCTCGGGCACCACGATCAGCGCCTGCTGCAAGCCCTGGTGGTGCAGCTTGTCCAGCGCAATAAACATCAGCGCCCGCGACTTGCCCGATGCCGGGGGCGATTTGATCAACAGATATTGCTCGCCCCGCTTGGCATAGGCCCGCTCTTGCATGGCCCGCATGCCCAGCGCGTTGGCGCGTGCGGACGCACCCGTGCGGGCGGTGCTGATGGACACCGAGGGGACGGTATAGGCATTGGTTGGGTTGCTGGGATGGATGGAATGCGTCATACGGCTTCGTTTTCGCTGGATGGATGGTCACCGGTCAGCTCATGCTCGATTTCTTCGATGCTGGGCAGGCTGGACTTCAGCTCGGCGGGCAGGGCCCGTGTAAGTTCGTAGCTAGATACGCCAATAGGATTGTCGATGCCGCGCAAGGTGTACTCGGCCAGCACCCGGTTGTGCTGCTGGCACAGAATCAGGCCAATGGTGGGTTTGTCGTCACCGTGGCATAACCGGTCGTTGACCACGCTGCAATAAAAGCTCATCTTGCCCGCGTACTCCGGCTTGAATGCGCCGCGCTTGAGGTCGATCACCACGTAGCAGCGCAGCTTGAGGTGGTAGAAGAGCAGGTCGATATAGAAGTCCTGCTCGCCCAGATCGATGTGGTACTGGCGGCCTACAAAGGCAAAGCCCTGCCCCAGTTCCAGCAAAAACTTCTCCAGGTGCACGATCAATCCGGTTTCCAGTTCGCGTTCATGGAAGGGCGTTTGCAGCGTCAAGAAGTCGAACAAGTAGGGATCTTTCAGCGTCTGCTGCACCAGCGCCGAATCCGGCTCAGGCAGCCGCAGCGCAAAGTTGCTGGCAGCCCGGCCCACCCGCTGGTGGCTGGCAGACTGGATGTGCTCCAGCAACAAGTAACGGCTCCAGCCATTGTCCAGCGCGGCCTGCATATACCACTGGCGTGCGGTGGCATCTTTGGCCTTCTCCATCAGCGTGGCATGGTGGCCCCAGGGAATAGCCAGCAACAGAGGGGCCGGAAAATGGTTGCCGGGGGCCAAGTGCGCGTCAGGGGCCGCTGGTATAACTTGTGCCACAGGCTGTGGCACAAGCTCGGCATCCAGCGACGCATGCGGGTACAGGCGGTAAAAAGCCAGCATCCGCTTGATGTTGCGCTCAGAGAACCCCTTTTCTTCGGGCAACTCGTTGTGCAGGTCGCGCGCCAGGCGCGGAATCACCGCCGCCCCATAGCCCTCTTGCTGCTGCCGCTGTGCGATCACCTGGCCGATGCACCAGTACATCCGGATCATTTCGGCATTCACAGCCATCCAGGCCCGCGCCTGCGCATGGCGAATCCGCTGCTTGATCTCGCCGAGCAACTCTGCATAGCGTGGCGTGGGCATCGACGCTACCGCCGTTGTGGCGGTTTTCTTCTGAGGACTCATGCGAGGCTCCTTTTGCTGGGTTTCTTGGCGGGCTGGGCCTTGGCCGCCGCCGCCATCTGGGTGTACAGCGCAAACAGCTTCTCCAGCCGCTCGGTGTCGTTCTTGAAGCGGCGGCCCATGTAGATGCGCTCCAGCACTTCGTCGTTCTGCGCGTGGGCATGGCGCAAGTTGTCTGGCATGTCCTCCGGGTCGTACAGGTCGGCGATGGTGGCGGGGAAATGGGCTTCGCGGGCCAGCAGAATGTTTTCGGCGCAGGCGGTGAGGTCGGCCTTGTTTTGCTCGGTGAGCAGGGGGACGGGGAAGGTGTTCCAACCCAGGGTATTGGAGTAGCGGAAGTCGGTTTTTATTTTTCCGCAGACCGCTGCAATCCAAGAGAGGTGCAGTCGCGAGGAAAAAATTGCTACGTTCCAAAGCGGCACGTCGTACAGGGCTGATGCGCTATCAGCGACGATGTCGCCACGATTGCTCAACACAAATGGTAAATACTCACGGTTTTCTGAGCTGTGGCGTGGAATGACGATGGGAAGCTCGTCGCCGCGCTGACGAATTTCACCAAAAAGGTAAGGTGTTCTTGCTAATTTCTTAGTGGCGTTCTTATCGCTATCCAAGCGCATTATCTTCACACTTTCTAAGCGATCAGCCACAGCCTTATTGGTAGACGCAATATCTGCACTCTGTGCATCCATCCACAGGCAATAGCGATATTGACCATTGATTCCGTCTTCAGAGCCAACAAACCGACGCACGATTTTCTGCGTCTGCTTATCGGACAGGCCAAGAGCTTCAACCTCATCTCGCGTTAGCAACAGGTGACCGCCATCAGTCGGTGCACTCCCTTTTGTCATCGTATTAAGTTCACCAGATGCTTCGGCCCGCTTTTCCACGATGACATTCTGCGCAGGCACAAGGTAGGCGTTGATGTTTTCAACATTTTTTAGAGAAGTGACATCCTCCTTGCCTAATGCATAAAGTCGGCGTAATTTTCTTGGCCGGGTTGAGAGGCCAACAATGACGACCATCACACCTGCGTTGTTGGAGGCCAAGTTTTTCCACTTGAATGACGTATGAGCAAAAATAATTTGCTGTCTGGCTGCAAAAATCAGCGGCCATAAGACCGGGACTTGCTGGCCTTGGCAAATGGAGTTCGTTGCCACGAACGCGGTGGCAGAATCAGTGTGTCGACCGTAATCCACAGCCTTCATAAACCAACCGGCGACGTAGTCCAATGTTCCCCATGTACTGGCACGGTCATCAAAAATAGTCTTCAGATCGGCCTTACGAGATTCAGATTCACGCTTGAGGCGCTCTTTCATTTCCTTGCTTGCACCTTTCGGCGGTTTGACGGTTGCGCCCACGTACGGAGGATTGCCACAAATGAAGGTCTCCCCGCCCTCGTTCGCAAAGTCCATCTCCGTCTGGTCCAGCGGCATGCCGAACAAGTCATCCGCCAGCAGCTTCACGCCCGTCCCCGTGGGTGGGCAAATGCTTAGCCAGTCCAGCCGTAACGCATTGCCGCACACAATCCAGTTCTGCGCGTCCAGTGGCAAAAACTCGGCCAGCGCGTCCTTTTGCCCCCGGTACAGCACGTCGCACTGGAACTCGGCAATGATGAGCGCCAGCCGGGCAATGTCGGCGGGGAAGCTGCGCAGCTCGATACCGCGAAAGTTGGTGAGCGGGATCTCGCTGCCCAGGTGCTGCTCGCCACGCAAACGATTGATTTCGGCCTCGATCTCGCGCATTTGTTTGTAGGCGATGACCAAGAAGTTGCCCGACCCGCAGGCCGGGTCGAACACCCGAATACGGGCCATGCGCTTACGCAGATTAAGGAGCTTGCTCTTGTTTTCACCAGCGGCGGCCAGTTGTGCTCGCAGCTCGTCCAGAAACAAGGGGTTTAGCACTTTGAGGATGTTGGGCACGCTGGTGTAGTGCATGCCGAGTGCGCCGCGCTCTGCGTCGTCGGCCACGGCCTGGATCATGCTGCCAAAGATGTCGGGGTTGATGAGCCGCCAATTCAGCGTGCCGGTGTGCAGCAGATAGGTACGGGCCATGCGGGTAAAGCGGGGCACCTCGGTGCTGCCAGAGAACAGGCCGCCATTGACGTAAGGGAAGGTGTTGGCCCAGTTGGGCAACTTGGCGGTGGCTCGGTCGGCCACCTTGGTGTCCATGGCACGGAATATCTCGCCCATCACCTGGTGGGTGTTGGTGCCATCACGGTCGCTGAACTTGTTGACGGTCTGGGTGAACAGGCCTTCGCCGTTGAAGATGTCGGTGTCTTCGGCAAAGAAGCAGAACACCAATCTGGCCATGAAGTGGTTCATGTCAGCCCGGCGTGCCTCGCCCGCCCAGTCGGGGTTGTCGCGCAGCAGCTCGACATACAGCTTGTTGAGCCGCCCGGTGGCGCGCACGTCGATGGGGTTGTCTTTGATCTCCTGGATGGTGGAGATGCCCGCCAGTGGCAAAAAGAAGCCAAAGTGGTTGGGAAAGTCGGGGTAAGCACAGGCTATGGTTTCACCGCCCGCCAATTCCTCGGCTTCCAGGGTGTGCCCGTCGGTGGCGAGGATGAACTTGGCTTTGGCTTTAACCGTGGCCGCGCTGGTGCGCAAGGCCTTGAGGGTGTCGCCTACATAGCCGTCTGCACACACGGCTATGTGGAGGTTGTTGCGCAGCAGCACGCCGCCGGGCACGTCGGAGGCGTTGTTGTTGCCGCTGCGCAGGCGCTTGAGGGTGGTGTCTTTGTTACCGAAGGCGGCCAGAAAAGCAAACGGGAATTCTGCCGGGTCGAAGGGCTCCAGGGCCAGGTCGGAGATGGCGGCTTCGATTTCTACTGCGTTCATGGGGGGGCTTGCCGGTTGGGGGAGTCTCACGGGCATGCACCCCGTCGGCGTGCATTTTCGCACCGGGCGGCGGTAGGAACGGGACGTTGTTATTTGCAGATTTTTAGGCTATTTTTTTCATACTAAATAAGCTGGTAGCGCATATTTACTCTGCACAGACAGCTATCAAATTTATATATTAATTTGATAGCAACTGTGGTTGCGGCGTAAGCTGCGCTCTGGCTGCACCGCCTACACCCCGGCCCTCCCCCGCCGGGTTGCAAGCAGGCCGCGTGGGCCGTTAGCCCTGTGCGATCGGGATCACGCCGCCCACCGGAACATAGATTTCCCCGCCGCCGCTCTTGAACTCTTGCGACTTCTGCAGCATGCCTTTTTCAGCAGCAGCCGCCTCGCTCACGCCCAGGTTCTTGGCGTATTCGCGCACTTCCTGGGTGATCTTCATCGAGCAGAACTTGGGGCCGCACATCGAGCAGAAATGCGCCACCTTGGCCGAATCTTTCGGCAGGGTTTCGTCGTGGAATTTCTTGGCGGTTTCGGGGTCCAGCGACAGGTTGAACTGGTCCATCCAGCGGAACTCGAAGCGGGCTTTGGATAGCGCGTCGTCGCGGTATCGCGCCCCCGGATGGCCCTTGGCCACGTCGGCGGCGTGCGCGGCGATCTTGTAGGTGATGATGCCCACCTTCACATCGTCGCGGTCTGGCAGGCCCAGGTGTTCCTTAGGCGTGACATAGCACAGCATGGCGGTGCCGAACCAGCCGATCATGGCCGCGCCGATGCCGCTGGTGATGTGGTCGTAGCCGGGGGCGATGTCGGTGGTCAGCGGGCCCAGGGTGTAGAACGGTGCCTCACCGCAATGCTTCAGCTGCTCGGTCATGTTCTCTTGCACCATGTGCATGGGCACGTGGCCGGGGCCTTCGATCATGACCTGCACGTCTTGCTGCCAGGCTTTTTGCGTCAGCTCGCCCAGGGTGCGCAGCTCGGCGAACTGGGCTTCGTCATTCGCATCGGCGCTGGAGCCGGGGCGCAGGCCATCACCGAGCGAATAGCTGACATCGTAGGCCTTCAGGATCTCGGTCATCTCATCGAAGTGGGTGTAGATGAAATTTTCTTTATGGTGGGCAATGCACCACTTGGCCATGATGGAGCCGCCGCGTGAAACGATGCCGGTCATGCGGTTGGCGGTGAGGTGGATGAACGGCAGGCGTACGCCAGCGTGCACAGTAAAGTAGTCCACACCCTGTTCGGCCTGCTCGATCAGCGTGTCGCGGAAGATTTCCCAGGTCAGGTCTTCGGCCACGCCGCCCACTTTTTCCAGCGCCTGGTAGATCGGCACGGTGCCGATGGGCACGGGGCTGTTGCGGATGATCCAGTCGCGGGTGGTATGGATGTTTTTGCCGGTAGACAAATCCATCACCGTGTCCGCACCCCAGCGGATCGCCCAGACCAGTTTTTCCACCTCTTCTTCGATGCTGGAGGTAACAGCGGAGTTGCCGATGTTGGCGTTGATCTTGACCAGAAAGTTACGGCCAATGGCCATGGGCTCGACTTCGGGGTGGTTGATGTTGAGCGGAATCACGGCGCGGCCCCGGGCCACTTCGGAGCGCACGAACTCGGGGGTCATGACCTTGGGGATGCTGGCACCAAAGCTGTTGCCCGCCAAGCGTTGGTCGCGCTCGGTGTTGGCGGCATACTGCGCCATCCATTCCAGCTTCTGGTTCTCCCGCAGAGCCACGAATTCCATCTCGGGGGTGATGGTGCCTTTGCGGGCGTAGTGCATTTGGGACACGTTGGCACCAGCCTTGGCCCGGCGGGGCGTGCGCTGCAGGCCAGCGGCCTGGGCGCGCAGCAGGTTGAGCGCAGCGTTTTCATCGCTTTTGCGGCCATCGTCCAGCGCGTGCAGGATGCGGGCGGCGTAAGCCTCAGAATCGCCCCGGCCGGCAATCCAGCCTGCGCGCAGGGCCTGCAGACCGGCACGCACATCGATGCTGGCGCTGGCATCGGTGTAGGGGCCGGAGGTGTCGTAGACGGTCACGGCCTCGCCGTTGCTCTGCATGATTTCGCGCAGCGGTACGCGCAGGTCGGGGCGGCTGCCCTGGATGTAGCGCTTGGTGCTGGCGGGCAGCGGGTCGCAGGCGTAGCTGAGCAACTGGGCAAATTTGTCGGGTGCATTCATGGGGGTCTCCTGTGGAAGTGGAGCCCAGAATGCGCAGCCAGACCGCGCGAACTCCCAAGGAGATGCCCCTCTGCCTTGCAGGTGGGGCGTGTAGACGGCATGCACCCGTACCTCTAAGGGTAGGACGCTGTCGTCAAGCTCTTCTTACGCTGGTATGAACCAGATCAAGTTCGCGGGTTTGGATTCCATCTCAGCGCAGCTCACTGCACACCCCGGGCGGGTCGCAGTGTACGCGATCAGCCGGGCGGTAAAAACCGCTTTTCCTGGTCGTACGGAAACACGTCATGCACGTAACCGGCCTGGATGCGCTCCTTGTGCGCCTGCCAAAAGCTGGGCTCCAGCAGGTCGGCGTGGTGGCGCATGAAGGCATCGCGCACCAACGGGTTGCCCAGCAGAAAGGGGGCAAAGGTTTCGGGGAACACGTCCTTGGGGCCGACGCGGTACCAGATCTCGCCGCTCATCTCCTCTTCTTCATTGCGCGGCAGGGGCACGGTGCGGAAGTTGCAGTCGGTGAGGTATTCAATCTCGTCGTAATCGTAGAACACCACCTTGCCGTGGCGCGTCACACCGAAGTTCTTCCAAAGCATGTCGCCGGGGAAGATGTTGGCGGCTACCAGGTCTTTGATGGCGTTGCCGTACTCCAGCACCACGCGCTCGATCTGGGCACGGGCGCGGCGGTCGTCGGGGCCCGCATTAAAGGCCTCTTGCAGGTAGAGGTTCAGCGGAATCATGCGGCGCTCGATGTAGCAGTGCTTGATGACCACCTCCATCTGGCCATCGCCATCCCTATCGCTGATCTCCAGCTGGCTGGGCGCGAACTTCTCCAGCTCGGCAATCACCTCCGGGGTGAACCGGGCTAACGGAAACGCTACCTCGCTGTACTCCAGCGTATCGGCCATGCGGCCCACGCGGTCGTGCTGCTTGACCAGCAGATACTTGGCCTTGACCTGCTCGCGGGTGGTGTCTTTTTGCGGCGGGTAAAAGTCTTTGATGACCTTGAACACGTAGGGAAACGAGGGCATATCAAACACCAGCATCACCATGCCCTTGATGCCCGGGGCGATGCGGAACTGGTCGCTGGAATGGCGCTGGTGCTGCAGCAGGTCGCGGTAGAACAGGGTCTTGCCCTGCTTCGCCAGGCCCAGTGCGTTGTAAATCTCATTGCGCGGCTTGCGCGGCATCATGCTGCGCAAAAACTGCACGTAGGCGCTGGGGATTTCCATGTCCACCATGAAGTAGGCGCGCGCAAAGCTGAACAGCAGCAGCATGTCGTCCTCGCCAAACAGGACAGCATCGATCACCAGCCGAGCGTCGGCGTTGTGCAGGATGGGTAATGCAAACGGGTGTTCCTGGAAGCCGTTGATCACCTTGCCGCAGATGTACGCACCCTTGTTGCGAAAGAACAGGCCGGTCAGCACCTGGATCTGGAAGTTGGCCCGCAGCGTGACCTCGCCCAGTTGCTGGCGCACCGCGGCCTCTACAAAAGCGATGTCGCGCGCCAGGTCACCAAACGCGCGTTGCAGGTCAAAGTCTTGCACCATCTGCAACAGCACCGCGCCCAAGTTGGCGCGCGTGGGGTAGTAGGCGCGGTAGGTGGGGCGCTTTTCGGCCGCTTCCAGGTATTCGGTGCTGACGGCGGAGCGCACGAAGATGAAGTCGTTCTGGAAGTAGCTGCGGTGCAGCATCTTGGTGGTGACCGAGTTGAAGAAGGTCTCGGCCAGCTCGGGCTGGCGGTGGTCTACCAGCAGGCCGATGTAGTGCAGCTTGACCTGCTGCCATATGTCCATGTTTTGATCCATGCCATGCGCTTCCGCCTTGAATTCGCGCTCCAGCCGGGTGGAGCATTCGCGCACCCGCAGGTCGTAAAACTCGATGCGTTCGCGTTGGGCCCGCTGCTGGCTGTGCCAGTCGGCCACCTCGAAACGGTGCTTGGCCCGGGCCGACTCGGTACGGAACAGGCGGTAGTGCCGGTTAAAGCCATCCACCATGGCTTTGGCAATATCGTAGGCGAGCGGGGAGTCCAGGCGCTGGGGAAACATGGGCACAGTCTACCCAGATGCGCCCCCCCGCGATAAGGCTAGCGCGCGACCCGCACAGCCCCGGATACCCCCGCGATCGCCGCCCGGTACGCCGCCTCCAGCCCCTCAAAGCCGTTTACAGTGATGTGCAGGTTTTGCAGCAGACCGTCGTGGATGCCATACACCCAGCCGTGCACCGTGACGTTTTGGCCGCGCGCCCAGGCATCGACCATGACGGTACTTTGGCAGACATTGACCACCTGCTCGATGGCGTTAAGCTCGACCAGCGCATCATGGCGTCGGGGTTCGGCAATCTGGTCCAGCAGATTCCAGTGGCGATCCCGCACGTCCTGGATATGGCGCAGCCAGTTGTCGGCCAGGCCGACCCGCTGCCCCGCCAGGGCCGCCGCAACGCCCGAGCAGCCGTAATGGCCCACCACGGTGATGTGCTCAACCTTGATCACGTCCACCGCAAACTGCACCGTGGACAGTGCGTTCAGGTCTGAATGCACCACCACATTGGCCACATTGCGGTGCACAAACACCTCGCCCGGGTCCAGGCCCATGATCTCGTTGGCCGGAACGCGGCTGTCGGAGCAGCCAATCCACATGTACTTGGGTTTTTGCTGCAGCGTCAGCGCGGTAAAAAAGCCGGGGCGCTGGAGCTCCATCTGGGCAGCCCAGGCGCGGTTATTGGCAAAGATGTCAGGTATGGATTGGGTCATGGACGGTATTTTGCCGCCAGTTGCTGGCTTGGCAGCACGAACCGGCGGGTTACCGGTATTTACTTCTTCTCAGGCATGACCGAAGAGTGGTGGTGGGAGATGAGCCACTTGCCATCGGTAAATTCGTAAATATAGGTGTAGCGCGCCTGCACCTTGACACCGTCGTTCAAGGTGAAGGTGTAGGTACCCACGTCTTGCGCGATGTTGCAGCCAATTTTGACGAAGCGTTTGTCGATAACGCCCTGGGGCCCCAGCTTCAGAAATTTCGCAAAGTAGTCGTTGATTTCGGCGGGCGTGCTGCGCGGCTGGTCGGTGACGGTGGGCAACAGAATGCCATCACGGGCGTAGTTGGCAGTGACCTTGGCCGGATCCAGGGTTTTCAGGGAGTCATTCCAGCGGTCAAACAGGCTGGCCACCTCTTTTTCGTTGGTGGTCTCGCAGGTTTGGACACGGGCTTGGGCCGTGCCGGCAGCCAGCAGGGCACACAGGGCAACGGCGGGGATCAAACGGGTCGTAACGGCGGTCATGGTATTCACTCTTTCATGGGTTGGCCCTGTCGGGCAAAACCTGCAACGGGGTCTCTGCTGCAGTGAAAGAAGTGTCGAAGCCGGGCATGAACCCCAGCCTGCTGGCGGCGTTAAGCCCGGCTTACGTTTGCATGAACGCCAGATGAACTGCGCAAGCCTGGAACCAGTTCGAAGTCTTATCCCAGCGCTTCCAGCCGGTAGCCCAGGCCGCGCAGTGTGTGGATCAACGGCTGGGCCTGGCCGTCGTCGATCTTGCTGCGCAGGCGGCGGATGTACACGTCCACCACATTGGTCAGCGGGTCTTCGTGCACACCCCAAACGGCCGACAAAATCCGCTCGCGGCTGAACAGCCTGCCGGGGGCCGACATCAGCAGCTCCAGCAGGGCCAGCTCGCGGGCGGTCAGGGTCAGCGCCTGGCCGCCACGGCTGGCGCGCATGGCTTCGCGGTCCAGTACCAGGTCACCGACCTCCAGGCGCGCAGTGTTGGCCGGTGCCAGGTCGCGCGAGCGCCGCATCAGCGCCTCGATGCGGGCCAGCAGCTCCTCGAACGCAAACGGTTTGGCCAGATAGTCGTCCGCGCCCAGGCGCAGGCCGGCCACCCGGTCGTCCAGCGTGCCCAGTGCGGTCAGCACCAGGATGGGCAAGGCCACGCCGTCAGCGCGCAGGGTCTGGCACACCTCCAGCCCGCCCAGGCCAGGCAGCATCAGGTCCAGCAAGATGACGGTGGGCGTGCCGTCTTCACGGATCTGCTGGGCTACCTGGCGGGCCAGGGCCAGGCCGTCGATGCCGTTGCGCGCCACCTGGGTGCGGTAACCCTCGGCGCGCAGGCCGCGGTCCAGAAAGTCGGCTACGCGGGCATCGTCTTCCACAATCAGAATTTGCATGGTTTCAATTCGGTTCTGTCAGCAGCGGCAGACGCAAAATAGCCGTGGTGCCGCGCTCTGGCGCACTGTCAATCTCGATCTGGCCGCCATGGGCGCGGGCCAGGGTGGCGGCAATCGGCAGGCCCAGGCCGCTGCCATCGGCGCGGTGCAAGCGGGCCCGCGGGCTGCGGAAATTGCGTTCGAACACACGGCCCAGCTCGTCTGCCGTGATGCCAATGCCGTGGTCGATGGCGCGTAGCTCCCACTGCGCCGTACCGCTGGCATCCTCCACCCGCCGGGCCAGTACCTGTACCTGCCCCCCGGCATGCGAATAGCGCACCGCGTTGTGCAGCAGCAGGGTGAACAACTGGCGCAGGCGCTGCGCGTCGCCCAGTAGCTGCCAGTTTTGGGGCTCGGCAGGCGGGGTGTAGGCTACCTGCACGTGGTATTCGCGGCCCAGGGTGCGGGCCTGCTCCACAGCCTCTTGCAGGGGCTGGGCCACATCCAGCGGCGTGCGGTGTAGCACCAGCGTGTCGATGTCGCTGCGCGCCATGGTTAGCAAATCATCAATCACGCCGCCGAGTTGCTGGGCCGCAGCGACGATGCGCTGCAGGGCGCTTTGGTAGTAAGCCACCGGCTTGTCGGCGCCACGCAAGGCGATATCGGCCTCGCCACGGATAGCGGTGGTGGGCAATCTCGGCGGCCATGGCGTTGACCCGCTGCGCAAAGCGTGAGAACTCGTCGCGCCGGTGGGCCGGAATGCGGTGCTCCAGCTCGCCGCGCTGCAAGGCCTCGACGCCGGTGCTTAGCTCTTCCAGCGGACGGCGCAGCGCGCGGGCAAAGTACAGTGCGAGGAGCGCGGCAGCCAGGGCCAGGCAGGTCGCAGCCCCCAGCGCCAGCGTTCGTACCAGGGCCAAGGAGGCATCTGCGGCAGCCCGGTCCCGTGCCACGGCGGCTTTTTCACGGGCAATATTGCCGGCCAGCAGGGAGCGCAGGTCCCGACCCTGGGACACATCGAACACGCGGGTGATTTCCGACCACAGCGCCACCGAACTGTCATTGGGCGGCTGGGGCCGCACGCTGGCCATGGCGGTGCGCAGCTCATCCAGGCTTTGGTGCAGCACCAGCAGGTCTTCCTGGCGCTGGTGGTGTTCGGCCTGCAGGGCACCCCGGTCGCCGTCCAGCTCGGCCGCCATCAGGGCCATGGCATCCAGCCGGACCAGCGTGGCCGCCATTTCGTCTTGCAACTCTTCGCGCAGTTGCGGGGCCACCGGCGCACCCAGCAACGACTGCGACAGCCAGGCCCGCAGCCGCTGCTTGGTGGCGTACAGCTCCAGAAAACCGGCCAGCACATCGCTGGCGACACGGCCACGGTAGACCTTTTCACCCGCCGCCTGCAGCGCCCACCAGGAAACGCCGCCCTGGAGCAGGGCGGCCAGGGCCAGGGTACCCAGGGCAACGGTAAGGCGTTTGAGAAACATGCGGCATTATCGTTTCGGCCCGCAAAGGCCTGCCTAGAATGCAAGCCACGGCATAGCGCCATCCCCCCCCAGAACCCATGAACCTGCTAGAACAACAACTGCACTACCCACTGGGCGACACCCTGCCCGCGCAGGGCGAAACTGTCAGCGTCGCACCCGGCGTGCGCTGGATTCGCATGGCGCTGCCGTTTGCGCTGAACCACATCAACCTGTGGCTGCTAGAAGACGAGATGGATGGGCAACGTGGCTGGAGCGTGGTGGACTGCTGCATCAGCGCCGATGCCTCGCGGGACCAGTGGGAGGCGATTTTTGCCACCCAACTCGGCGGCCTGCCCATTCTGCGTGTCATCGTGACCCACATGCATCCAGACCATATCGGTCTGGCCTCTTGGCTGTGCGCGCGCTGGAGTGCACCACTGTGGATCAGCGCCACCGACTATTTTGTGGCCGGCCACAACATCCTGCACTCCAGCGGCAACGGCGGGCCAGGCGCGGCAGAGTTTTTCCAGAAGCATGGCCTGACCGACACGGAATCTGTGGCCAAAATCCGCGCCCGCAGCGGCTATTTTTCGGCCATGGTACCGGCCCTGCCGCCCAGTTTTGTGCGCATGCAAGACGGCCAGACCCTGCGCATCGGTGGACGAGATTGGCACTGCATCAGTGGCTATGGCCACGCGCCGGAACACATTGCGCTGTACTGTGGCGAAACCCAAGTCTTGATTGGCGGCGACATGATGCTGCCGCGCATTTCCACCAATGTGAGCGTGTTCGATGTGGAGCCCGAAAGCAACCCGCTGCAGCAGTTTCTGGACTCGATCGACAAGTTTGCGCCGCTGCACCCGGACACCCTGACCCTGCCCGCCCACGGCAAGCCCTTCCGGGGCCTGCACATCCGCATCCAGCAGCTACACGACCACCACCGCGACCACCTGGCCCGCGTGATGGCCTTCGCCCAGCAGCGGCCGTGCAGCGCCAGCGACATCCTGCCCGTACTCTTCACCCGCCAGCTGGACCTGCACCAGATTACCTTCGCCATGGGCGAGGCGGTGGCGCACCTGCACAAGCTGTGGGTGGATGGGTATTTGCAGCGCACACGCGGCGCGGACGGGGTGTACCGGTTCAGCCCGACGGCCTTGCCGTACCCCGTCAGTGCGGCGCTGGAGCCCAGCGAAGCGGTGCCCGTCGGCGCTTAAACCTCATCCCATTTAGGCACCACCACACTGCGCAATTCAGCGCGCAGCGGCGCATAGCCGGGCAGGATGGAAGCCACCGTATCCCAGAACTGGGCGCTGTGGTCCATGTAGCGCAGATGGCTCAGCTCGTGCACCACCACGTAATCAATAACGTCCATGCGGTGGTGCAGCAGCCGCCAGTTCAGGCGGATCGAGCCCAGGGTGCTGGCGCTGCCCCAGCGCGTGGTGGCGTTGGACAAGGCCAGCCGCTTCCACTGCACGCCCAACTGCGGCGCAAAGTGGTTCAGGCGCTCGGTGAACAGCGCGCGGGCCTGCAGCAACAGCCATTTGTGCACAGCAGCGCTTATCTGTGCAGGCATTGCATCCAGCGGCAAGCCCAGACGCAAATTGTGGTCGATCACCATCGCACCTTTGTGCGCCCGGTGCAACGCGGGCTCCAGCGCCAGGGCCAGCGGCTGGCCCAGGTAGGGAAAGGCCGCCCCGTTCTGCCAGACGACCCGCGAGGCTTGCTGCTCGGCCTGCCGCTCCTGCGACTGGCCGAGCTTTTGCACGATCCAGCCGCCCTTGCTGCGCACGGCCGCATCCACCTCGGCCAGCGGCACCCATTTCGGCGCGCTCACCACCAGGCCTTGCGCACCCACCACAAAACCGATGCTGCGGCGCTTGCTGCGCTTGAACGCAAACCCCACCAGCGCGCCGGGCAGCTGCAAGGTGCGGTTGGCAGCAGGGTGGTGGTAGGCGATGGATTGCCCCGTGTCCCGCAAAAGCATAGCGGGCGGCGGCAGCTCATTCGCTATATTTTCAGGAGCTACTGGTGTAGACGGTATATGCGCTAACGGCCTTTTTTTCTTTAAAATCTGGGCGTTTGCAGGAGCGGGCGAAAGCGGCAAGCCTGTGGGCTCAGGGTCAAAAAGGTCCAGGGTGAACTTCAATAAGCGGTGCATGGGGAAAGTTTAGCCGGACCGGCTTTCAGGCACCGTCGAAGTTCTTTGAATCACTTCTCAGGCACCTTGCAAACAGCTATTGACGGGTAACACTTTGTAAATATGATGAGAAGACCAATCACACCAGTTCATTTTGTAACCCATTGGTCTAATTCAGATAAACCACATAACCCACTCACCACGCATTGCCTGCACCCACCCCTCACCAAGGAACACCATGTCATTTGATAACCTCAAAGTAAGTACGCGCCTGGCTCTAGGCTTCGGTATCGCCATCCTGCTGGGTATTCTGATTACGGTGATAGGCGCCATGCAAATGAAGGCGTTGGCCAAAGATTTGGACGAAATCGCGAACAACCGCATGGTCAAGGTAGAGCAGTTTTCAACGATCAAAGACAACCTGAACGCCATCGCCCGTGCCACGCGCAACATCTTGATCAAGCCAGATGCCGCGTTTCGGGAAGTCGAGCGCAAAAAAATCACCGAACTGCGCGCCGCCAATTCCGCACTGTTGGCAGAACTGGCAAAAACGGTAACGCTGCCCAAGGGCATCCAATACCTCAAAATCATTACGGATACACGCGCCGCTTACAACCAGGGCCTGGACCAGGCGATTGCACTGGCCCTGCAAGACAAGGGCCAAGAAGCGTCGGATTTGCTCTTTGGCGAACTACGTTCAAAGCAAACCACCCTTTTCAAGGCGGTCGATGATGAAACAGAACTACAAAACACCGTCGGCAAGGGCTTGGCGCAACAAGCCGCTACCAACGCAGCGTTCTACGCCACGCTGATGGGCGCTTTAGCGGCCGCCATGGCGGTGGTTGCCGGGTTCTTGGGCTGGACCATCACCCGCAGTCTGACCCGCGCCTTGGGTGCCGAACCTGCCCAGGTGAATGCCGCCGTGCTACGCGTTGCCGAAGGCGACTTGAGCACCCCCATCGTCTTGCGAGGCAACGACAGCACCAGCATGATGGCCACCGTCAAAGGCATGCAAGAGTCGCTGACCCGCACCGTCAGCAGCGTGCGCAGCAATGCCGAGGGGGTGGCCAGCGCCAGCGCCCAGATCGCCCAGGGCAATAACGACCTGAGTGCCCGTACCGAGCAACAAGCCAGCTCCCTGGAAGAAACCGCTGCCTCCATGGAAGAGCTGAACGCCACCGTTAAACAAAACGCCGACAACGCACGCCAGGCCAACCAGCTAGCCCAAAGCGCCAGCACGGTGGCCATCCAGGGCGGGGCCGTGGTGGCCCAGGTGGTGGAGACCATGAAGGGCATCAACGACTCGTCGCGCAAGATCTCCGACATCATCAGCGTGATCGACGGCATCGCCTTCCAGACCAACATCCTGGCCTTGAATGCGGCCGTGGAAGCCGCCCGCGCGGGGGAACAAGGCCGTGGGTTTGCGGTGGTGGCATCCGAAGTGCGCAGCCTGGCGGGGCGCTCGGCCCAGGCCGCCAAAGAAATCAAAAGCCTGATCGGGGCCAGCGTGGAGCGGGTGGCGCAAGGCACGGCGCTGGTAGACCAGGCCGGTGTCACCATGGCCGAGGTGGTGGGCTCCATCCGCAGGGTCACCGACATCATGGGCGAGATCAGCGCGGCCAGCAGCGAGCAAAGCGCCGGTGTCTCCCAGGTCGGCGAAGCCATCATCCAGATGGACCAGGTCACGCAGCAAAACGCCGCGCTGGTCGAAGAAATGGCCGCCGCCGCCAGCAGCCTGAACACCCAGGCGGATGACTTGGTGGGCACCGTGGCCGTCTTCAAACTGCCCCACAGCGGCGCGCATACGCTAGGCCGGGTGGTAGCAGAGCGTGTGCCGCCCCACCGGGCCAGCCCCGGCATTCCCGCCAGCCGCAGCGGGCCGCGTGTCGGCATGGCCGCACCCCAAGCAAAATCCGCCGCCAGCTTCGCCGCCAAAACCAAGGCCCTGACACCACCGCGGGCAGGCAAAGCCACTCCCGCAGCAGTACCGGCGGGTGGTGACGACGGGTGGAGTAGCTTTTAGGCTGGTGTTGAAGCGACGGGCGGGTAAGCCTCGGGGTCCAGGCGGCGCATTTCAGCCTCGATCCAGGCCTGCACCTCGGCCATCAGCTCGTCCGGGCGGCGGCCCACACTGGAAATCGGCTTGCCAATGGAAATATCCACAATGCCCGGCTTCTTGATGAAGGCCTTGCGCGGCCAGCATTTGGCGGAGGTCACGGCAATCGGGATCACCGGCACGCCGCACTGGATGGCCAGCCGCGTACCACCGGTTTTGTACTCACCCACCTGGCCGCGGTCGATGCGAGTGCCCTCGGGGAACATGATCACCCAGGTACCCTGCGAGGTCAGCCGCTTACCCGATGCCACCAGCTTTTTGAACGCCTGCGTGCCCTGGCTGCGGTCGATATGGATCATGTCCATGCAGGCCATAGCCCAGCCGAAAAACGGCACGTACAGCAGTTCTTTCTTGAACACATAGGCGAGAGGGCGCGGCATGATGGCAGGCATCAAAAGCGCCTCCCAGGTGGACTGGTGCTTGACCAGCAGCACCACCGAATCCAGCGGGCCAGTGGGCAGGTTTTCCATGCCGGTGATGCGGTTCTGGATGCCCAAAATGGCCGTGCCGCTGTCCACCGCTAGCCGCAGCCAGCGCGCGCAAGCCCAGTACACCGCAGTGGGCCCGGCAAACAGCCGGATCACAAACACGGCCGAGGCCCAGGGGATGACGGTGACCGCCAAAAACAGCATGTGCAGAACAGAACGGATCAAAGGCATTTTTAAGTCTTTTAGGCTTCTAGCGCATATAGAACATACGCATACAGCTATAAATTTAGGAGTATCAAGCTGCAGGCGTTTTGGCGACCAGCCCGCGGTTGATAAGAAAGGTGGCAAACGCCAGCAGATCCTGGTGCACCCAGGTGCCCACCGGAAACTCCGCAGGCAGCACGCCCAGCCCGCGAAAGCGTGCGGCCTTGCCGGTCAGCACCACATGCGGCTCGCAGCCCACCGCCACCCCAGCCTGCAGGTCGCGCAGGCTGTCGCCCACCGTAGGCACGCCGTGCAGGTCGATGCCAAAGCGCTCGCCAATCTGCTCGAACAGCCCCGGGGCAGGCTTGCGGCAGTGGCAGCCGTCGTCGGGTGCGTGCGGGCAAAAGAACACCGCGTCAATCTTGCCCCCGGCCGCAGCCAGCAGCTTGAACATCTTGGCATGCATGGCGTTGAGCGCCACCATGTCAAACAGCCCCCGCCCCAGCCCCGACTGGTTAGTCGCCACCACCACGTGCCAGCCCGCGTGGTTGAGCTTGGCAATCGCCTCCAGCGCGCCGGGCAGCGGCAGCCATTCCTCCGGCGACTTGACGAACTCGTCACTGTCCACATTGATGGTGCCGTCGCGGTCGAGGATGGCGAGTTTCATGGGGTGTTTCCTATGAAGCTAATTTGGACAGGTCGGCCACGCGGTTCATCGCGTTGTGCAGGCTTTGCAGCAGGCCCAGGCGGTTCAAGCGCACGTCGATGGCTTCGGCGTTGACCATCACGCCGTCAAAGAAGGCATCCACCGGGGCGCGCAACGCGGCCAGGGATTGCAAGCTGGCGGTGTAGTCGCCTGCCTCGAACTGGGCTTGGGCAGCGGGCGCAGCTTGCTGCATGGCGGCGAACAGGGCGTGCTCGGCAGGCTCCTGGAACAGCGCCGGATTGGCGTGCGGGTCCACCGCGTCGGCCTTCTTAAGGATGTTGCCGATGCGCTTGTTGGCTGCAGCCAGTGCCGCTGCTTCCGGCAAGACGGCGAAGGCGCGCACGGCGGCCAGGCGCTTGGGGACTTCGGCCAGGCGCTGGGGGCGCAGGGCGAGGACGGCATCGACCTCTTGGGCGCTGTAGCCCTCTTCGCGCAGAGAGCCGCCGAGGCGGTCGTACATGAAGGCCAAAAGAGCTTGCACCGAGGCTTCACGCGGGGCGGTGCATTTGTCGCCCAACACGTTGAATGCAGCTTCGACCAGCGTGGTCACGTCCAGCGGAAGGTTTTGTTCAATCAGCATCCGAATCACGCCCAGCGCGTGACGGCGCAAGGCAAACGGGTCCTTGTCGCCGGTAGGCAGGTTGCCGATGCCGAACATGCCGACCAGGGTTTCCAGCTTGTCGGCCAGTGCCACGGCTATGCCCACGGGGTTGCGCGGCAGGGTGTCGCCTGCGAAGCGCGGTTTGTAGTGGTCTTCGATGGCGTCGGCCACTTCCGCGCTCAGGCCGTCGTTCAGCGCGTAGTAGCGGCCCATGGTGCCTTGCAGCTCGGGAAATTCGCCCACCATGTCGGTGACCAGATCGGTTTTGGCCAGCAGCGCGGCTTGGTCGGCCTGCTGGGCCAGCGCATCGCCGCCGAGTTGCAACGCTATGGCTTTGGCAATGGCGCGCACGCGCACCACGCGCTCGCCCTGCGAACCTAGTTGGTTGTGGTAGACCACTTTATCCAAGCCCGCCACGCGGGACTCCAGAGACTTCTTGCGGTCCTGGTCGAAGAAGAACTTCGCATCCGCCAGCCGTGGGCGTACCACGCGCTCGTTGCCGCCGATGACTTGGCTGGGGTCTGCCGGGCTGATGTTGCTGACGATCAGAAACTGGTGGGTCAGCTTGCCCGCAGCGTCCAGCAGCGGGAAGTACTTCTGGTTGGCCTTCATGGTCAAAATCAGGCATTCCTGCGGCACGCCGAGAAATTCCTCTTCAAAGCTGCAGACCAGCACGTTGGGGCGCTCGACCAGGGCGGTCACTTCGTCCAGCAATGCTTCATCTTCGATAGCACGCACCCCACCGCCTATCTGCGCGGCAGCCGCATTCAGCTGGCGAACGATATCGGCACGGCGGTCGGCAAAGCTGGCAATGACGGCACCATCACGGGCCAGGGTTTCGGCGTAGCTGTCGGCATCTTTCAAGACCACTGGATCGACGGCGGCTTCAAAGCGGTGGCCGTGGGTGGTGTTGCCGGACTGCAGGCCCAGGGCCTCCACAGGCACGATGTCGCTGCCGTGCAGCGCCACCAGGCCATGCGCGGGGCGCACAAAGCTGACGCTGGTCCAGCCGGGCTGGGCGCAGCCGCTGGCGAGCTGGTAGGTCATGACCTTGGGAATCGGCAGCTTGGCAATCGCTTCCAGCAGGGCTTTTTGCAGGCCTTCTTGCAGGCGGGCACCGGCCACGGTGCGCTCGAAAAATAGGGCTTCGGCTTTGCCGTCCAGGGCGCGCTTCAAACCGGCCACGGCAGTTGCGTCGGCACCCAGGGCCTGCAGTTTTTTCAGCAGCGCGGGCGTGGGTGCACCGTCGGCGGTCAGGCCTACGGCTACTGGCATCAGCTTGGCCGACACAGCCTTGTCGGCGGCGAAGGGAGCCACGTTGGAAATGTGCGCAGCCAGGCGGCGGGGCGAGGCGAAGGCGGTCACGACGGACTCGGCGCTGGCCAGGCCCTGGGCCTTGAGTTGCTCCAGCAGCACGGCGGCAAAGGCATTGCCCAGTTTATTCAAGGCCTTGGGCGGGAGTTCTTCGACAAACAGCTCCACCAGTAAATTCTTAACGCTCATTTCAGGCAGCTTTCTTTTCAATCTGGGCCAGGACTTCGGCCGCCCAGTCTTTGGGTGCCATCGGAAAGCCCAGGCGGGCGCGGCTGTCCAGGTAGCTTTGCGCCACGCTGCGGGCCAGATTGCGGATGCGGCCCATGTAGGCGGCGCGCTCGGTCACGCTGATGGCACCGCGTGCGTCCAGCAGGTTGAAGCTGTGCGCGGCTTTGAGGACCTGCTCGTAGGCGGGCAGCGCCAGGCTCTCGGCCACCAGGTGCTTGGCCTGCTTTTCGTGGGCCGTGAAGGCGGTGAACAGGAAGTCGGTGTCGCTGTGCTCGAAGTTGTAGGTGGATTGCTCGACCTCGTTTTGCTTGTACACATCACCGTAGCTGAGCCCTTCGGTCCAGACCAGGTTGTAAACGTTGTCCACCTCTTGCAGGTACATGGCCAGGCGCTCCAGGCCGTAGGTGATTTCGCCGGTGGCGGGCTTGCAGTCGATGCCGCCGACCTGTTGGAAGTAGGTGAACTGCGTGACTTCCATGCCATTGAGCCAGACTTCCCAGCCCAGGCCCCAGGCGCCCAGGGTGGGATTTTCCCAGTCGTCTTCGACGAAGCGGATGTCGTTCTTTTTAAGGTCAAAGCCCAAGGCTTCGAGCGAGCCCAGGTACAGCTCGAGGATATTGGCCGGGGCGGGCTTGAGCACCACCTGGTATTGGTAATAGTGTTGCAGGCGGTTGGGGTTCTCTCCGTAGCGGCCGTCCTTGGGGCGGCGGCTGGGCTGCACATAGGCGGCCTTCCAGGGTTCAGGCCCAATTGCTCTTAAAAATGTAGCAGTATGCGAAGTACCCGCGCCCACTTCCATGTCGTAGGGCTGCAAAAGTGCACAGCCTTGCGCAGCCCAGTAGGACTGCAGGGTCAAAATAATTTGCTGGAATGTCTTCATGGAGGTCTGCAAAGGGGAGATCGCCGGGGACGGCGATGCAAGCTTTGATTTTACGGGGCTGTGGAATATGTCACGAAATCGGTTTAGGCACGCCGCTTGCGTGGCCTGTAGTCGTTACATTCACACACATTCTGCAAAGAAAGAGGTTTGTGATGGAAGAGGCCGGCAGCAATTTCAGTTGGTTTATGGCGTATTTGATCAGTGGTGTACTGGTGGTTGTGGGCGCGGCCGCGTGGGTGATGGTCTGGCAACATCGCAAGCACAAACGCGAAAAGCGAGCCGCCGCCAAGAAATCGCGGGCCCGCTTCAGGGCCTGGCGCGACGGCCAGCCACCCCCTTCGCAACAAGCCGAACTCGAGCATAAAAAAAGCGACTAATGCATATTCCACATGCACTATTCGCTCTTATTTATATAGCATAAACCTTTAAACCAGAACGCATCCCCCCTCCAAAACAGCGCAGAACTGGCTCCGCCAGGCTGCTGCTGTTGCCCCCTGCAAGGGGGGAGGCGAAAGATGCGAAGCACTGCAGCCTGGGGGTGCTCAATACTCCCAGAAAATGCGCTGCAGTTCCTTGGTGTCGCTGGTCTTGGTCAAGGCCACCATGGCCAGGATGCGGGCCTTTTGGGGGCGCAGATCGTGGGCCACCACCCAGTCGTACTTGTCGTCTGGCTGCTCGGCATTGCGCAGCACGAAGCCGTCTGGCACGCGGGCACTGCGGATCACGATAGCGCCATCGGCACGCACTTTTTGCAGGTAAGGCACGATGCGGTCGGCCACCGAGCCGTTACCAGGGCCGCCATGGATAAGGGCCTTGATGCCACTTTTTCCCAGGGCTTCGATGGCCGTGGGTGCCACGCCTTCGTAACCCATGGCGATTTCCACCTTGGGCAGACTGGTGATGGTGTCGATGTCGAACTCGGAAGCCATGGTGTGGCGCTTGACCGGGGCGCGGAACCAGTAGTTCTTGCCTTCCACGACCATGCCCAAGGGGCCCCACTGGCTGGAGAACGCGTTGGTCTTGATATTGACGTTTTTGCTGACATCGCGGCCGCTGTCGATGGTGTCGTTCATGGTCAAGAGCACGCCCTTGCCCATGGCATCCTTGCTGCCGGCCACGCTCACGGCGTCAAACAGGTTCAGCGCGCCGTCGGCTGACAAGGCGGTGCCCGGACGCATCGAAGCCACCATCACGATGGGCTTGTTGGTGTGCTCCACCAGGGTCAGAAAGTAGGCGGTTTCTTCCACGGTGTCGGTGCCATGGGTGATGACGATGCCATCCACATCGGCCTGCTTGGCCAGCGCGGAGACACGGCGGGCCAGGGTCAGCAGGTTGTCATCGGTCAGGCTTTCAGACGCGACCTGGAACACCTGCTCGCCACGCACATTGGCGATGTTGGCCAACTCGGGCAACCCGGCGATCAGCTTTTCCACGCCCACCTTGGCGGCGGCGTAGGTAGCGCTGTTGAGGGCCGAGGCACCGGCTCCGGCGATGGTGCCACCGGTGGCCAGAATCACCACATTGGGCTTGGCCGCCTGGGCATGGGCCACCGTACTGATGGCGACAAACACAGCGGCAGCCGCAAAGGCGCGCAAACGGGAAGACATGTACATAGGTGTGTCCTTCTTGAACAGTGGTAAAAATAAAGGCTAAGAGCCACCATTGGAATACAAGACGCATGCCCGTTCGCCAAGTTCGCGATGCCAAGGCAGCATGAGACCATGCCTGGCATGCAAAGGTACGGGTCTGCTGGTCTGGCAGTACCATTCTTGTTGCGCCCAAATGCTGCCCTGGCCTTGACCGATCTTGCAAACTACGCCTCTCACCACCATCGCCCATGACATGCCCGCCCCCGAAGGCCCGCTTTCGCGCGCCAGGCCAGGGCGCGAACGCATCATGGCAACCATCCGCACGGCAGCCATTGAAGAATTCAGCCTGCATGGCCTGAAAGGCACCTCGACCCAAGCCATCGCCGCGCGCGCCGGCCTGACCAAGCCGCAGTTGCATTACTACATCGCTGGCAAGGAAGAGCTCTACGAAGAGCTGCTGATGCAGGTACTGCATGCCTGGAAGGTGGTGTTTTCATTCGACCAGGCGGCCCGCGGCCCGGCGGCAGTGCTTAGCGATTACATCCGCCAGAAGCTGGACCACGCCTTCGATAACCCGGAAATGTCGCGCATATTCACCCGCGAAGTGCTCGACGGTGGCCGCAACCTGGAGGGCTTTTGGCCCAATTCGCAGTCTTGGACGCAGAAGAAAATCGACATCATCAACGGCTGGATTGCCCGCGGCCTGATCCGCCCACTGGATGCCCGGCTGCTGCTGCAGCACATCTGGGCCATGACCCAGTACCACGCCGACTACGCCCTGCAGGCGCGCATGATGATGGGAACCGGCGCCGAGACCCCACTTGACCGTGAGCAGGTGGCCAAGGAACTGATCGGCTTGGTGCTGTCCGGCTGTGGCGTGAAAGCCTGACCGCCTGAATCCCTGAATCCGGTGTTGCGGCACCGCTACGCGCCAAGCTGGTGCAAACCACCTGGCACGCCCTTTGCGTAAAACCTGACCACTTGCTCTGATTGAATGGTCAAACATTATGCGTGTGCTCGTCGTCTACTGCCATCCGGTCGAAACCAGCTTCCACGCCGCTTTGCACCAGGTGGTGTTGAAGAACTTGCGCGCCGCTGGCCACGAGGTGGACGACTGCGATCTGTATGCCGAAGGCTTCGACCCGGTGCTGTCGCGCGAGGAACGCCTGGGCTACCACGACGTGCCCCGCAACCGGCTGCCACTGCAGTCGCACGTTGACCGGCTGGCCCGGGCCGAGGCCATCGTGTTCTGCTTTCCCACCTGGTGTTTTGGCCTGCCGGCCATGCTCAAGGGCTATTTCGACCGGCTCTTCATGCCCGGCGTGGCCTTTGACATCAGCGACCCGGCCAATGTGAAGCCGATGCTCACCCACATCAAGCGCATCTCGGCCGTGGTCACCTACGGCCGGCCGCGCTGGGTGGCCTGGTACATGGGCGACCCGCCGCGCAAGATCGTCACCCGCTACATGAAGAGGCTCACCGGCCAGGCCGCCCGGGTGGACTACCACGCCCATTACCACATGAACGTGGCCACCGAGCCGCAGCTCAAGCACTTCATGGCCCGCGTAGGCCAGGCGATGGCACGTTTCGCATAAGCACCCCAACCATGACCGCACCGACCATGGCCAGCCCCCACCTGCTCCACAACGCACGCCTGCCGCGCTGGCTGCTGCCCACCGGCTGGCCACAGCAGGAAGGCGCACCTGCGCTGGCACACATCGCGCTGGAGGCCGGGCGGGTGCAATCGGTACGGCCTGCCGATGCGTCTGCCAATGACTCAGCCGCCAATTTCCCTGGCAGCTGGAACTTGGCTGGCACGCCGGTGTTGCCCGGCCTGGTGGATGCCCACACCCATCTCGACAAAGCCTTCACCCTGCCGCGCATGGGCCAGGTGCAGCCC
This sequence comes from Rhodoferax sp. RT5P35, assembly GCF_056521385.1. NCBI lineage: Bacteria > Pseudomonadati > Pseudomonadota > Betaproteobacteria > Burkholderiales > Comamonadaceae > Rhodoferax > Rhodoferax sp. RT5P35. The sequence goes on along the minus strand of NZ_JBWMAX010000019.1, from coordinate 22,350 downwards.
GGCCTGCTCGGCGCCATCGACGCGATGCTAGCCGACCGGATGCACTGGAACGCGGCCGACGTGCACGCGCGGGCCTCGCGAGGCCTGCACTGGGCCTGGGCCGCTGGCACCAAGCATGTGCGCACCCATGTGGACTGGTGGGAGCCAGAAGCACCGCCGCTGGCCTGGCCGGTGATTGCCGAGCTGGCCCAGGAATGGGCGGGCAGGCTGCGGCTGGAGCAGGTGAGCCTGATCAAGCTGCCACTGTTCGAAGATGCCGCCGAGGCTCTGCGGCTGGCCCGGCAGGTCAAGGCCACCGGTCCACAGGCTTTGCTTGGTGCCTTCGTGCATTCCACCAACTGGAGCGAAAACGCACTGCGCAACCTGCTGCTGGCCGCCCAGGCCTGCGACCTCGATGTGGACCTGCATGTCGATGAAGAACTCAACCCGGCCGCTGTGGGCTTGGCCACCACCGCCCGCCTGCTGCGTGAGATCGGCTTTGAAGGCCGGGTGGTCTGCGGCCACCTCTGCGCGCTGGCCGCCCAGCCCGAGGCGCAGGCCCTGGCCACACTCGATGCGGTAGCGCGGGTGCCCATCACCGTGGTGTCGCTGCCCGCCACCAACCTGCTGCTGCAAGACGCCACCACCGGCCGCACGCCCCGCCTGCGCGGCATCACGCTGGTGAAGGAAATCCAGGCGCGCGGCATTCCGCTGCTGTTTGCCAGCGACAACGTGCAAGACCCGTTCTGCCGCCTCGGCAGCTTCGACCCGGTGGAGGCCCTGGGCACGGCCGCGCTGGTGGCCCAGCTCGACGAGCCGTTCGACACTTGGTCGGCAACACTGTGCCGCAGCGACTGGCTGCAGCGCGTGCCGGCCAGCACCGCCACGTTGGCGGGCGCGCCGGCCGATCTGGTGCTGTTCCCACAGGCCGACCACCATGGCTGGCCGTCCCGCAGCGCGCAGCGCGTGGTGCTGCGCGACGGCATCGTCACCCACGGCGACGCCTCACCTTTCTCTTCCAACGCGAATTTGAACTAAACAAGGACCGCCATGCTGCACGGCTACATTCCGCCCCACCGCTTCCTGCCCTACCTGAGCTGGACAGAGATCGACGCACTGCCCGACCGCGAGAACACCGTCATCGTGCTGCCCTGCGGTGCCATCGAACAACACGGCCCGCACCTGCCCTGCTCGGTCGACAGCGTGATTGCCTCTGGCGTGATGGGCAAGGCGCTCGAAAAGCTCCCTGCCAACGTGCGCGCCTTCGCGCTGCCCACCATCACCTACGGCAAGTCGGAAGAGCACCTGCACTTCCCCGGCACCATGACGCTGACCGGCACCACGCTGCTGGCCACCGTGACCGAGATCGGCGAATCGGTCTACCGCGCGGGTTTTCGCAAGCTGCTGTTCGCCAACGGCCACGGCGGCCAGCCCCAGGTGCTGGAAATGGCCGCACGCGAACTGCGGCTGCGCCACGGCGACTTTGTGGTGGTGCCGCATGGCGTGTCGCGCCTGCCCAACGCGTCGAGCCAGCAGATCAGCGACCAGGAAAAGCGCCTGTCGATGCACGCCGGCCACTCCGAGACGGCGCTGATGTTGGCGCTGGCGCCCGACACGGTGCACATGGAACGCGCCGCCGCCAACTTTCCGCCGCCGTTCCCGATCAAGCTGCTGTCGCCCGACGGCCGCCCCGCCTGCGCCTGGACCGCCCGCGACTTCGGCCCGAGCGGCGTGATCGGCGACCCGACCAGCGCCACCCTAGCGCAGGGCGAAGAAATTCTGGACACCCTGTCCGACAGTTGGGTGCAGGCCCTGACCGAGCTGTACGCGCTGCGCTGGGTGGTGCGCGACGAGCCCACCTGGGCACGCGGCCACGAGACTGGCTTCATCCAGACCGGCGCTGGCCTTAAAGCGCACCAACACACCGCCTAAGCGGGTGAAGGCCCGCTATTTGCATCACTCCGTCCGTTCCTTCGTCTTTCCTCCAACCGCACTTCGAAAGGTCCCCACCATGCGCAAGCCCATTGCCTTCCGTCTCGCCAGTCTCGCCAGTTTCGCCGCCGTCACCCTGGCGGCAGTTTCCGCCCAGGCGCAGGACAAGTTCACCTACATGACCAACTGGTACGCGCAAGCCGAGCACGGCGGCTTCTACCAGGCGCTGGCCGAGGGCACCTACAAGAAGTACGGCCTGGACGTGACGCTGAAGATGGGCGGCCCGCAGGTCAACATCACCCAGATGATGGCGGCGGGCCAGGCCGACTGCATCATGGGCTCCAGCGACATCCAGATGATCCAGGTGCGTGAAGGCGGCGTGCCGGTGGTCAACGTGGCGGCCTACTTCCAAAAAGACCCGCAGGTGCTGATCGCGCACGACGACGTGAAGAAGTTCGAAGACCTGAAAGGCAAGACGCTGCTGATCGGTGCCCAGGCGCAGCGCGGCTACTGGCCGTGGCTGAAGACCAAGTTCGGTTTCACCGACGAGCAGACCCGCCCTTACACCTTCAACATCCAGCCCTTCGTGGCCGACCCGAACACGGCGCAGCAGGGCTACCTGACCTCCGAGCCCTACGCCATCCAGAAAGCCGGGGTAAAAACCAGCGTGCTGATGTTCAGCGACCACGGTTTTCCGGCCTACGCCACCACCGTATCCTGCATGGACAAAACGGTGAAGGAGCGCAGCAAACAGGTCGCCGCCTTCGTCAAGGCCTCGGCCGAGGGTTGGAAGAGCTACCTGGCGAATCCGGCACCCGCCAATGCGCTGATCAAGAAAGACAACCCCAACATGACCGACGACCAGCTCGCCTACAGCGTAGCCAAGCTCAAAGAGATGGGCATGGTCACCGGCGGCGACGCGGCCACGCAAGGTATCGGCGTGATGACCGATGCGCGCGCCAAGGCCAGCTACGACTTCCTGGTGGCGGCCAAACTCATCGACGCGTCCAAGGTCGAACTCGCCAAGACCTACACGACCGAGTTCGTCAAAGACCTCAAGGTGCTGCCCTGAGCTGGACAACGCCTGACCCGACGCACCAGCACACCCCCCGTCACAACCATACGACCATGGCGCACGGCATACCTGCGGTGGAGATTCTCTCCGCCGAGAAAACCTACCCCAACGGTACGCAGGCGCTGCTGCCAGTCGACCTGCGGATTGCCGAGGGCGAGTTCGTCGCCCTGCTCGGCCCGTCGGGCTGCGGCAAAAGCACGCTGCTGAAGATGATCGCAGGCATGCTGGAGCCTAGCGACGGGCGGCTGCTGGTGTGGCGCAAGCCGGTCGCCGAAATCCACAACTGTCCGCAGAAACTATCGTTTGTCTTCCAGTCGGCCACGCTGATGCCCTGGGCCAGCGTGCAGACCAATGTGCGCCTGCCGCTGGACCTGGCCGGCGTGCCGCGCAAAGAAGCCGACGCGCGTGTGACCGAGTCGCTGGCGCTGGTCGGGCTCGACAAATTTGCCAGCGCACTGCCGCGCGCGCTGTCGGGCGGCATGCAAATGCGGGTGTCGATTGCGCGCGGCCTGGTCACCCAGCCCGACCTGCTACTGATGGACGAGCCCTTCGGTGCGCTGGACGAGATCACGCGGCACAAACTGGATGCCGACCTGCTTGACCTGTGGCGCGAGAAAAAGCTCACGGTGGTCTTCGTCACCCATTCGATCCACGAAGCAGTATTCCTGTCGAGCCGCGTGGTCATGATGGCCGCGCGCCCCGGGCGGGTGGTTGAGCAGTTCCAGATCGACGAGCCCTACCCGCGCAGCGCCGACTTCATGGTGTCGCCCCAGTTCAGCCGCTACGCCAAGCAACTGCAGGACAGCCTGCTGCGCGCCAGCATCACACAAGCCGAGGAGCCCGCAACGTGAGCAAGACCCCGCAATCACGACAGCGCACGCCACTGCTGCACCAGCCACAGGTTCAGCGCGTGGTCTACCCGTTGCTGGTCGGCGCGGTGCTGGTCGGCCTTTGGCAGGCGATGGTGACCCTGATGGAGCTACCGCCCTACCTCGTGCCCTCGCCCTATCTGATGCTGGAAACCCTGGTGAAAGACTGGGTTCCGCTAGGCAATGCGCTGCTGGTCACGCTGAAGATCACGGTGTTCTCGTTCGTGCTGGCCACCGTAGCCGGTGTGCTGATCTCCTTCCTGTTCGTGCAGAGCAAGCGCATCGAGACGGCGCTGTTCCCCTATGCCGTGCTGCTGCAGGTCACACCCATCGTGGCGGTGGCGCCGCTAATCATCATCTGGGTGAAGAACCCGGTGGCGGCCATGACAGTGTGCGCCGCGCTGGTGGCACTGTTTCCCATCATCGCCAACACCACGCTCGGCCTGCGCAGCATCGACCCCGACCTGCAGAGCTACTTCAAGCTCAACCGCGCCACGCGCTGGCAGCAACTGGTGCGCCTACGCATTCCGAGCGCGCTGCCTTATTTCTTTGGCGGGCTGCGCATCTCCAGCGGCCTGGCGCTGATCGGCGCGGTGGTGGCCGAGTTCGTGGCGGGTACCGGCGGCTCCGGTGCAGGCCTGGCCTACCAGATTTTGCAAGCGGGCTTTCAGCTCAACATTCCCCGCATGTTCGCCGCGCTGCTGCTCATCTCGCTCACCGGCGTGGGCCTGTTCGTGCTGATGGCCTGGCTGTCAAAGCTGGCGCTCGGCTCCTGGCATGCCAGCGAGCTTTCCCAAGATTGAGGACAACGACACCATGAACGCACCCGCTTCCGCCATCGAACAATTACAGCTCGAACTGCCCGGGCTCGACTGGATCACCGACCCTGGTCGCATCGCGCGGCTGTCGCAAGACTTTGCGTGGTTCAGCCCGGTGCTCAAGCGCCAGCTAGAACACAAACGCGCCGACCTGGTGGTGCGCCCGCGCACCGAGGACGAGATCCGTGCCGTGGTCGGCGCCTGCGCGCGCCACCAGCTGCCCATCACCATCCGCGGCAGCGGCACCGGCAATTACGGCCAGACCACCCCACTGGCAGGCGGCGTGGTCCTCGACATGACCGGCTACAACGCGCTGTGCTGGCTGCGCAACGGCGTGGCGCGTGCGCAGGCCGGCATCCGCCTGGGCGACATCGAAAAGCGAACTAAGCCCGCTGGCTTTGAGCTGCGCTGCATGCCGTCCACCTACCGCAGCGCCACGCTCGGCGGCCTGTTCGGCGGTGGCTTCGGCGGCATCGGCTCGATCAACTACGGCCCGCTCGCAGCGCCCGGCAACGTGCTCGGCGTGCGCGCCATGACCATCGAGGCCGAGCCGCAGACCGTCGAGCTGCGCGGTGACGAGGCGATGCGCATGCACCACCTGTGGGGCACCAACGGCCTGGTGCTGGAGCTTGAGGTGGCGCTGGCACCGGCCCAGCCCTGGCTGGAGACGCTGGTGACCTTCAGCGAATTCGATGCAGCACTGGCCTTTGGCGATGCCTTGGCGCGCGCCCCCGGCATCGACAAGCGCGAAGTCGCCTTCTTCGCCAGCCCGGTGCCGGACCACCTGGGCCAGCTCGCCGAATTTTTGCCACGCGGCTGCCATGCGGTGCTGTCGCTGGTGGCCGAGTGTGGCGAGTCGGCCTTGCTGGAACTCGCGGCGGCGCACGGCGGCCACATCAGCTACCGCCGCTGCGCCGAAGAGGTGCAGAAGAGCAACCGCACGCTGATCGAGTTCACCTGGAACCACACCACCCTGCACGCGCTGCGCATCGACAAGACGCTGACCTACCTGCAAAGCAGCTTCACGCCCGGCCAGCATGTGCAGCAGATCACCGAGATGGAAAAGCTGTTTGCGGGCGAGGTGCTGATGCATGTGGAATTTCTGCGCGGCATGGATGGGCAGTTGACCTGCAGCGCGCTGCAGCTGGTGCGCTTCAGCACCGAGGAGCGGCTCGATGAGATCATCCGCATCCACCGCGCCCACGGCGTGCGCATCAACAACCCGCACACCTTCATCGTGGAAGACGGCAAGGCGGGCGGCGCACTGCCGCCCGAGATAGTCGCAATGAAGCAGCGCTTCGACCCGCTAGGCCTGCTGAATCCAGGCAAGCTGCGCGACTGGCCGGTGAAGGCATGAGCGCCGCGCCAGCGCCGGGCATGGGCACGCCGATGGCGAATTACGCTGCGGCCCGGCGCGTGGGCGATTTCGTCTTCATGAGCGGCGTGGTGGCGGTAGACCCGGTGCGGCGGCTGGCAGTGAGCAGCTACGACGACATCCCCGAGGCTGCCCGCGCCGCGCTACGGCCGCTGGGCTTTGTGACCGGCCAGATGTCGGTCGACGTGTACGAGGCGCCCATCGTGGCGCAGAGCTGGTTTGTGCTGGAGCGCATCCGCCAGCTTGCGGTGGAGCACGGCGGCAGCATGGCCGACGTGGTGAAGCTGGTGCAGTACTTCCGCGATCTGCGCCACTACCCGGCCTACAACCGGGTGCGCGGCCTGTTCTATCCGGGCCAGCCGCCGGTGAGCACTGTGGTGGAAGTGGCGCGCTTCCTGCCGGGCGATGCGCTGCTGGTCGAGGTTGAGGCGACGGCTTATTTGCCCCTACCGCTGTCCATACCGTCACCGTCGCGCTGACGCCGGCCCAGCACGGCGACCGCCAGCAACGACAAGCCCCACAGCGGCCACAGCCCCATGCGGGACACCCACCAAGCATAGGGCGTGATGCGCCAGCCGCTGGTGGCGTTCAGCCCCCGGCCCTCCACCTCACCCACCAGCACATCGCGCGTCAGCCGAGGCAGCGCCTGCACCACCCGACCGCGGTGGTCGATGATGGCGGTGGCACCGGTGTTGGTGGCGCGCAGCATGGGCCGCTCGAACTCCAACGACCGCATGCGCGAAATGCTGAGATGCTGGTCAATCGCCAGCGAGTCGCCAAACCAGCCAATGTTGCTGATATTGACAAAGATGGTCGGGGCCTTTGCCGGGTCGATGAAGCGCGCGCCCAGCTCTTCGCCAAACAAATCTTCGTAGCAAATATTCGGTGCCAGGCGCTGGCCCGCCACCACCAGGGACGGCTGGCCCACCGCACCCCGGTTGAAGTCGCCCAGCGGGATGTGCATCATCTCGGTAAACCACTTGAACAGCGGCGGTATGAACTCGCCGAAAGGCACCAGGTGGTGCTTGGCGTACTCGTATGGCTGCGGCTGGCCGGGTTGCAGACCCACCACGGCATTCAGGTAGCCGTCTTTGGTATTGCCCAGCGGCACGCCGACCAGGGCGGTTTGCCCACCGCTGGCGAAGCGTTGCAGCAGTCCGGCCCAGTAACCCGCAGGCAACTGCTGCGGCAGCATGGGAATGGCGGTCTCGGGGGCCACCACCAGCGGGGTGCGGGCCTGGGACAGCTGTTCGCCGTACCAGTTCAGCGCCACCGGCACACCGGCACCCAGCTCAAACTTTTCGTCCTGTGGAATATTGCCCTGCAGCAGCGTGACCGGCAGGCGGGCCGCGGGGTCGTTGGGCGGCTGCACCACAGAGTCGGCCGTGGCCACCAGCAGCGCCACCAGCGCCAGCACCCGCCACTGGCGCAGCACCACGCACGCCGCCACCAGCGAGGCCATCCAGCCCACGCCATACACACCTACGTACGGGGCCAGCAGTGCCAACCCGTCCAGCTGGGCATAGCCGCCCGCGCCCCAGGGGAAGCCGGTCAGCCACTGCCCACGCGCCAGTTCGGCCAACAACCATGAAAATGCAAAAACAATAGCACGAAGCGTAGGTGGAATATGCGCTAGCGCCTTAAAACATCCACATGCCAGTGCATACAGCAGCGCCAGGGCTGCGGCCAACCCGCCCACCGCCAGCACGGCCAGGACCGCAGGCAGGCCGCCGTAGGTATGCATCGAAATAAACAGCCACCAGAAGGTGCCGCTCAGCCAAGCCCAGGCAAACACCCAGCCCAGCAGGGCCGCGCGTCGGGGCGTGGCAGCGCGCTCCACCAGCCAGTACAGGCCGGCCATCGACAGCAACTGCAGCCACCACAGCGGCTGTCCGTTCCAGGGGTTGGCGATGGACAGGGCCTGGGCCAGGCCCGCCACCAGGCTCAAGCCCAGCGCAAAAGGAGTGGGAGGGACGCGGTTGCGACCGAACAGGCCGCGCATCAACCGGTCAGGTCGGTATCGGCCACCGGCGACACCTTGAACCAGCGCACCGCGCCGCCCTTGGCGTGCAGCACCACAAAGTTCAGCCCGGCCATGGCATGGTGCTCGCCACGCTTGGGCACGTGGCCCATTTCGTGGGCGATCAGGCCGCCAATGGTGTCGAAGTCGTCGTCGGGGTCGGTGCTGGCCAGCTTGACGCCAAAGGCTTCGTTGACGCGCTCGATGGAGGTGTCGCCGCTGACGCGGTAGGTGCGATCGGCCAGGCCAAAGATGTCGCCCTCGTCCTCGGCAATGTCGAACTCGTCTTCGATCTCGCCGACGATCTGTTCCAGCACGTCTTCGATGGTGATCAGCCCGGCGATGCGGCCAAATTCATCGACCACGATGGCCAGGTGGTTGCGGTTGCCGCGGAAATCGCGCAGCAGGTCGTTCAAGCCCTTGGTTTCGGGCACAAACACCGCCGGGCGCAGCAGCGCGCGGATGTTCAGCTCAGGGGCCCGCTGCAGCTTGAGCAAGTCCTTGGCCATCAGGATGCCGATGATGTTTTCTTTTTCGCCCTCGTAAACCGGAAAGCGCGAGTGGGCGGTTTCGATCACGATGTGCAGCAACTCGTCAAACGGCGCAGCAATGTTGAGCCGGTCCATGCGCGTAGCCGCCACCATCACCTCGCCCGCGGCCATGTCGGCCATGCGGATCACCCCCTCCAGCATGGCGCGCGACTCGGCACCAATGATGTGGTTGTCCTCGGCTTCGGACAGGGTTTCCAGGAGTTCGTCGCGCGAATCGGGTCCGGGGTGGATAAATTCGGCGAGTTTTTGCAGAAAGCCGCGCTTGTCTTCCCGTTCAGGGACAAAGGAAGACGAGCGCGCGGGGTAGGGGTCTGACACAGCCTTGGATGCAGGACGGGCGGTTGTTAACAAGCGCCAAGGATAGCTGATCCCTACGACAGCGGCACGAAAGCATCAGGCCGCCGACTTGTGCCGCGCATCCTTCAAACCTTGGCGCACGCTCTGGAGGCCACTGAGCAGGTCCCAAAAATTTTTGGCCTGGGTCTTGAACTGGTAGTCGGTCTGGGCGATCTGCTCTGCCAGCATTTCGGTGACGCGGCTGTCCAGCGTGGCGGGCGGCAGGCGCAAAAACGCCTCGGCTTCGGAGCCATCGCGCTCCACCGTGGCGCCGGCTTTGCGGGCGATTTTCAGCATGGCGGTGTTTTCGCTCAGGGCGTGAACAAACAGCAGCTCCACCCCTTCGTTGCTGGCGTGCATGGTGGCCCGGTCGAACAGGCGCGCGCCATAGCCCCGGCCACGGGCCGTGGGCCGCACCGACACGCCAAACTCGGCGCAGGACTTGAACTGCGGATTCACCGAATACGCCAGGTGCGCCATGGCAATCAGCTCCAGCTTGCGGTTGTAAATGCCAAAGATGTCGTCTTTCACAAAATTGAGGCTATGCACGTACTCCAAGATATTGCGGTCGGCGGCGTTGTAGCCAAAGCGCAGGTAGCGGTCGCGCGGGTCCAGCGCCAGCAAATGGGCGGCGATGCGCTCGCGGTGGCCCACGCCCAAAGAGCGGATGGGCACCAAAATGGGCGAGGCTGCCCGCGAGGCGACCAGGGCCAAGGGTGCAGAGGACGGGTTTTGAAAGTCGGGCATCCTTGGAATATACGGGTTTTCCCTTAAAAATCCAGTCCAACACCCCGTCTGGGCCATGAACTAGGGGTGCCCACCAAAATCAATGCCAAATAATGCCGCTCTGCGCGGTTCCAAAACAGCAATTCGCCATAAGTACATTGTCGAGACGGCATAAACTTTGCATTCAATCTGTTTTAAAAAGCACATTACCGTATTTATTCACAGACAAGAGATCCCCATATGCGCATACATACCGATTATTTTTTAACCCAAATGGGTCGGCAATGGGGCTGGGTGGTGTTTCGCGGACTGGTGGCAATCCTGTTTGGCGGATTGGCCTTGTTGGTTTCCAACCGTGAATTTGAAACGCTGACACCGATCTGGGGTGCCTATGTGGTAGCCGACGGCTTTCTGGCCTTGCTCACGGCCTACCAGATACGCGAAAAAAACCATCCATGGTGGTCACTGGCGCTGGAGGGGCTGGTGGGAGTGTGTGCCGGGTGGGTGATCTTTGCCTTGCCAGGCAAAACCATGGGCCTGCCATCGCTGGTGGCCCTGTGGTCCCTGGCCATGGGTACGCTGCAGATGGTGTCAGCGATGCGCATGCGCCAATCCATCAGGGGCGAGTGGAGCATGGTCTTGTCAGGTGCATTGGCCGTGCTGTGTGGCGTGCTGCTCCTCATCATCCCCAGTAGCTATGTTGTAGCAATCGACTGGTTGATCATCGGTTTTGCCATCAGTTTTGGCGCGCTGGTGGTAGCGTTTGGCCTGCGTTTGCGCAGCGCGGCTTACGCAAGCTGAATCTTCCAGAAAGCTACACCGGCAAGGCCGTGGTGGCCTTCACGTGGTCCAGTACAAAGCTGGTTTTGCAGTCTTCCACACTCGGGTGCTTGAGCAGCGTGTCCATGATGAAGCGGGCGTAGGCGGCCATGTCTTGCACCACCACGCGCAGCAAATAGTCCATTTCCCCTGTTAGTGACGCGCATTCCACCACCTCGGGCCAGGTCTGCACGCTGGCACGGAATACGTCCATCGGGTTGCGCTTGTGGCTTTCGGTATGCTTTTCCAACCGCACATTCAGATATGCGGTCAACCCCAAACCCACCGCCTCGGGCTTGACCAGAGCCACATAGCGGTCAATCACCCCGGTGTCCTCCAGCCGCTTCACGCGGCGCAGTACCGCACTGGGCGACAGACTCACCTGCTCTGAAATCTGGTCGTAGGTGGCCCTGCCATCGGCTTGCAGGCTGCGCAGAATCAGACGGTCAATCTTGTCGAGTGTTTCCATCGGCGTGATTTTGCAGCTTTCCTGCGCCAGCCACCAGCAGACAGCTGAATTTGCAGAAAAACGCCAGCGCCACAGACCTACAGTAGGCCCATGCCCATAACGCAGGCCTGCCCTGCCAGCGTAGACTGCCACCACCCCATTCACCCCTTGAGGATGTCCATGTACCCCACTGTTCTTCGCGCCTCTTTTGCATTCACCGTCGCCTGGGGCTGCGCACTCGGTGCCCAGGCCCAAACCGCCTCCACGCTCGACACTGTGGTGCAAACCGGCGTGCTGCGCGCCTGTACGCCCGGCGACTACAAGCCCTTCAGCTTCCTGCGCGCCGACGGCGTGTTTGAAGGGATGGATGCCGACCTGGCGCAGTCGCTGGCCAAGGCCCTGGGGGCCAAGCTAGAGTTCGTCAAAACCAGTTGGGCCAACCTGCTGCCCGACATGGTGGCGGGCCGATGCGACATCGGCGTGGGCGGCATCTCGGTGACCACCGAAAGGCAGAAAAAAGCCTTCTTCAGCACCGCCTACATGGTGAACGGCAAAACACCTATCGTGCGCTGTGCCGACGTGGGCAAGTTCCAGTCGCTGGCCGACATCGACAAACCCGGTGTGCGCGCCATCGCCAACCCTGGCGGTAGCAACGAACGCTTTGCCAAAGCCAACTACAAACAGGCCACGCTGACCATCCACCCCGAAAACCTGACCATCTTTGACGAAGTGCTGCAAGGCCGTGCCGACGTGTTTGTGACCGAAGCCGCCGAAGCCCTGGTGCAGCAAAAGCTCAAGCCCGGCCTGTGCGCCATCAACCCCGACAAGCCACTGCAGTACGGCGAAATGGCCTACCTGCTGCCGCGCGGCGACGTGCCTATGAAGGCCTTTGTCGACCAGTGGCTACATCTGGCGCAGGCCACGGGTGAGTACCAGCGTACGGCGGACAAATGGCTGCGCTAACCCCTCTGGCGCACACCGGCGCAGCCCCGGTGGTCTACGGCGAGGGCAGTCGTCCGCCGCGGGGTGACTACGCCCGCGATGGCCTGGTTCTGGCCGATTACACCTGCCCGCAAAATTACGCCGCCTACACGCCGCAAGACCACGACACCTACCGCCGCCTGTTCGAGCGCCAGTCGGCCCTGGTGCCGGGCCTGGCCTGCGATGCATTCATTGAAGCCCTGCCCTTGCTGGGCGTGCGCGACCGTATTCCGCGCTTTGAGGAAATCAACGCCCGCCTGACCCCGGCCACCGGCTGGGAAGTGGTGGCCGTGCCGGGGCTGATCCCCGAGGTGCCGTTTTTCACCCTGCTGGCGAACCGCAAGTTCCCGGTGACCGACTGGATCCGTACGCCCGAAGAGATGGACTACATCGTCGAACCGGATGTGTTCCACGACCTGTTTGGCCACGTGCCGCTGCTATTCAACCCGGTGTTTGCCGAGCACATGCAGGCCTACGGCGCGGGCGGCCTGAAAGCCCACGGCCTGGGCGCCTGCGAACTGTTGTCGCGCCTGTACTGGTACACCATCGAATTCGGCCTGGTGCGCCAAGCGGACGGGCTGCGGGCTTTTGGTGCGGGCATCCTCAGCTCGGCCGGAGAGTTGCAGCACAGCGTGCACAGCCCCGATCCGCAGCGCATCGCCCTGGACGTGACCCGCTGCATGCGCACCCGCTACAAGATCGACAGCTACCAGCAAACCTACTTTGTGATCGACAGCTTCCAGCAGCTGTTCGACATGACCGCCCCCGACTTCACCCCGTTGTATACCCAGGTGCAGACGCAGGGCGAGTTGGCCGCCGATGCGCAAGCGCCAGGCGATGTACGCATCACCTTGGGTTGAAGCTATATTTTTTATAGCTACTAGCGCAGGTTTTATATGCGCTAGCGGCCTAAAAAGCTTAAAAACCTAGGCATGGAGCAACTCTAGAAACCGGGCCGTTGCCACACCCAAAGGCCGGTCGCTGCGCACAATGCTGCCGTAAGCCGCCAGCTTGTGGTTGATGGTGTAGGACAGTATTTTTAGCAGCCCGTGGGTCTGGTAGCGGCTGGCGCTGGACTCTGGAATCACCGCAATCATCTGGGTCTTGAAGATCAGGTTGGTGGTGGTGAGGATGGACGAGGTCTCGATCAGTCCGCGGTGAAATCCCGTATGGTGGTCGCGAAATTCCTGCTCCAGCACCTCGCGCATGGGGCTGCCATGGGGCTGCAAAATCCACGGAAACTGCAGCATGTCTTCAAATGACACGCTGGCTTTATCGGCCAGCGGATGGTCCACGGCCACCACCACCGACAGCGGCTCCTCGCCAATCGGCCGAAAGTGGTGGTTCTGCCGCGCCGGGCCCAGCATGCGCCCAATCACCACGTCCAGCGCGCCCTCACGCATCTGCTCCACCAAGCGGTCGCTGGTGTCCACCGCAATCTCGATGGACAGCAGCGGGTACTCCTCTTTGAGGCGGATCAGGCTGTCGGTTAGCAGCCCCGGGGACGCGGCCATGATGCTGCCGATGAACAGTTTGCCGGCCCCACCCAGGCGCAAGTCCTCCAGCTCGCGGTTTAACGCCTCCATGGTGCCGCGCATGCCGCGAAAGGTGTTCATGACCGCCTGCCCGGCCGGGTTTAGCTGCAGTCCCCGCCCCACCCGATCAAACAGAGGCTGGCCCAGCGCGTCCTCCAGTTCGTGCAGCATCTTGGTGGCTGCGGGCTGGGTCATGCCCATCTGCTGCGAGGCAGCGTGCAAGGTGCGGTGTTCGTCAATCGCCAGCAGCAAGGCCACCTGGCGCATGCGCAGGCGGTTCAGGAGCTGGGTGGTGGTGTCGGTCATTTGATAACCCTAGGCAATCAATACATCAAATACTTTCACTATACGGGAATCAATCAGCTGCCTAACATACGCTCCAACCTAACGCATTGCGAAGACTTTGTGACCGGAGACAAGCCCCCTTTTATCGCCAGCCCGCCTGGTGGTGACTGGATGCCTGCGTCCGGTTGGAACCCAACCTACTGGACACCACCATGCAGACTGCCACTCCCTCTGCCACCCTACCCGTCGTGGCCCTCACGCTGGGTGATCCTGCAGGCATCGGCCCGGAACTGATCGCCCGCCTGCTCGGCCAGACCGATGCCACGGCGCATGCCAACATCGTGCTGGTGGGCGATGCCTGGCTTTGGGCCGAGGGCCAAAAAATCGCCGGTGTACAAGTCGCCACCCAGCCCATGCGCAGCTTTGCCGAGGCTCGCACCCGGGCCGATACCTCGCAAGCGGCGTGGCTGCCCATGGACACCGTGGCCGCTGCACAGGTGGTGCGCAGCCAGGCCCAGGCCATCGGCGGTGCGTCGGTGCTGCAGGTGCTGAATGCCTGCATGGATGCCACCCAGCGCGGCGAAGTGGATGCCATCTGCTTTGCCCCGCTGAACAAGTTCGCCATGAAGCAAGGCGGCCTGCAGTTTGAGGACGAGCTGCACCACTTCGCCCAGTACCTGGGTGTCCAAACCTACTTTTGCGAGTTCAACACCCTGGGCGATTTGTGGACCTCGCGCGTCTCCTCGCACATCCCGCTGAAAGATGCCGCCAGCTACCTCACGCAAGAGCGCATCGAGCAGGCTGCCACCTTGATCTACCGCTCGCTGCAGGCCAGCGGCATTGCCAGCCCGAAGGTGGCGGTGGCGGCCTTTAACCCGCACGGTGGCGACGGCGGCACCTGCGGGCGCGAAGAGATCGACACCATTGCCCCGGCGGTGGCCGCGCTGAAAGCGCAGGGCATCGCGGTAGAGGGCCCCTTTCCGGCCGACACCATCTTCCTCAAAGCGCGCGATGGCGAGTACCAGGCCATCGTCACCATGTACCACGACCAGGGCCAGATCGCCATCAAGCTGATGGGCTTCAGCAAGGGCGTAACGGTACAAGGCGGCCTGCCCGTGCCCATCACCACGCCGGCCCACGGCACGGCCTACGACATCGCAGGCCAGGGCAAGGCCGATGTCAACGCCACCTACAACGCATTCCGCATCGCCGCCCGCATGGGCCTGGCTAAACACCTGAACTGAGAAACTGAGAAAGAGACACCATGAAAATCACCGCCGTCCGCGCCCGCGTCTTCGAATGGAAGGGCAAAACCGTGCCGCCCCTGGGCAACTTCTGCTCCAACGCCATGGACCTGGTTTACTCCAAGACCGAGAGCATGAGCACCTTCCGCTTCCACTCGTGGACGGTGGTGGAGATTGAAACTGACAGCGGCATCATCGGCCTGGGCAACGTGGCCCTGGCCCCCAAGATCGCCAAGGCCATCATCGACGAGTACCTGGCCCCGCTGGTCATCGGCCAGGACCCCTGGGACTATGAATACCTGTGGCAGCGCATGTACCGCGCCACCCATGCCTGGGGCCGCAAGGGCGTGACCATGGGCGCGATTTCGGCCATCGACCTGGCGATCTGGGACATCCTGGGCAAGTCGGTCAACAAGCCGGTCTTCAAGCTGCTCGGTGGCCGCACCAAAGAGAAAATTCCTTGCTACTACAGCAAGCTGTACCGCACCGATTTAGGTGAGATGCAGAAGGAAGCCCAGGCCTTCAAGGACCAGGGTTTCACCGCATTCAAGATGCGCTTTGGCTACGGCCCGGCCCACCTGCAACACGGTGTGGCCGAAAACCTGAAATCGGTGGAAGCCGTGCGCGAAGTGATTGGCTATGACAACGACCTGATGCTTGAGTGTTACATGGGCTGGAACCTGGAATATGCCAAGCGCATGCTGCCCAAGCTGGCCAAGTTCGAACCCCGCTGGCTAGAGGAACCGGTGATCGCCGACGACATCGACGGCTACGCCGAACTCAACGCCATGGGCATCATCCCGATCAGCGGCGGCGAGCATGAATTCAGCCTCTACGGCTTCAAGCAGCTGCTGGACAAAAAAGCTGTCAGCGTGGTGCAGTACGACACCAACCGCGTCGGCGGCATCACCGCTGCGCACAAGATTAATGCCCTGTGCGAGGCCCACAGCGTGCCGGTCATTCCACACGCAGGCCAGATGCACAACTACCACTTGACCATGAGCACCATCGCCAGCCCGATGAGCGAATACTTCCCGATGTTCGACGTGGAAGTGGGCAATGAGCTGTTCTATTACATCTTCAAGGGCGAGCCGGTGGCGGAGAACGGCTTTGTACAGCTAGACGACAATACGCCGGGCCTGGGCCTGACGCTGAACACCGATTTCCTCAACCAGTTCGTGATCACGGAGTGAGCGAGATGGCTGCTCGCTTCAAAGGCGTATTTCCCGTCGCGCCCACCATCTTTCACCCTGACGGCACACTGGACCTGCCCGGCCAGAAGCGCTGCATCGACTTCATGGTGGACGCGGGCTCGCACGGCATCTGTATTCTGGCCAACTTTTCCGAGCAGTTTTTGCTGTCGGACGAAGAGCGCGAGGTGCTGACGCGCACCGTGCTGGAGCACGTCAATGGCCGGGTGCCAGTGATCGTCACCACCACGCATTTCAGTACCGATGTCTGCATCGCCCGCAGCCAGCGCGCCCAGGCCCAGGGTGCGGCCATGGTGATGGTGATGCCGCCTTACCACGGGGCCACTTTCCGGGTGCCCGAGGCGCAGATCTTCGAGTTTTACGCCCGGCTGTCGGACGCGATCAACATTCCCATCATGGTCCAGGACGCACCCGCCAGCGGCACAGTGCTGTCTGCGGCCTTCCTGGCGCGCATGGCCCGCGAGATCCAGCAGCTCAGCTACTTCAAGATCGAAACTGCGGGCGCTGCCAGCAAGCTGCGCGAGCTGATCCGCCTGGGCGGCGATGCGGTGGAAGGTCCGTGGGACGGCGAAGAGGCTATTACCCTGCTGCCCGACCTGGATGCCGGAGCTACCGGTGCGATGACCGGCGGCGCCTACCCCGACGGTATCCGCCAGATCATGGATGCCTACGCCGCAGGCCGCCGTGAGGATGCCATGGCCGCATACACCCGCTGGCTGCCCTTGATCAATTACGAGAACCGCCAGGGAGGCATCTTGACGGCCAAGTCGCTGATGGCCGAAGGCGGTGTAATTGGCTGCGAAGCTCCGCGCCATCCCTGGCCAGCAATGCATCCGAATGTCCGTGCGGGCCTGATCGAGACCGCCAAGCGGCTGGACCCATTGGTTTTGCGCTGGGCATAAATACTACTTTTTTGATAGCTGCCTGCGCTGGTAGCTATTGCGCCAAAGCCTTAAAAAGCTTGAGAAGTTGCAGCCCAGGTCGAAAGGCTTGGAAAAGCGCCTGTAGCACCACAGATTTTCAAAATCCACAAGGAGAACACTATGGCTATTTCCCAGAAAATTGAACGCGCACTGCGCAAGCTCGCCTTCTGCGCCGCAGCACTAACTTTGGGTCTGGTAGCGACGCACGCCAGCGCCATCACGTCCGAGGAGATCATCAAGCGCGGCAGCGTGAAAATTGGAGTTCTGTCCGGCGTACCGATCTATGGAACGGTAGATGCCAACGGCAACCCCGCTGGTTATGACATTGATGTGGCGCGCTTGCTGGCCAGCTACCTCGGCGTCAAAGCAGAGTTGGTGCCCCTCGTGCCCCCAGCCCGCATTCCGGCATTGCAGGCCAGCAAGGTCGACTTTCTGGTGGCGACGCTGGCGGCAACACCAGAGCGTGCCAAAGTGGTCATGTTTACCGCGCCATACAGTGCGTTCCAGATGGTCATCGTGGCGGGCAAGAGCACAGCCCTGGACAAGCTTGACAGCCTGAATGGCAAGCGTGTCGGGGTCAACCGTGGCTCCAGCCAGGAAACAGCATTGACCCGGGCCAACATCCCCGGCCTCCAGATCGTCCGCTTCCAGGACGATGCCACCGTGGTACAGGCCCTGCTGGCGCAGCAGATTGACGCCGCAGCCGTTCCAGACGGTGTCGCCAAAGATGTGATGAAGCAGCAGCCCGACGTAGATATGGCCATCAAGTTCACCTTCTTTCACCAGCCCAATGCCATGGCGGTGCGGCTGGAAGAAAACGAGATGCGCGACTGGCTGAACAAAGCCATCGCCAAGATGACCGCATCGGGCGAGCTGAACAAGATAGCGCTGAAATGGACGGGTAACCCGCTGGCCGACCTGAGCAAGCCCTAAGCCCCTGGCCGGACGGTGACGGCCAGCGATCTCGGCTTAGCATCCCCGCGCAAGTTGCCGCACACCACTTTGCGCCGATGCCGAAGCCCCTGGCAACCGCTGACCCTGCCGCCCCGCCCTTGATACAAATTTTCCCCTGCAACAGATGGCGCGCATCGCAGCCTGGTTTGCGGAGGACCGGAGAATCTCATGGCATATCAATTTCAATTCGAGCCGGTCCTGGCGCACCTCGACCAACTGGCCGAAGGTGCGCTCATGACCATCGAGCTTTCGGCCGGCGCCATCTTCTTCGGAACCGCGATCGGCATAGCAACAAGCGGCGTGCGCTGGATCCATGGCGGGCGCATACGCAGTTGCATCGACGCGTATGTGGAAGTAGTGCGCAACACGCCTTTTCTGGTACAGCTGTTCATCCTCTTTTTTGGCTTGCCCGCGCTGCACATGCGGGTGACGGCCACCGAGGCCGCGCTTATCGGCATGGTCATTAACCTGGGTGCCTATTCCACAGAAATCATCCGCGCCGGTATCGACTCCATACACCGTTCACAAATTGAAGCGGGGGCATCTTTGGGCATGACGCCGCTGCAAATTTTTCGGTACATCGTCATCAAGCCAGCGATTGCCAAGGTCTATCCCGCGCTGTCCAGCCAGTTCGTCCTGATGATGCTGGCCTCCAGCGTGACATCCGCCATCTCGACGCAAGAGCTCTCGTCCATCGCCTCGCAAATCGATTCAGAAACCTACCGAAGCTTTGAGGTCTACATCCTGGTAACGCTGGTCTATCTGGGTCTGGCCCTGGTGTTCAAAGCTGTCTTGGCGCTGCTGGCCAGGCTCATTTTGGCGCGGCGGCAGACAAAGCCAGGCGGCAAGGGTGACGGTGCCATATCAACTATCCAGGAGGTACTCCCATGATCCGCTCCCTTGGCTGGAATGACTTGCTGTTCTTTTTAGGCGCCTTGCGCTGGACCGTGCTGCTGGCCAGCATTGCCTGCGTCTGCGGTGGCGTGCTGGGTCTGGGCGTGGCCCTGGCCCGGGTGGCCCGCTCCCGCGCAATCCGAACTGCGGCCGCCACCTACATCCAGATCGTGCAGGGCACACCCGTGCTGATGCTGCTGTTTCTGTCGTACTACGGACTGAGCCTGCTCGGCTACGACCTGCCGCCCATGATCGCAGCCAGTGTCTCCATGAGCATCTATGTCAGCGGCTACCTCGGCGATATCTGGCGCGGCTCCATACAGTCGGTGGCCCAACAGCAATGGGAGGCATCAGAAAGCCTGGGGATGACCCGGGCACAGCAGTACCGCCACGTCATTCTTCCGCAAGCCATCAAGATTTCATTGCCGCCCACGGTAGGTTTTATGGTGCAGGTGGTGAAGAACTCGTCCATCGCGTCCATCATCGGTTTCGTCGAACTTGCCAAAGCCGGTCAACTGATCAACAACGTGACATTCCAGCCGTTCGCGGTCTTCCTCATCGTGGCAGCACTGTATTTTTGCGTCTGCTACCCGCTTTCATACTTCAGCCGCAGGCTGGAAAGGAAATCCCATGCCTGAGATCGTAGTCAACAACATCCATAAAAGTTTTGGCACCGTCAAGGTTCTGCAAGGAACCTCGATCAGCGTCGAAACCGGACAGGTCTTTGCCCTGATCGGCCGCAGCGGCTCAGGCAAAAGCACCATGCTGCGCTGCATCAATGGGCTGGAGACGATTGATGCCGGCAGCATCACGGTGGCAGGCCACACGCTGGACAGCAACCCCAAGCATCTGCGCGCACTGCGTGCCGATGTAGGCATCGTATTCCAGAGCTACAACCTGTTTCCGCATCTGTCGGTCGGCGAAAACATCATGCTGGCCCCTATGGTGGTGAAGAAAATGAAACGCCCGCAAGCCCGTAAGGACGCAGAGGAAGCGCTGAAGCTGGTGGGCTTGGGCGAGAAGTTCGATGTCTATCCCGACACGCTGTCGGGCGGCCAGCAGCAGCGCGTGGCCATTGCCCGATCGCTGGCGATGAAACCGCGCGTGATGCTGTTTGACGAAGTTACATCCGCGCTGGACCCGGAGTTGACGCAAGAAGTGCTGAGCGTCATGGAAACCCTGGCCCGTAAAGGCATGACCATGGTGCTGGTGACCCATGAAATGGCGTTCGCCCGCAAGGTTGCCAACACCACGGTCTTTATGCACCAGGGCCGGATATGGGAGTCCGGCCCTTCACAAGAGCTCTTCACAAATCCGCAGACGCCGGAAATGCGGCAATTCTTGAGCGCCGACGTTCACTGAAACCACTACTGGAACCCATGATGCCCCAACAAGAAACTCTGCTGCTGGTTCAAAAGTGTGCCCACACCTTCAGTTTTTACGATCTGGCCACCGGTCAGGCACAAAAGCACATCGTGCTGCCCAACTTCCCGCACGAATTCACCGTGGACCCGGTGCGGCGGCTGGCCTATGTAGGGCATTACGGCATAGAGACCGCCAGCCATCTGGGGGATGTAGGTGGACATTCGGTGTTCGTGATCGACTTGGAAAAGCGTGCACATGTGCATACCCTGAACATCTGGCCGTTCTACCGGCCCCATGGTCTGACCGTGGACGCGCAAGGACGTTTGTATGTGATGTCCGAAGCGCACAACACCTTATTGCGCTTCTCAGACCCGGTGAACCGCCACGTACCCGATCTGGCCGTGGCCTCAGGCGGCTATAAAACCCATTTGTTTGCACTGACCCGGGATGCCAATACAGCGTATGCACTGAACCTGCTGTCCAACACTGTCACCAAGATCAAGCCGAACGACCCGACCTTCACCCCTGTGGCCATGGTGCCCGGCCCGGTGCCCGAGGGCAATGTGCTGTCTGCGGATGAATCGCTGCTGTATGTGGCGAATCGCGGCGACGACACCATCGTGGCGGTAGATACCGCCAGCATGCAAATCGTGGCCCGGGGTAAAACACGGCGTGATCCGAACCGGGTTTACCGCTTCCGCGGCGCCAACGGCCAGGACCTGCTGCTGACCACCAACTCGGGCGAACATTCGCTGTCGATATTCGACACCGATCTGCATGAGCAGCACTGCTTCAAGCTACCCAGTAATCCCCTGGCCTTGTCCTTCCATCCACTGGACCGTGCGGTCTATATCTCGTTCCAGGACGAGACCGTGCGCCGCCTCAATCTGGACAGTTTCGAATTCGAGCAGGAGATCAAAACCCTGCGCGAACCCGATTCTTCCTACGTTTGGCAACACTGATGGATGCAATGCCCGTCGTGGATGCCCACCACCACCTGTGGGACCTGTCGCTGGGTAGCTACCCCTGGCTGCAGCACGGCTACGACCCGCAGGCATTTTTTCTGGGCGACTACCGATCGTTGTGCCAAAACTTTCTGCCGCCCGACTACCGCGCCATTAGCCACAGCAGCCAGGTGGTCGCCACCGTGCATGTGGAGGCCGAACGCGACCGCAGCCAGCAGGTGGCCGAAACTGCCTGGTTGCACGAGATGCATGCCACATACGGATTCCCAAATGCCGTGGTAGCCCATGTCTGGCTGGACCGACCTGAAACTGCGGAGCGGCTGCAGGAGCAAATGCGCCATCCGCTGGTACGCGGCATCCGCAGCAAGCCGGTGACCGCAGCACAGGCAGGGGCGAGCGTGCAAGGCCAACCAGGCACCATGCAGGACGAACGCTGGCTGCGCGGCCTGGCCCTGCTGGACCAGTACGGCCTGAGCTGGGATTTGCGCGTGCCCTACTGGCACCTGGCCGAGGCCGCCGAGGTGGCGGCGCAGTTTCCCCAACTGCGCATCGTGCTGAACCACCACGGCTTTGCCTGGGACCGCAGCCCCGAGGGGCTGCAATGCTGGCGCAATGCCATGGAAGTGCTCGCGCAGCAGCCCAACGTGCACGTCAAGCTGTCCGAATTTGGACTGCGCGACCAGCCCTGGAACTGGCAGGACAACGCCTACATCGTGCGCGAAACACTGGCCATCTTTGGCTGGCAGCGCTGCATGTTCGCCAGCAACTTCCCAGTTGCCGGCCTGCGCATCGGCTACCGCGACCTGGTCGCCGGCATGCAGCGGATCCTGGGCGACCTGGCTCCTAAGCAGCAGCAGGCCGTGATGTGCGACAACGCCCTGCGCTTTTACCGTATCGAAACGCCAACTCTTTCACCTCCAGACCTATGAAACACGACAACTACATCAACGGCCAATGGATCGCGGGTGCCAGCTACGCCCCCAACATCAACCCGTCCAACCTGGGCGATGTGATCGGCGAATACACCCAGGGCGACGCGGCCCAG
>NZ_JBWMAX010000197.1:0-1253 GCF_056521385.1 Rhodoferax sp. RT5P35 | reverse complement strand
GCCCCGACTGAAGCTTTCGCGGCGGCACTCCAGCAGCACAGCCAGGGCGGACGAGTCGAAGCGGGCCAGCGCGGTGGCATCCACCACCACCGCCGCGCCGGTCTGGGAGCGCAGGCCCTGCAGCAGCATGCGCAGCGAGGCCGTGGCCTGCGCGTGGGTCAGCTCGGCGGGCAGCACCAGCATGTCAGTTCTTTTTGGCGTTGGCCTGGTTGCGCGCGGCCAGGCTGGCGATCAGGCCGTCCACACCCTTGGCGTTGATCTCGCTGGCGAACTGGCTGCGGTAGGTTTCCACCAGCCACACGCCCAGCACGTTCAGGTTGTAGATCTTCCAGCCCGCGCCCTCGCCGGGGGTTTTGACCAACCGGTAGTCGAGCTGGATGGGGTCGCCACCGCCTTTGACTTCAGAGCGCACCAGCACTTCCTTGTCGTCAGGGCTGGCGCGAAAGGGCTTCATGCTGACCTCTTGGTCGCTGACCTGGGCCAGCGCGCCGGAGTAGGTGCGCACCAGCAGGGTTTTGAACTCGTCCTGCAGCTTTTTCTGCTGCTCAGGCGTGGCCTGGCGCCAGCCGGGGCCTACGGCAGAGGAGGTCATGCGCGCAAAGTCCACGTTGGGCATGATCTTGGCATCTACCAACACCATGACCTTGGCCACATTGCCCTGTTGCAGGGGTTTGTCGGCCTTGATAGTGGAGAGCACATCGGTGGAGATGCGCTTGACCAGCGCGTCTGGCGCTTCATCGGCGGCCATGGCATTGAAAGTTGCAGCTACCGCCAACACAGCTCCAGCGGCCCATTGGCCTAACAAACGACGTTTCATACTGACTTTCTCTACGCGGAACATCCGCACTACCTTAATGAAAATGCGCCCCAACGGTTGACGCAGGGGCTTTGTACTTGGGGGCTTATTTGGGCTCGGGCGGGTTGCCGTCGTACACATCGTTGTCGCGCACCTGCAAATAGAAGTCGCGGGTGAAGGAGTATTTGTCGAGCGCGGCCTCTTCCAGCGATTCGGTGGCGCGCAGCAGGTTGGCACGGGTGTCCACCAGGTTCAGGCCCGCCAGGCGGTCGCGCGTGCCGGCATCGGGAAACACCTTCAGCGGGTTGCCGTAGGCATTGACCGACCAGGCCGAGATGTCCCGCACCGTGGAGGGCCCCAGCAGCGGAATCACCAGGTACGGCCCCGACGGCACGCCCCACCAGCCCAGGGTCTGTCCAAAATCTTCGCGCTGCCGCTCCAGGCCCATGTCGGTAGC
>NZ_JBWMAX010000196.1:0-1258 GCF_056521385.1 Rhodoferax sp. RT5P35 | reverse complement strand
CCTGCTGGAACGCGGGCTGGGGGTTGGCGGTGTCGTCCACCAGGTAGAAGCCATCGGGGATGGTGGCGGGCTCGAAGGGCTGGCCGTCGCGGGCGGCCACGGCGGGGCGGTATTCGGGCTCGTCGGTGTCGGTGGTTTCGTGCAGGTCGATGTGGGCGGTGAACTGGCCGCGCAGGGGTTCGATGAGGTGCAGCAAGGCCGCAGACTCTTGCGCGGGGCTGTCCGGGCGGAACGAGCGGTTGGGGTCCAGAGCATCGAAGTTCCAGCGCTGCACCCGCTCGTACGCCCAGGGGCTGACGCAGGGCACCACCAGCAGGTTCACCCGGCCCGCATAGCCTTCGGCGTGCGCCTCCAGAAAACGCAGCGCACCCAGCACGCCGCTGGTCTCGTAGCCGTGCACGCCGCCGGTCACCAGCACGCTGGGCAAGGCGCTGTTCCAGCCCCGGCTGCGGATGGCAAACAGGGGGAAGCGCTCGTCCGCATAGGCCACTTCGCCATAGGGCAGTACGTCAAAGCGCGCCCGCAGATGCTCGATGCGCGGCAACACGTCATCCGCATAGCTGCGCTGGCGCACCTGGCGGGCACGCCACTGGGCCCGCTCTGTGTCGCCCCAGGTTTGGCCGGGGGTGCCGATGGGGTAGAAAGGGAGGTTGCTCATGGGGTGCGGCTGAAAAGTTGCAAACCAGGCTACTTTACGCCGGCGAATCTGGCATGGGCCGTAGTCTTCGCAAAGCCGCTTAGCAGACTCATTGTGTTTCTCATACTTGACAAAACACCATTTTTGCAAACAATGAGAAACACTATGCTTCCCATCACACCGCTTTCAAACTTACCCTGTGCCGCCCAGCTACAGGCTTTGGGCGCGCAGATTCGCAGCCAACGCAAAGCCTTGCGCCTGAACGCCACCGTCACGGCCGAGGCCGCAGGGGTGTCGCGTGTCACGCTGCACCGCATCGAGAAAGGCGAGCCCTCGGTCACCATGGGGGCGTGGTGCAACGCGCTGGCGGCGCTGGGCATGGTGCTACAGGCACGCAGCGCAACCGACGAGCGCACAAGCGCGGCGCAACCGCCCGACAGAACAGGCTGGATTCCGGCCCGTGTGGTACTGGCCGACTATCCGCAGCTGCGCGCGCTGGCGTGGCAGGTGCACGGCACAGACACCCTCACGCCCTTTGAAGCACTGGACATTTACGAACGCAACGCCCGCCACCTGGACCTGCCCGCCATGTCGGCAGAAGAGCAAGCGCTGCTGCAAGCC
>NZ_JBWMAX010000195.1:0-1260 GCF_056521385.1 Rhodoferax sp. RT5P35 | reverse complement strand
CTGGCGGGTGGTGAAGTGGGCGCAGGCGCTGGGCAGGCTGTGCAGGTCGCTCAGGCCGGGGTTGGCCTTGCTGAGGTCGTGCGCGTCTTTTTTGTCATAGTCGCGGGCGATGGTGGCCAGCACGCGCAGCTGGGCGCTGGACAGCTCGCCGTAGGGCACGGCCACGCGCAGCATGGGCGCAAAACGCTGTACGTACCAGCCGTTTTGCAGGCGAAGCGGGCGGAATTCGTCTTCGGCCAGGGTGCCGCCTTGCCAGCGTTCCAGCTGGTCGCGGAATTGGGCGGCGCGCAGTTTGACGAACTGTTTGTCGAATTCAGTGTATTGGTACATTTTTTTACGGTCGTGGGGCAGGGCAACCTGCGATTTTAAAGTGCGAGTAACTTGGTGCCTGCATAAGCTAGCAGCAGGGACAGCAGGCCGCGGATCACGCGGTCCGAGGTTTTGAGCATCAGGTGCGAACCCAGCCAGATACCGGGCAGCGAGCCCACCAGCAGCTTGGCCAGCAGCGGCCAATCGACCGAGCCCAGCCCGGCGTGGCCCAGGCCCGCCACCAGGGTCAGGGGCACGGCGTAGGCGATGTCGGCGGCCACAATGCGCTGCAGCGGCAGCAGCGGGTACAGCAGCATCAGCACCGTGACACCGATGGCGCCTGCACCTACCGAGGTGAGCGTGACCAGCGTGCCGATGAAAGCGCCAAACAGCAGCGGCAGGCTCCAGTGGCGCGGGCGCTCGGCTGCGGCCATGTTCTCCGCGCTGATGTTGCGAGGAGTTGATTTGCCACGGATGCTTTTGTACAGAGTGGCAGCGGCGGTGAGCAGCAAGGCCACGCCCAGGGTGGTGGTCATGGCTTTTTGCACCTGGGCGTTGGCAGGGCCCAGGGTGTGCAAGACCCACAGGGTGAGTAGCGAAGCCGGGATGCTGCCTGCACACAGTGTGCCAACGATACGCCAGTTGACCATGCGCGAGCGGGCCATCTTGATCGTGCCGCCCATCTTGGTGAAGCAGGCGAACAGCAGATCGGTGCCGATGGCCAGGTAGGGCTTCATGCCGAAAAAGAAGATCAGGATGGGGGTCATGAGCGAGCCGCCGCCCACACCGGTCAATCCCACCACGAAGCCGACAAAAAAACCGGCAAAAACAAACGCTAAATCTTGCATAGGGCGCGACTATAAAAGCCCGCCACCCTATTCCAAACTACTTTATTGTTCTACCAATATGCCGTTTAGCATATTTGGAAATAACGAAACTGGCTGTTCAGCC
>NZ_JBWMAX010000194.1:0-1260 GCF_056521385.1 Rhodoferax sp. RT5P35 | reverse complement strand
GGGCATGAACAGCGTGTCGCCCACAAACACCGCACCGTCCATGCGGTATGCCATGTCGGCCGGGGTGTGGCTGGGCACCAGCAGGGCGGTGGCCTCGATTTCGCCGATGTGGAAGGTTTCGCCGTCCTGGAACAGGTGGTCGAACTGGCTGCCGTCGGGCACAAAGCTGCGCTCCAGGTTAAACAGCTTTTTGAACGTGGCCTGCACCGCGCGGATGCGCTCACCGATAGCGATGCGCCCGCCCAGCTGCTTTTGCAGATAGCGTGCGCCCGAGAGATGGTCGGCATGGGCATGGGTTTCCAGAATCCAGTCCAGCTGCAGGCCCTGCGCCCGCACATAGGCCACCAGCCGGTCGGCGGATGCGGTGGCGGTGCGGCCCGACTTGAAGTCGTAGTCCAGCACCGGGTCGATGGCGGCGGCGCGGCGGGTGGCCGGGTCCCAGGCGATGTACGACACGGTCCAGGTTGCGGGGTCAAAAAAGCCTTCGGTGTGCAAGCGGGTAGTCATGGTGGGGTCCTACAGTTGGTTGACATATATTATATAAATAAATATAATGAAAGCAAATCCACTCTCCACCCACTCCATGACACAAGCCCCCCCTGCCATCGACCCCGCCGTGCTGCGGGGTGCCGCCCACCACGCGGTGGCCGCCCTGAAAGTGCTGGCCAATGAAGACCGTTTGCTGCTGCTGTGCCAGTTGGCGCAGGGCGAAATGTGCGTCGGCGACCTGGAGCTGCAGCTGGACATCCGCCAGCCCACGCTGTCGCAGCAGCTGGGCGTGTTGCGCAGCGAAGGCGTAATCAGCCCTCGCCGCGAGGGCAAGAACATTTACTACAGCGTCGCCGACCCGGCGATGCTGGACATCCTGGCGGTGCTGTACCGCCTGTACTGTCCCAAGGAGGCGTGATGGCCATCGACTGGAACCACTTCACCCCGCTGGCATCGCTGGCTGGTGGCGCGCTGATCGGCCTGGCCGCCGCCCTGTTCGTGCTGCTGAACGGGCGCATTGCCGGTATCAGCGGTGTGCTGGGCGGGTTGCTGGTGCCCACGCGGGGCGACATCGCCTGGCGGCTGGCCTTTGTGCTGGGCCTGGTGGGTGCGCCGCTGGTGTACCTGCAGTTTGCCCCGCTGCCCGTGCCGCAGATCGACGCGGGCACCGGTACGCTGGTGCTGGCCGGGCTGCTGGTGGGCGTGGGCACGCGTTACGGCGCAGGCTGCACCAGCGGGCACGGCGTGTGCGGGCTGGGGCGGCGATCGCTG
>NZ_JBWMAX010000193.1:0-1265 GCF_056521385.1 Rhodoferax sp. RT5P35 | reverse complement strand
GGCGCTGACCGCGCTCTTGATGGGGCTGGCGGCTGGGCCGTACGGCATTCGTCGTCTCGCTGAATTGAAGAGCGGTCAGCCCATTCGGGGCTACGGCATGGAGTCCCACCTGAGCAAAAGTGGCACGCCCACCATGGGGGGCGTGCTGATCCTGCTGTGCATCACGGTCTCCACGTTGTTGTGGTTTGACCTGAGCAACCGCTTTGTCTGGATCGTGTTGCTGGTGACGCTGGGCTTTGGCGCCATCGGCTGGACTGATGACTGGCGCAAAGTGGTCAACAAAGATCCCGAAGGCATGCGCTCCGGTGAAAAGTACCTCTGGCAATCGGTCATCGGCCTGGTCGCCGCTTTGTACCTAGTGTTCAGCATCTCGGAGAGTTCCAACATGCGGGTGCTGGAGCTGTTTTTCAGCTGGGTGCAGTCGGGCTTTGACCTGAGCCTACCGCCCAAGGCCGGGCTGCAACTGCCGTTCTTCAAGGAAGTCAGCTACCCGCTGGGTGTGCTGGGCTTTGTGATCCTCACCTACCTGGTCATCGTGGGCTCCAGCAATGCGGTGAACCTGACCGACGGCCTCGACGGCCTGGCCATCATGCCGGTGGTGCTGGTGGGCTCGGCGCTGGGCGTGTTTGCCTATGTGACGGGCAGCTCGGTCTACTCCAAATACCTGTTCTTGCAGCACATCCCCGGCGCGGGCGAGCTGCTGGTGTTCTGCGCGGCCATGGCCGGTGCCGGGCTGGCGTTTTTGTGGTTCAACACGCATCCGGCGCAGGTGTTCATGGGCGATGTAGGCGCGCTGGCGCTGGGCGGCGGTTTGGGGACCGTGGCGGTGATCGTGCGCCAGGAAGTGGTGCTGTCCATCATGGGCGGCATCTTCGTGGTCGAGGCCTTGTCGGTGATGCTGCAGGTCAGCTGGTTCAAGTACACCAAGAAGAAAACCGGCACCGGGCGGCGCATCCTGAAGATGGCCCCGCTGCACCACCACTTCGAGAAAAGCGGCTGGAAGGAAACCCAGGTCGTCGTGCGTTTCTGGATCATCACCATGCTGCTGTGCCTGGTGGGCCTGTCCACGCTGAAGCTGCGTTAAGACTATGCGGCACTTGCAAGACCTCCCTGTGTTGATCCTGGGCCTCGGTGCGTCTGGCCTGGCCATGGCGCGCTGGTGCGCCCAGCACGGCGCGCAGGTCACCGTGGCCGACACGCGCGAGGCCCCGCCCCAACTGGCCACGCTGCTGGCCGAAGTGCCCGCCGCCCGGTTCATCGCCGGT
>NZ_JBWMAX010000192.1:0-1270 GCF_056521385.1 Rhodoferax sp. RT5P35 | reverse complement strand
ATCACGATTCAGCGCTGCAATTCCTTTTGGCTCACCTAAAACGTGAAGGGCCGCCGCTACGGTTGAACTCAGATCGCGATCTGAATCGTCCAGCATGGCCAGGAGCGGCGCAGCGGCCTGCTTATCGCCGAACTTTGCAAGCGCAGAGATAACGGCCATGCGCACTTCGACCTCTGTATCGTCTAGCTTGGCCAGGAGCAGCTCGACTGCTCGCTTATCCCCTAATTGCACCAGTGCAGATATGACAGCTACACGTACGTCTGCCTCTGTATCATCCAACTTGACCAGGAGCGATTCAACTGCCTGCTTGTCGCCTAAAACCGCAAGTGCAGAGATGACGGCAATTCGTACATCGACAGCTGTATCGTCCAGCTTGGCCAGGAGCGGCTCGACAGCTAATTTGTCACCTAACTGCCCAAGTCCGGCGATGACCGCCTTGCGGACAATGTCCGCTGGGTAGTCCAACATAGCGAGAATAGGCTCAACGGCCTGCTTGTCACCTAACTTTGCAAGCGCAGAGATGGCGGCAATACGAACAGCGACCGCCGTGTCATTCAGCGTGGCTAGGAGCGGCCTGACAGCTTGCCTGTCGCCTAACTTCTCAAGCGCAAGGACTACTGTCCTGCGGACATCATCTACTGGATCGCTTAACCGCCTAAATAATGGATGCAATGCTCGGAGGTCCTTGCTGGCACCAAGAATGCTCACTATCCATTGACTAGTAAAGCTCTCATCTGAAGAAACTGATTCCAAAACCTTACACAATTGGTCTACTTCGACACCTTTTGCCAACCAAACCGATTTTCGCTCTCGCGACTTATAGCTACGGGAGCTGAGCCATCCTAATGCCCAAGCGGCGGCTTGCGCTGCTGGAAGGTCTGGTTGAGTAAGAATTAGCAACAGGCTTTCGAGAAGGCCTTCTACGACCACGACGCGTCCTTCAAATGCGGCTTGCATCAAAGTTAGTGCGGCGGATATCTTTTGTTCACGATTACCAGATTTAAGTCGCGCAACTAATTCCGAGCAAAATTCTTTAGGGGTAACAGAAGTTTTATTCCAGCAAGCCACCTCAACTTGAGCCCAGAGACTGCCAGGATTCGCTCGCCTATCAGAGGGCCTCCGACAGAACTCTTGAATTAGTGCGCTCTTCAGTTGTGGAAACCACATACTACCGGCAACTTCCATCGCCGCGCGATCTACCGCGGTTTGAATAGAGCCTGTACCATCATCGCTCCCAACTCTTTCTGCAAAAGCGGCAAACACTAAAGCC
>NZ_JBWMAX010000191.1:0-1270 GCF_056521385.1 Rhodoferax sp. RT5P35 | reverse complement strand
AAAGGTGAACAATTCATTGCAATGGGCAAATATGCCTTGAGCAAGCGAACCATTGCCTACGCTTCGCTGACCTATGTGAAAGCTGGCTCCACGGCGGCTGGTGATCTGGCGATGACTTCGGGCTTGGTGACAGCTGGGAATACCACGGCTACTCGCACTGCAGTTGGCGTGATGCATTCGTTCTAAGGTTCAATCCAAACCTTCAAAAGCCCCGAAAGGGGCTTTTTTCGTTTCCGGGCATCCATGGAGCAAGCGCGGATAATCGAATTTTGTTAAAACGACAATTCCCAGAGGATTGACTTGTGTCCATGAGCCCCACAGACAAAATTTTCACCACTGCCGACGCAGCCCTGCGCACCCTGTTTGCCACGCCGCGTGCGGCCCAGCCCTGCCCGACCCTGCCGGGAGAAATAACCGAACTGTCAGCAGTCGAAAAAGCGCAGGCCGGGGCCCTGATGCGGGTCAACCATGTGGGCGAGGTGTGTGCCCAGGCGCTGTACACCGCGCAGGCGCTGGTCACCCAAAGCCCCACGCTGCGCAGCCATTTCCTGCACGCCGCAGACGAAGAAACCGATCACCTGGCCTGGACGCGCCAGCGGCTGGACGAGCTGGGCAGCCACCCCAGCGTGTTGAATCCCCTGTGGTACGCCGGGGCCTTTGGGCTCGGGCTGGCCGCTGGTCAGTTCGGCGGTGACCGCTGGAGCCTGGGCTTTGTGGTGGAAACCGAAAACCAGGTGGCTGCGCATCTACAAAGCCACTTGGCACACCTGCCCGCCGACGACCATGCCTCGCGCGCCATCGTGGTGCAGATGAAAGACGACGAAGAGCGCCACGCGCAACAGGCCACGCTGGCCGGCGCGCTGGACCTGCCCGCGCCTGTCAAAACCCTGATGACGCTGGCCGCCAAGGTGATGACCACCGTGGCGTACAAGATTTAATAGTACTTACGCGGCGCCCCTGTACCACCCTTCGGGCTTACAGGGGGAACTTGCGTAAGTCCTGTTTAAGCCGCTTCGACCAGATCAAAGCTGGTGGTAATTTCTGCCGTCTTGCCCAGCATGATGGTGGCGGAGCAGTATTTGCCGTGGCTCATGGCGATGGCGCGCTCGACCGCGGTGGCGGGAATGCCTTTGCCAGTCACGGTGAAATGCATGTTGATCTTGGTGAACACCTTGGGATCGACCTCGGCGCGCTCGGACACCAGCTTGACCGAGCAGCCGCGCACATCGTGGCGGCCCCGCTTCAAAATCAGCACCACGTCATAAGCGGT
>NZ_JBWMAX010000190.1:0-1271 GCF_056521385.1 Rhodoferax sp. RT5P35 | reverse complement strand
TGATCGGCGTAGACAACGGCACCAGCCTGATCGCCACCGCGCTGGATTTGCCGCTGGTCAAGATCTACAACTTCGACACCGTCTGGCGCACCGGCCCACAGAACCGCGACCACCAGGTCAGCGTGTTCTCCGACCCCACGCCCAGCGTCAACGCGGTGTGGAACGCCTGGATGCAAGCTTCCGCCCTGGCCGCACTACGGGACTCGGCGCATTGATCCTGCGTCTGTATTCCCTGCTGGTCTGGCTAGCAATTCCCGTGCTGCGCCGCAAGCTGCGCCGCAGGGCGTTGGCCGAGCCCGGCTACGCCGTGGCGGTGCCCGAGCGCTTTGGCCATTACAGCCAGCCACCCGGCCAGGGCTTTGTGTGGGTGCACGCCGTGTCGCTGGGTGAAACCCGGGCCGCGGCCATTTTGCTGGCCGCCTTGCGCCGCGAGATGCCGGGCCTGCGCCTGCTGCTGACGCATGGCACCGCCACGGGCCGGGCCGAGGGACAGGCGCTGCTGCAGCCGGGCGACGTGCAGGTCTGGCAGCCCTGGGACAGCGCGGGCGCGGTGCAGCGCTTTGTGCGGCATTTCCAGCCCCGTATCGGCATCCTGATGGAAACCGAGATCTGGCCCAATCTGCTGGCGGCCTGCCAGGCGGCGGGCGTGCCGGTGGTGCTGGCCAACGCCCGGCTCAGCGCCAAATCGTTGCGCCAGGCACAGCGGCTGTCGGCCCTGTCCCGGCCCGCCTTTGGCGCGCTGACCGCCGTGTGGGCGCAAACCGCTGCCGATGCCCAGCGGCTGGTGGAGGCGGGCGCTCCGGCCCCGGTGGTGCTGGGCAATCTGAAGTTCGACGCCACGCCCAACGCCGAACAACTCGCTGCGGGACGGGCATGGCGCAGGGCAGGGCGACCGGTGGTGCTGCTGGCCAGCGCCCGCGAAGGTGAAGAACTGCTTTTGCTGCAGTATTTACAGTCTTTTAGGCCTCCAGCGCTTATTCCATCAGCGCAAGCAGCTCCTAAATTAGGAGTGATGGATGTGCAGTGGCTGGTCGTGCCACGCCACCCGCAACGCTTTGATGCGGTGGCGGCGCTGGTGGTGGCGCAAGGGTTCAGCCTGTCACGGCGCAGCCAGTGGGCCGAGGGGCCTAAGCCTGCCGATGTGTGGCTGGGCGACTCGCTGGGTGAGATGGCGCGCTACTACGGCCTGGCCGATGTGGCCTTGCTGGGCGGCAGCTTCGCCGCTTTCGGCGGACAAAACCTGATTGAGGCCGCCGCCTGCGGCTGCCCGG
>NZ_JBWMAX010000189.1:0-1273 GCF_056521385.1 Rhodoferax sp. RT5P35 | reverse complement strand
TGGGCGCGCTGATCGGCACCGTGGTGTTCATCGGCGTGGGCCGCGGCCTGCAGCCCCTCAAGCGCCTGGAAGCCCTGCTGGGCGACCGGGCCCACCGCAGCGTCACCACCCTGCTGCCGATCGAGATGACCCAGGCCCCGCTGGAGGTGCATTCGCTGGCCGAGGCGGTGAACCAGATGCTGGCCGCGGTGCGACGCAGCCTGGGCCAGGAAAAGCGCTTCATCAACGATGCCGCCCACCAGCTGCGCACCCCGCTGGCGGGCCTGATCAGCCAGACCGAGCTGGCCCTGGCCGAGCGCGACCCGCAGGCCCTGCAAGAGCGGCTGACCAAGGTGCACGCCGGGGCCAAGCGCTCCGCCCACCTGGTACACCAGTTGCTGGCGCTGGCGCGTACCGAGGCCGACATCACGCCCCAGCCGCTGGACATGGCCGCGCTGGCCCGCGAAGTGGCCCGCGAATGGACCCCGCGCGCCATCAGCGCCGGTATCGACCTGGGCTACGAGGGCGAAGACAGCCTGGTCACCCAGGGCGAAAAGCTGCTGCTGCGCGAAGCCCTCAGCAACCTGATCGACAACGCCCTGCATTACGCGGGCCGCGGGGCCACCGTGACCCTGCGGGTGCAGCGCCTGCAAGGCCATGCGGTGGTGGAGGTGGAAGACAACGGCCCGGGCCTGCAAGAGGCCGACCTGCCCCGGGTGTTCGAGCGCTTCTGGCGCGCCAGCGAGCTGCCCGGCGGCTGCGGCCTGGGCCTGGCCATCGTGCAGGAGATCGCCCTGCGCCACAGCGGCACCGCCGACGCCGAGAACATCCTGCCGCAGGGCCTGTGCGTGCGCCTGCGGCTGCCACTGCCCGCGTTTCCGCTGACCTCGGGCGACTTCCGGCATCCGCCGCCGCTTCCCCGTTGAATTGGAACGTATACACGTTTTTCAGCACGCCTGTGGGATACTGGCCCACAGGCCCCTCGGCCTCCCCTCCCCTTTGTCGACGAAAGCCAGGTTCTTTCAAATCCGCACATGCGTGTTTTTCGCCCAGCCCTGAGGCTTGCCAGCTCGGTGCCGTTTGCGCTGACCCGGGCCACCACCGTTGCCTTGCAGGCCGTCACGCAGCAAGACAACAACACCCGCCTGATTGACAAGTCCAGCGTGCGCATTCTGGACGCGCTGTCCGTGGCCGCCCACAACCGCCTGGTGCATTTTCTGCAATAACCGTTTCGCATCCAGCACGGCATTGTCGATGCCATTGCGCTCCATGGCCTGTCCCAGCCCGGTGACCT
>NZ_JBWMAX010000188.1:0-1275 GCF_056521385.1 Rhodoferax sp. RT5P35 | reverse complement strand
AAGTCATTGATTTATATAGTAATTATATTTTGCACCATCCAAGTCGCCTGCTGGAAGTAAACAAAATCGACACATCTACAAACCCTTCATAAGAGCTGCAACTTCAGCCTGTCCCGCAAACTTATCGCCAAGTTTGGTCAGCTCAACCAGCTCTTTCCTCGCCAAGTCTTTTTTCCCACCTTTAATATGAATTTTTGCGCGATTAAGTTTGAATACCGCATTTTGCGGCTGAAGGATCAGCGCTTTGTTTTGGAGGTCCACCGCCGTCGCATAGTCGCCTTTGTCCGACTGCAACATGGCCAAGGTGTCCATAAAAGCGGGCTGATTTGGCGCCAAGGCATTTGCTTTCTCGGCAAAGGCGATAGCGATGGCGTTATCTCTATTCAGTTTGGCACTCACCCATGCCAAATTATTGTAGGCGACCGCGCTGTTGGGTTGAAGCTTGACCACCGCCGCATAATTCTTTTCAGCTCCGGCGTAGTCTTTGCGCACAATGGCTCCATCACCCAGATAAAACAAAAAGGCAGCATCCTTGGCGTTGTCTTTTTGCCAGCTGGTTGAGAACTTATCCGCTTCAACACCCTTGCCAGACGCCAATAGAACAGAATGCAATTTGATGGCCAACCCAGGCGCATTCACCTGCTTGAGCCCACCTCGATAGGCAGTTGCTGCCGCATCCCAGTTTTTCTGCGAAGCGTTGATGTCACCCTCGAGAACATAACCCACCGCCTCCTTGGGCCGTTGCTGTTGCACGGTACGGCCTATGGTTAGCGCGTCCTGAATCCTCTTTCCGTCAAGATGTAGCGCGATCAACGCACGCTGCGCTTCCAATAGGTCCGGCTTGATGTCCAGCGCTTTACGAAGGCTGCTCACTGCAGCTTCCTTGTTTTTGGCTACCATTTGAGCTTCTGCTAGGCGCATATGAGGCTGTGGTGACAAAGGCTGCATAACTGCCAGCTTGTTAAAAGTGGCAATAGCTTGGTTAATGTCCCCAGCGGCTTGTTGCGTGCGGCCCAATGCATGGAGCACTTCTGGGCTTTCGGGCAATGCAGTCACGGCATTTTGTGCTGCCGACGAGGCTGATTTGACGTCCTTGTTGCGTAAGTAAAGGTCAATCAGTAACAAACGCGGTGTTGCGTCCGTAGGGTTGGCCTCCACGGCATTCCCAATCAGCTTGGTCATCTCTTCATTGTTTGCGCCCGACCTTGCGGCGAGTTCTACCAGTGCCAGCAATGCTTGGCCATTTTTAGGATTCTTGGCTAACACGGCTTCGAA
>NZ_JBWMAX010000018.1:0-82621 GCF_056521385.1 Rhodoferax sp. RT5P35 | reverse complement strand
CGGGTTGTATCTCTGGAAATCTCTGAATCTTTAAGCATGGTGTGCACGATCTGTTGCGTGCACACGATCTTGCGAGTGGAAAGGGCTCAGTTCAAGATGGGTTCGCCGGACGCTTACGGATCGTCAGCATGATCCTCACATTCGCCTCGGCAGTTCTAACGCTTCGACGCATAGAGGGGCCAAATTTCTTGGAACACCACAGGCGTGCGGCCATCTTGATTGCACTTCTGTCTCTCTCGTACATCTTGCTCGGCGTTCTACTACCACCCGGAAAATGAGCGCTCCTTCGCTAGGCCAGAAGAGGCCGATGTCTAACCCCCCGTTCCAGCCGACGCCCAAGGGCGCGGCTGAACGCAAACGTCAGGCGCTACAAGCAGTCCTCCGTAGCCTGCGTTGTATTTTCGTAGCCCATGGGCTACATTTGACGTATGCGAATCGAGAAAACGGACGAGTACCGCGACTGGATTGACGGCCTGAAGGACCCATCCGGACGGGGGCGCGTATTGATGCGAGTTGACCGTCTTATCCACGGAAACCCTGGTTTGCATCGCAATCTGACAGAAGGCGTATCTGAACTCAAAGTCGACGTAGGCCCCGGCTACAGGGTCTATTACGCACAGCGCGGAGACCGCCTGCTGTTGCTAATCGCAGGTGGCGACAAGTCAACCCAGACCAAGGACATTGCCAAGGCCCTTGAACTCAATCGAAGTTTCGTGGAGTAACCGTTATGACCAAATTAGCCGCAAAGAAAACTGTGAAGACGAAGACCTCTCCATACGACGTGTCGGAGCATCTGCGCACGCCCGAAGAGATGGCAGCCTACTTGGATGCATGGCTTGAAGAGGCATCTGAAGACGCGGCCGGGATTGCCCGCGCTTTGGGCGACATTGCGCGAGCCAAAGGCATGTCGCAAGTGGCCAAAGACGCTGGGCTTAGTCGCGAAAGTCTTTATCGTGCACTCAGCGCCGAAGGAAATCCAAGTTTCGCTACGGTGCTCAAGGTGGCCAAGGCACTTGGCGTAAGGCTTCACGCGCAGGCCGTACCAAGTGGCGCCTAACCACTCGCTCAAGCTGGGCACCAACGTCACCCCTCCTCCAAATCCCCCCCGACAGGCAACATCGCCTGCGCCTGTGCATCTGGCAGCGCCTCCACCACCTTCAGCGCCCGCCGCATCTGCCGGGTGCGGGTATCGGCCTTGTCCAAGGTATCCGAGGCCTTCTGCACCTGCTCGCGGATGCGGGCGACCCATTCGCCGTAGCGCTCGAACTCGGTTTTCACCGCGCCCAGCACCTTCCACACCTCGCTGGCCTGCTGCTCCAGCGCCAGGGTGCGAAAGCCCATGTGCAGGCTGTTGAGCATGGCCAGCAAGGTGGTCGGGCCGGCCAGGGTGACGCGGTAGTCGCGCTGCAGGCTGTCCATCAGGCCGGGGCGGCGCAGCACTTCGGCGTACAGGCTTTCAATCGGCAAGAACAGGATGGCGAAGTCGGTAGTGTGCGGCGGCGCCAGGTAGCTCTCGGCGATCGACTTGGCCTCAGTGCGGATGCGGGCTTCGAGTGCCTTGGCGGATGCTTCGGCGGCGACGGCGTCGGTACGTTCGTGGGCATCTAGCAGGCGCTCGTAGTCGTCGCGCGGGAACTTGGCGTCGATAGGTAGCCAGACGGGCGCGCCGTCGGCACTGCGGCCGGGGAAGCGCACCGCAAAGTCCACGCGCTGGTTGCTGCGCGGCTTGGTTTCGATCTGCTTGCCGTACTGCTCGGGGGTGAGCACCTGTTCCAGCAGATTTTCCAGCTGCACCTCGCCGAACATGCCGCGGGTTTTGACGTTGGTGAGCACGCGCTGCAGGTCGCCCACACCCTGCGCCAGCGATTGCATTTCGCCCAGGCCTTTGTGCACCTGCTCCAGCCGGTCGGCCACCTGCTTGAAGCTTTCGCCCAGGCGGGTTTCCAGCGTGGTTTGCAGCTTCTCGTCTACGGTCTGGCGCATCTCGTCAAGCTTGGCGGCATTGCTTTGCTGGAGCTGCTGCAGCTGCGCCTCCAGCGTGGCGCGCACCTCGCCCATGCGGCGGGCGTTGGACTCGCCCAGGGCCAGTAGCTGGGTGCTCAGGGTGTCGCTGACCGAGCGCTGCAGCAAGGCGAGCTGCTGGGCCAGTGCATCAATCTGGGTGTTTTGGGTGCGGGTGGCCTCGGCACTTTGCTGCACCAACGTGCGCTGGAAGTTGGCAAAGCTGGTGCCCAGCTCTTGCCGGTCGGCCCGTGAGGAATCCCGTTGGGCGCGCTCCAAGCGGTCAAACCCGGTGTTAGTGGCGGAGTTGTCTGCCTCGGGCGGTTTGCGCAGCAGCAGGGCCAGCAACAGCGCCAGGTTCAACACGGCCAGCGCCAGCAGCCCCCATTCGGTCAAGCTCAATAACACTGTCGATTTACTATCTATTTGCTAGCTACTTGTGTAGCGTTTATGGGCGTGAGCGGCTTGTTTTGTATTAAAAATCCGATCAGGTTGTCGGCTGCCAGTTGCGCCATGGCCATGCGGGTGGCCACGGTGGCGCTGGCGATGTGCGGGGTGAGTACCACGTTGGGCACGGTCAGCAGATCCGGGTGGACCTTGGGCTCGCCCTCGAACACGTCCAGCCCAGCGGCGGCGATGCGGCCCTCGCGCAGGGCCACGGCCAGGGCCGCGTCGTCCACGATACCGCCGCGCGCGATGTTGACCAGGGTGGCGGTGGGTTGCATCAACGCCAGCTCGGCCGCACCGATGGTGTGGTGCGAGGCGGCGGAATACGGCACCACCAGCACGACGTGGTCGGCGGTTTTCAGCAACTCTTCTTTGGACACAAAACGGGCCTTGCAATCCGCCTCGGTCGCCGCATCCAGCTGGCTGCGGTTATGGTAGATCACGTTCATGCCAAAGCCGTGGGCGCCGCGCTTGGCGATGCCTTGGCCGATGCGGCCCATGCCGATGATGCCCAGCGTGCTGCCGTGGATTTCGGCCCCGGCGAACATGTCGTAGCTCCACTTCTTCCACAGCCCGGCGCGCAGGAAATGCTCGCTCTCGGCAATGCGCCGGGCGGTGGCCATCAGCAGGGCGAAGCCGAAGTCAGCGGTGGTTTCGGTCAGCACGTCGGGTGCGTTGGTGGCCAGCACGCCCGCGGCGCTCATCGCGTCGATGTCGAAGTTGTTGTAGCCCACGGCCATGTTGGCGCAGATGCGCAACTGCGGGCAGGCAGCCAGCAGCTCGGCGTCGATGCGCTCGCTGCCGGTGGTGAAGGCCCCGACCTTGCCCTGCAAGCGGGCGATCAGCTCGGCTTTGCTCCAGGATGCATCCTCCTGGTTGGATTCCACCGCAAAGTGCTGCTCCAGGGCGGCAAGGGTGGCGGGGAAGATTTTGCGGGCAACAAGGATGGCGGGTTGGGTCATAGGGGTGTCTCAATTTCAAAAACCTGGCGCAGGTAGCCCACGTACTTTTCGTCTTCGCACATGTTCTTGCCGGGCGAGTCGGATAGCTTGGCAACGGGTTGGCCGTTACAGCGGATCATCTTGATGACGATTTGCAGCGGCACGTGCAGTGGCGGGTCGCCCATGTCGTTGGTCAGGTTGGTGCCGATGCCAAAGGCCAGCAGGCAACGGCCACGAAACTGCTGGTACAGCGCGATGGTGCGCGGCACGGTCAGGCCGTCGCTGAAGATCAGCACCTTGGTGAGCGGATCGACGCGGTTTTTTTTGTAGTGCGCCAGCAGGCGCTCGCCCCACTGGAACGGGTCGCCGCTATCGTGCCGCGCACCGTCGAAAAGCTTGCAGAAATACATGTCGAAGTCGCGCAGAAAGGCATCCATGCCATACACGTCGCTGAGCGCAATGCCTAAGTCGCCCCGGTATTCCTTGGCCCACATTTCAAAACCAAACACCTGGCTGTCACGCAGGCGCGGACCCAGCGCCTGGCAGGCCTGCAGGTATTCGTGGGCCATGGTGCCCAGCGGGGTCAGTCCTAATTGCATAGCAAACAATACATTGCTGGTGCCCGCGAACTGCCCCTGAGGCCCTGAACCCAGCTGCGCCACCATGGTACGCAGCACCTCTTCGTGCCAGGCCTTGCTGTAGCGGCGGCGGGTGCCGTAGTCGGCAATCTTGAGCTCATCCAGGCCGTCACCGCGCAACTGGGTGATTTTGGTCTGCAGCCGCTGCCGGGCCTGGGTGAAGTTGGGCACGGTGGTCGCGTGGCGAAAGTACACCTCGTTGACGATGGCCAGCACCGGAATCTCGAACGCAATCACATGCAACCACGGACCCTGGATGGAGATGTCAATCTCGCCATTCGGCAGTGGGGTGACGACGATGTATTTCTCGTTGAGCCGGAACAAGCCCAGAAAGTCCACAAAATCGCTTTTGATAAACCGCATGGAGCGGAGATAGCCCAGCTCGGCCTCGGTAAAGCCCAGACTGCACAGCCCGCGGATCTCGCGCTGGATCTCGTCCACAAACGGGGCCAGGTGCACGCCGGGGTTACGGCATTTGAAGCGGTACTGCACCTGCGCGGCAGGAAAGTGGTGCAGTACGACCTGCATCATCGTGAACTTGTAGAGGTCAGTATCGAGCAGGCTGGTGATGATCATAAAAGCGAAGGCATGGGGCCCAAACGACCTAGAAACAGGGGCAGAGCCGCAAAGTGTAGGGGATTCGCCGGGCTTCCAGTATTTAGCAGCGTTGCACCTTGGGCCGGTATGCCGCCGGGATCGAAGGGTCAGCCGCTGAAGCCCAGTACCGCGGAGGGTGCATTCACCTCAGCAC
The DNA here is from genome assembly GCF_056521385.1 of Rhodoferax sp. RT5P35. Lineage (NCBI taxonomy): Bacteria > Pseudomonadati > Pseudomonadota > Betaproteobacteria > Burkholderiales > Comamonadaceae > Rhodoferax > Rhodoferax sp. RT5P35. The sequence goes on along the minus strand of NZ_JBWMAX010000018.1, from coordinate 77,843 downwards.
CTGCACGCAGCTTGAACACCGCCACCACCTGTACCAGTTCGTGGGACTGCTGGCGCAGGCTGTTGGCGGCGGCAGCCATCTCCTCCACCAGCGCAGCATTTTGCTGTGTTGCCTGGTCCATCTGGGCCACGGCTTCGCCCACTTGGGCCACCCCCAGGGACTGCTCGTTGCTGGCCACACTGATCTCACCCATGATGTCGGTCACCCTGCGGATGGAATCGACCACCTCGGCCATGGTGGCACCCGCTTGACCGACCTGCGCGCTGCCTTGGGCGACGCGTTCGACGCTGGTGTTGATCAGGGTCTTGATCTCCTTGGCCGCATCGGCCGAGCGCCCGGCCAGGCTGCGCACTTCGCTGGCCACCACAGCAAAGCCACGGCCCTGCTCTCCGGCACGGGCGGCCTCAACGGCGGCATTCAGCGCCAGGATATTGGTCTGAAAGGCGATCCCGTCAATCACGCTGATGATGTCGGCAATTTTGCGGGAGCTGTCGTTGATCCCCTTCGTGGTCTCGACCACCTGGCCAACGGCTTCTCCGCCGCGCACCGCCACCAAAGATGCGTTCATCGCCAGTTCATTGGCCTGGCGGGAGCTGTCGGCGTTCTGCCGGACGTTGGAGCTCAGCTCTTCCATGGATGCTGCGGTTTGTTCCAGCGCACTGGCCTGGCCCTCGGTGCGGGCGCTCAGGTCGTCATTGCCCTGGGCGATTTCGGCACTGGCGGTGGCCACGTTTTCCGAACCCGAACGCACGTTCGCCACAACCCGCACCAGACTGGATTGCATCTCGCGCAGGCTCGTCAGCAGTTGGCCCACCTCATCGGTGCGCTGGCTGTCTATCTGTGCCGTCAAGTCGCCTGCGGCGACTCGGCGCGCAATCCCTACAGCCTCGCCCAGGGGCCGCACAATGCCCCGAGAAATATGCCAGGCCGCGGCAGCGGCCAGCAGAAATGAGAGCAAAAATGCCCCCCCTGCAGCACCCACCAGTTGGCGATGCTGCAAGCCGTTGTTGGCCAGCGCAGCGGCGACATTGGCATCCTGGATCGCCACCAAATGGCCTATGGTCTCGGCCCACTGGTCCTGGATCGGGCTGACCTTGGTCACCAAAATGGTGGCGGCGGTATCTGGGCGAAAGTTGGACGCATATTCCTCCGCCTTCTGCAGCGGCTCCACCGTCTCTTGCTCCAGTTTGACGGCCCGCGCCAGATCCGCCTGCTCTTCTGGGGTGGGCGCCAGGCTGGCAAACCGTGTGAAATTTTTCCTGTATTGTTCTTGCCATCCCCGCAGCGCCGCAACCTCTTTCTTCATCTCATCCACATCCGAACGCAGTCCGATGTTGCGGGCCTGCAAACCCTGGCGGAAAACAGCATCGCGCATGGCGCCGGCGATATCCCGGCGCTCTTTGGCGCGGCTGAGCACCTCGTCAAAGGTACTGCGCCCTTGCGCGTCCACCATAAAAGTGGCGGTGAGCACCAAGGCCGGCAAAATGAGTGCCAGCCCTACGGCCAGGTAGAGACGGTGCGATATCTTGAAATCCATGGCGTTCCTTTGGAGTGAGGGACAGTTCAGCAGCCACAAAGTGCAAACACTGTGGACTGCGAAGAAAGAGAGAGCTCTACAGCTTTTATGTAACTCAATGCAACTATCTCTCTAAACCCAAGAAAGCAATCCTAGGGTTTTCGATAACTAAAACAAATTGATTTAATAACTATAGTGCAGTGCCAAGTGAAATAACTCCCGCATTTCTACGGCACCTGCCCCTAACTGAACCCCTTGTTCATTCCTTTTTCGGAGACAACATGAAGAAATTTACCGCTTCCCTGGTCTTGACCGCCATCGCTTTTGCCGCCACCAGCGTTTGCGCTGCGGAGCCCGTCATCGGCCTGATCACCAAAACCGATACCAACCCATTTTTCGTGAAAATGAAAGAAGGTGCACAAGCCGAAGCCAAGAAGCTGGGTGCCAAGTTGCTGAGCGCGGCAGGCAAGCAAGACGGCGACAACGCGGGCCAGGTCACCGCCATTGAAAACATGATTGCGGCCGGTGCCAAGACCATTCTGATCACCCCCAATGATTCCAAGGCCATCATCCCCAGCATCAAGAAAGCCCAGGCCCAGGGCGTGTTGTTCATTGCGCTGGACAGCCCCACCGACCCGGCCAGCGGCACGGATGCCCTGTTTGCCACTGACAACTACAAAGCCGGCATTTTGATTGGCCAGTACGCCAAAGCGGCCATGGCCGGCAAGCCTGCCAAGATCGCCACGCTGGACCTGTTCCCCGGCCACCCTGTGGGCGCGCAACGCCACAACGGCTTCATGTCCGGCTTCGGCTTGGCAGCAGCCGATGCCAAGAGCAACGAACTGTCCAAAACCGCTGAAATCGTTTGTATGGCCGACAGCTACGGTGACCCGGCTAAAGGCCAGACCGCCATGGAAAACTGCCTGCAGAAGAACCCCGATATCAATCTGCTCTACACCATCAACGAGCCTGCTGCACTCGGCGCTTACCAAGCTCTGAAGGCTGCTGGCAAGGAAAAAGACGTGCTGATCGTCTCGGTGGACGGCGGCTGCGACGGTGTGAAGAACGTCAAGGCCGGCATGATTGCCGCCACTTCGCAACAGTACCCCTTGAAGATGGCCAGCATGGGCGTGGCCGCAGGCGTGGCGTTTGCCAAGGATGGCAAAAAGGCCAGCGGTTACACCGACACCGGCGTGACACTGATCACCGACAAGCCACAAAAGGGTGTGGACAGCAAGGACACCAAGGTTGGTATGGATCTGTGCTGGGGTAATAAGTAACACCCCCAGGCTTGCCCACTGCGTGTGGCAGCGCCACCCCCCCGCGCATGGGTTTGAAAAACCGATGCGACACGCAGGGGGCGATACCTGTGGCCTGGCAAAGCCGGTTCCGTGGTGTCTCTGAGGGGCTGCGTTCTGGCTGATAGCTGGGGCACGTAATTAACCCGGCATGGCGAATATCCGCCGGGGCAACCATACAGACATGGTTGCCCCGTTTTTCAACCTACTTCCCCAAGGCTTACCGTGAGCACCCTCAAAGAAAAACTACCGCCGATTGGCACGCTCGGGCCGTTCATTGCCCTGCTGATCGCTTGCGTCTTCTTCGCCAGCCAAAACGAACGATTTTTATCAGCCACCAATTTTTCGCTGATCCTGCAACAAGTCACCGTGGTCGGCGTGATCGCCATCGGCCAGACCCTGATTATTTTGACGGCCGGTATCGACCTATCGTGCGGCATGGTGATGGCATTGGGTGGCATTGTCATGACCAAGCTGTCGGCCGATTTGGGCCTGCCTGCGCCACTGGCCATCCTCTGCGGCATTGCGGCCACAGCCTTATTCGGCCTGCTCAACGGCCTGCTTGTCACGCGCATCAAGCTGCCGCCGTTCATCGTCACGCTAGGCACATTGAACATTGCATTTGCCATTACTCAGCTGTATTCCAATGCGCAAACGGTCACCGAGGTGCCACCGCTGATGACCATGCTCGGCAACACTTTTCACATCGGTGCCACCGCCGTCACCTACGGCACGGTGCTGATGCTGGCACTGTATTTAGGCGTGTGGTTTTACCTGCGGGAAACGGCCTCTGGTCGCCATGTGTACGCAGTAGGCAATAACCCAGAAGCCACGCGCCTGACGGGTATTCCCACCGAACGCGTTTTGCTGGGCGTGTATGTGCTGGCAGGCATTCTGTACGGCGTGGCCTCGCTGCTGTCGGTGGCCCGCATTGGGGTCGGTGACCCGAACGCCGGGCAGACCGAGAACCTGGACGCCATTACCGCCGTGGTGCTGGGCGGCACCAGCCTGTTTGGTGGACGCGGCGTGGTTCTGGGCACCCTGGTGGGCGCCATCATCGTCGGCGTGCTGCGCAATGGCCTGACCTTGATGGGCGTGCAGTCGGTGTACCAGGTGCTGATCACCGGTATCTTGGTGATTTTGGCGGTCACTATTGACCAGTTGTCCCGCAAAGGAGGCCGTTAATGTCTACTGCAACACCCCCCTACAAAATCGTCATGAAGGCCACCGGCCTGGTCAAACGCTACGGCCAGGTCACGGCCCTCGACGGTGCCGACCTGGAGCTGCGCCAAGGAGAAATCCTGGCGGTGATTGGCGACAACGGCGCGGGCAAATCCTCGCTGATCAAATGCCTGTCCGGTGCCACTATTCCCGACGAAGGTGAAATCCTGCTGGACGGCCAGCGGATTAACTTCAAGAGCCCGATGGATGCACGCCAGGCCGGTATCGAAACCGTCTACCAGGATCTGGCGGTGGCAGCTGCCATGAGCATTTCAGAAAACCTGTTTCTGGGCCGCGAGATCCGCCGCCCCGGTTTTGCCGGCAATGTGCTGCGCATGCTGGACAAAAAGAAGATGCTGGAGGAAAGTATCTCCCGCATGAAAGACCTGAAGGTCGGCATCCGCTCCATGACGCAGGCGGTGGAAACACTGTCCGGCGGCCAGCGCCAGTGCGTGGCCGTATCGCGTGCCGCAGCCTTTGCGCAGCACGTGGTCATCATGGACGAACCGACAGCAGCGCTGGGGGTCAAGGAAGGCAATATGGTGCTGGACCTGATCCGCCGGGTGCGCGACAAGGGTTTGTCGGTGATTTTGATCTCGCACAACATGCCGCATGTGTTCGAGATTGCCGACCGCATCCACGTGGCCCGCCTGGGCAAGCGCGGCTGCGTGCTCAACCCGCACAAGATCAGCATGGCCGACACCGTGGCAGTGATGACCGGGGCCATCCGCCCGGACGAGCTGCCCGCCGAGTCGCTGGCGCACTAAGGTCAAAGACATGCTCAAAGGAATCGACCCCCTGCTCACGCCCGAACTGCTGAAAGTGCTGGCCGAGATGGGGCACGACGATGCCGTGTTGCTGGCAGATGCCAACTTTACCGCCCTGCGCCTGGCCGCTGGCAAGCCCGTGCTGTACCTGCCTGGCGTGGGCATGCAGCGCGCCGTGCAGGCAGTGGAATCGGTGCTGCCGCTGGCGGCCGACGTGGAGGCCCCGGTGGCCTTCATGCAGGTGTCGGGTACCACGGCGCCCTACCGTTCGGCTTTGCAGCGCGAGGTGCTGGACATGTTGCAGCCCAGCCTGCTGCCCGGCCAGCAAGCTGAATCGATCGAACGTTTTGCGTTTTATGAACGCGTAGCCAATGTCTACGCCATCGTGCTGACGGGCGAGTTGCAGCCCTTCGGCAACTTCATTCTGCGCAAAGGAGTCATCGGCGAAAATCTGCGGACATGAACGCCCTTACCGCTGATCTCGCTCCCCCTCTGCTGCGCCCGCGTGGCTCCAACCACGTCGGGATGCGGCAGTTCAATGAGCGGGTGGTCCTGCAAGCGATTCGGCAACATGGCAGCCTGCCCAAGGCCGACCTGGCCCGGCTGACCCACCTTACGGCCCAGACCATAGGCCTGATCACCACCCGGCTGGAAGAAGACGGCCTGCTGCTGCGCCGCCAGCCGGTACGCGGACGCATCGGCCAGCCATCGGTGCCACTGGCATTGAACCCGGACGGGGCCTTCTCCATCGGCATCAAAGTAGGCCGCCGCAACACCGACTGGCTGCTGGTCGACTTCACCGGCAAAGTGCGCCAGCGCCTCACCTTGCCCTATGCCTTCCCCGACACCGCCGTGCTGCTGCCCGCGCTGTCCACCCACTTGAACACCTTGCGCGACAGCCTGGGTCCGCTGGCATCACGGCTGGTCGGCATTGGCGTGGCCGCACCCTTCCAGATGGGTGGCTGGCACAAGATGCTAGGCCTATCCGACGCGCAGTCCAGCGACTGGAATGCTCTGGACCTGGGCGCAGCGGTGCAAGCCATGACCGACATGCCCGTGAGCTTTGCCAAAGACACCAGCGCCGCCTGCGTGGCCGAGCTGGTGGCGGGCCGGGGCCGCGACCTGAAGACCTTTTTATACATATTCATCGATACCTTTGTGGGCGGTGGCCTGGTGGTCAACTCCCACCTGCACGGCGGCTTGCACGGCAACGCGGGGGCGGTCGCCTCCCTGCCCATGCAGTTGGCCACCACGCCGGGCACCGCGCCAGACCAGTTGGTGGTGCATGCCTCGCTATGGGAACTGGAACAGCGCCTACTGGCGGTCGGCCTGGATCCCACCGCTGCCTACGACGACCGTGCACTGATGGCACCCAATGCCACCGAGACCCACGCCTGGGTGGTCCAAGCCGCCGCCGCGCTGGCGCATTGCGTGGTCAGCGGGACCGCGTTTCTAGACCTGGAAGCCGTGGTGATCGACGGTTCGCTATGCCGCCCACTGCTGGAATTGCTGCTAGAGCGTACCCGGCTGGCGCTGGCCGACTTCAATTGGGAAGGCCTGTGGCGCACCGAACTGGTCGCTGGCAGCATCGGCTCGGATGCGCGCGCGCTGGGTGGCGCGCTGCTGCCGCTGCACGCCAACTTTGCGCCCGACCGGGATTTGTTTTTAAAAACCTAAGCTTGAAGACCATCGTTCAGATGGTGCTCTTCCAGAAAATCCAGAAACCGCCGCACCGCAGGCACCATGCCTCGGCGAGACGGAAACACTGCGTGGAACACGCCGGGGTGCGGTGCCCATCCTGGCAGCACCGGCACCAATTGCCCCTGGCGGATTTCTTCGGCGCACATGTAGGCCGGCAACACACAGATGCCCGTGCCGTCCAGCACCGCCAGTTTCAGGGTCAGCAAATCGTCGGCAACGTAGCGCGGTTGGTGCGTTACGGTACGGACCACGCCTTCTGGTCCCTGCAGATGCCACACGGCCCGTCCGTCGCTGGCCGACATACTGACCGAGTCCAGCTGGGCCAAGTCTTCCACCTCGGCCGGGTGGCCCTGGCGGGCCAGTTGCTGCGGGCTGGCCACCAGCAGGGAGCGCGTCATGCCCAGGTTTTTCACCACCAGGGTGCCGCTTTCGTCCAGCGTGAGCCGCACGCGCAGGGCCACGTCCACTCCCTCTTCCACCAGGTCGACCACCCGGTTGCTGACCCGCATGTCCACCTTGACCAGCGGGTAGCGGGCCAAAAACAGCGGCATCACCTCGCCCAGCGTGGTTTGCGCCAGCGTCACCGGGCAAGCGATGCGGATGGTGCCGCGCGGCTCGGTTTGTGCCTGGGCCACAGCATCGGCCGCAGCATCGGCTTCGTCGCGCATGGCCATGCAGTGGCGGTGGTAGATCTCGCCCACCTCGGTCAGTGAAAGTTTGCGGGTGGTGCGCTGCAGCAGGCGCACGCCCAGCCGGGCCTCCAGCTCGGCCACCCGGCGCGACAGCCGAGACTTGGGCAAGCCCAGCGCGCGGCCAGCCGGGGCAAAGCCACCCCGCTCCACCACCTCGGCAAAGTAGGCCATGTCGTTCAAATCCTGCATTATTGGCTCCATCGTCCCACCAGCAGGACGATGTAGTGCATTTTTACCCACTTATCGAAGCATTGGAGTGGTGAGAAACTCTATTTATCGCCATTTTTGTGGCTCTACTACCCAACTACACCATGAAACTGCTCCACATCGACTCCAGCATCCTGGGCTCCAACTCCGTTACCCGCAGCCTCACCGCCCAAATCACGGCGCAGTGGCAAGCCAGCCACCCTGGCACCACAGTCGAGCACCTGGACTTGGCCGTGGCTACGCCCAGCCACCTGTCGGCCGAATCCCTGGGGTTTCGCATGCCGCCCACGGACGCGACCCTGACCCCGGCGCAACGCGCTGAAAACGCCATTTCCGAACAACTGGTGCTGCAATTCCTGGCTGCCGATGTCATCGTGATCGGCGCACCGCTGTACAACTTCACCATCCCCACCCAGCTCAAGGCCTGGATCGACCGCATCTGCCAAGTGGGCCGCACGTTCAGCTACACCGCGACCGGCCCCGTCGGTCTGGCCGGTGGCAAGACGGTGATCGTGGCACTGGGCCGTGGCGGTGTGTATTCCGCCTCCGAAGGTGGCCGCGCCATGGAACACCAAGAAACCTACCTCAGCGTGGTGTTTGGCTTCCTGGGCGTGACCGATGTGCGCTTTGTGCGCGCCGAAGGCGTGGCTATGGGGCCAGACGCCAAAGCAGCTGCCTTGGCCTCGGCCGAGAAGGAAATTGCAGCCCTGGCTGCTTAATAGGCGCTAGCCCGCCACCGGCGGGCATATTCCAGCGCGACGGTGTAGGTGTTGATCTGCACCTGCACCGTCTCTTCAATGCGCACCCCATAGCCGCCTGCCATGGCAAACGCCAGCGGCACGCGGCGCTGCCAAGCCCAGTCGAAGACCCGGCGGTCGCGGGTCTGCATGCCGTCGAACGTCAGCTTGAGGCGGCCCAACCGGTCACCCTCAAACGGGTCCGCACCGGCCAGGTAAATCACCAGTCCCGGCGCAAAGCGCTGGTCCAAATAGCCAAGCGCCGCCTCCAACGCATCCATGTACGCGTTGTCGCCACAACCATCGGGTAGCGGTACGTCCAGGTCGCTAGCCTCTTTTCGGAACGGAAAGTTCTTCTCGCCGTGCAGCGACAAGGTGAACACGCTCGTATCGTTTTGAAAAATGTGTGCCGTGCCGTTACCTTGGTGCACATCCAGATCGATTATGGCGACCTGCAAAGGCAGGCGCTGGTGCCCGTGCTTGCGGCCCCACTCGGCTTGCGCCACCTGTGCCGCCACCGCAGCATCGTTGAAAACACAGAAGCCACCGCCTTTTTCAGCCGTTGCATGGTGGGTACCACCGGCCATATTGGCGGCGATGCCGTGCCCGGCCAGCGCATCGCGCACAGCGGCTACCGTAGCGCCAACGGACCGGCGCGAGCGCTCCACCATCGCCTCACTCCACGGAAAGCCAATTTCCCGCATGGCTGCGGGCTGGAGCTGCTGGATGCTGCCGTCGGCAATGGCCCGGATATAGGCCGGATGGTGGGCCAGCGCCAGCTCGCCGTCGCTGGCCCGCGGGGCTTCCAGCATCTGCACACCGGGCAATTCCACCGCTACCCGGTCGCGCAGCATGTGGTACTTGGCCATCGGGAAACGGTGACCATCGGGCAAGGGCAGGACAAAGTGGTCTGAATAATATGCGCGCATCGGAAATGTGAACTTGGGATGAATGAGCCCAGCGATAGAGTCGAATCCCTAAAATGGTGCAGTGCAACAAACGCCTATTGCAAGCTGAAATGGACGGCCTATAATTTATTCCATGCTGCACTGCAACATAGCCGGCAACGGACAAGGTCAGCGCAGATAGTGAACTTTTCTTTTTCTAAACTGGAGATATTGACATGATGACTGCTGAACAACTCTTGGCCTCGCACAAAGCTACCGTTGAAACCCTGTTTGGTCTGACCACCAAGGCTTTTGAAGGCGTGGAAAAGCTGGTCGAACTGAACCTGACCGCTTCCAAGGCTGCTTTGACCGAAGCCTCCAGCCACTCGCAAGCCGTTCTGAGCGTGAAAGACGCACAAGAACTGTTGGCTCTGCAAGCCAGCCTGCTGCAGCCTTTGGCTGAAAAGACCGCTGCTTACAGCCGTCATCTGTATGACATCGCCCAGGGCACCAGTTCTGAGTTCACCAAGGCTGTCGAAGGCCAATCCGCTGAAGCGCAAAAGAAGATTGCCGGCCTGATCGAATCCGCCACCAAGAACGCACCTGCCGGTTCCGAGTCCGCTGTGGCCGTGATGAAGAGCGCCGTGTCCGCTGCCAACAACGCTTTTGAATCCGTTCAAAAGGCTGTGAAGCAAGCTTCCGACGCTGCCGAAGCCAACTTCAAGGCTGTGGCTGCACAAGCCGTGACCGCTGCTGGCACCACCGCTGCTGCTGCCACCAAGAAGCGTTAATTTCTGCGGGTCTGTCAGCAGACCCTGCAAGACAATTTTAGGGAGCCCCGGTTCCCGCCAATTGTCTCCTCGGGTTCTTTCGACGCCATCAGGCTCAGGAATCCTTCAAGGCCCCGTCAGAAATGACGGGGCTTTTTTTCGTTTGCATGCTATATAAATAGTAGCTACTAGCCCAATCAGAATATACGCCACAGGCCAGTTTCATTCAAAGATGGCTCTTGGCCAGCATGGCTGCGCGCAACGCGGGCAGTGCCTGCAGCATTGCCGCCCGCCCCGCCTCAATCGCCCGGCGGCGGCTGCCGAAGTCGGCGCTTTTCATGCCCAGCAGCACTGGATGCACCACCAGGTCGGCATCGCGCAGCTCATAGGTGTTGATGCTTTTGCCCATGATGGCAAAGGTTTGCAGCAGGATTTGCAGCGTGCCATCGGCCGGATTGCCCTCGGGCGCGCTGGAGATATCGACGGCAATCACCAACTCGGCCCCCATTTGCCGGGCGAAGCGCACTGGCACGGGCGACACCAGGCCGCCGTCCACATACTCGTGCCCGGCAATCCGCACCGGCTGGAACACGGAGGGCACCGCACTGGAGGCCCGTACGGCAGTGCCCGTGTCGCCGCGCTGGAACAGCACCGCTTCACCGCTGTTCAAGTCGGTAGCCACCACGCCCAGGGGCAGTGGCATCAGCTCGATCGGGCGGTTCGCCACCTGGGCGTTGACGTAGCGGGCCAGCGCATCGCCGCGCAACATGCCCCGGCTAAAAATAGGCAGGGTCCAGTCGGTGAATGCGGCCTCTTCCATGGTGTCGGCCACCTGCTGCATCTGCGCGCCGGTCTTGCCGCTGGCATACAACGATGCCACCAGGCTACCAGCCGAGGTGCCCACCACCAGATCGGGGCGGATGCCTGCCTCTTCCAGCACCTGGATCACCCCCACATGCGCAAAGCCGCGCGCCGCACCACCGCCCAATGCCAGGCCGATGCGCGGCAGGTGTTTGACGGCGGGTGGGTTGGTGGCAGGCGGCGGGTTCAGTTCGATCGGTGCGGTCGTGCAGCCTGCCAGTACCGCCGCCAGCAGGCCGATGGCCACGCTACGCCGACCAAGAGCATGCAAAGGGAAAAATGCCATAGGGGAACACGCCTGGTATTTACTACTATAAATATAGCTACAAGTCTTTACGCAGACTGTGCTGAACACCCATTTTATGCGTAAACCTAAAGCCCAGGCTCTGCGCTAAACTGCCCTGCAACACGGGTCAAGGCCCTGGCAAAACACCCACCGCATGCCGCAAAGGAGCACCGAATGCAAGGCCAGCTGGAATTCCACGACTCCGAAGTGCGCAGCATTACGCTGGCAGCCAACGCACTCACTCTGGCCTTCTCCGCCGCCTTTGTACAAGCCGAGGGTGCAGGTCCGGGCTACGTGCAGTCGCTGGTGCTGGCCTGCACTGGGGCTACCGTGGACGGCCCGCTGGCCGACAGCATAGGCCGCATTTCACACGGCAAGCTGTGGGTGGATGGTGTCGCCTTGCCCGCCCTGCCGTTTCCGTACACCGCCCCCGGGCCGGTGCGGCTGGAGCTGCATTTTTCTAACGGCACCCGGTTGGCCGTTACCGCAGCGACGCTGGTGTGCCGGTTCACGGGCGATGCCAGGTTTGTCGAGTCATTTGCCTGCTGAAGCCATAGCCCAACGGTCACAGGTACAGATGGATAGCCTGGCCCAACGCGTCCTGCGCAGCAGGCACCAACACCCCCAGCCGCACCTGGCCAGGCAGGCCAAAAGATGCAGCATCGCGTAATTTGATGCCTTGGGCGCGCAGCCGGGCCAAGAACTGCGGCAAGTCGCCCGTAGTCGGCTGGGCGCAAAAGAAATTGGCATCGCTAGGCAGGCAATACCAGCCGAGGCTGGAGCACAGGGCCCACTGCCGGGCTTTCCAATCGCGCAAGATTGGCACAGTTTGCGCCAGCCACGCCTGGCTGTCCGCGCCAGCCCAGGATTGCAACATCGCCACGCCGTGCGCACCCACCGGCCAGGAAGGGCACAGCGCCTGCAAGGCTGCGGTGTCCGCCCCCAGCGGCGCGATCACATAGGCGGCGCGGATGCCAGTCAGACCCAGGGCTTTGTTGGGGGTCCACATCTGCCACACCCGGTCCATGTGCGCGGCATCCAGGCTGGGCGTGCCTTCCAGGCGCAGCGGGGCGTAGGCGCAGTCGAGCACCAGGCTCTGGCCCGGCTGCAAACCGTCGACCAGCGCCGCCAGACCCGGGTGCGCCTGCCCCAATGGGCTGGACGGCTCACAGGCCCACAGCAGCCGGGCAACATGGGCATCGGCAGCCACCAAACTCCAGGCCTGCGCCGCCTGCGCGTAGTCGCCGTAGTGGTGCTGCGGCAGGCACACGCCCTGCCCCCGGTGCAGCGCACTGATGCGGTGGATGAACTCGCTGGCGCTGGCCGCCAGCAGTAGCCGCGCGGTATCCACGCCGTGCAACTGGGCCAACCGGGCCCGCAGCGCCGTGTACTGCGGATCCGGGTAGCGGGTGGCATCGGCTTTTTGTACGGCGGCCAGGGCATGGGGGCACGGGCCGCAGGCATTGCTGTTGGTGGAGAAGTCAAACAGTGGTACGCCCAATGCGTCCGGGCCACCGTGTACAAAGTTCACAGCCATCTCTCTATCAAAATCATAGCTACTACCGCAAGCAAAATATGCGCTAGAACCACATTTTGCGCATAAAAAATGGCCCGTGGCGTGTCGGAAGCCTGTGGCACCCGGCCCGCCGCGTTCAAGGTGTAGGTGCCCGGCTTACCCAGCCGCACGCCCAGGCACAGCGCCATCGCCGCCATCGGCCAGCCGCTGTTGGGGGATGGTGTCAAACGCGCCTGCTGTCCCAACGCGCGCCATTCGGTGCGGTACGCCAGCCCCATCAACAGCACGGCGGTAATGCGCGCCGGTAGCCAACTCAACACGTCATCCGCCCAGGCCGCCCACTTGCCCGCCCACTCCCACACCCGGCCGTTGCGCTCGCCCCGGTAGCCCCACATCGCGTCGGCGGTATTGGCGAACCGGTACAGCGCCGCGCCCGGCAGGCCCAGCAGCACGAACCAGAAAATAGGGGCGACGACGGAATCGTTCAGGTTCTCGGCCAGCGACTCGATGGCGCTTTCACGCACTTGTCCCTCGCTGAGCACCGAAACGTCGCGGCTGACCAGCCAGGCCAGGCGCTGGCGGCCCGCCTCCAGCGATTCAGCCAAGGCGGCTTCCACCGCCTGCACTTCGCTGCGCAACATCGCCCAGGCCAGCAGGGGTTTGAGCAGCAGTCCCAGCAGCAGCACCGCCAGCAGTCCACCGGGCCATGCGCCCAAGGCTTGGGGCAATTGCAGAATGCTTTTCTGTACCAACCACGCCGCTACATAAACCGTAGCAGCCCCCGCAGACCACACAAGGGCTCCAAGGCTAAAAGACTTGTAATCAGGCCCGGCGGTGGGCGTGGTAGGTGCTACGCGTCGCCCGGCCCAGCCCAGGTAGTTGCCCATCCACACCACAGGGTGCCAGCGCACGGGCGGTTCGCCCAGCCGCCAGTCGACCAGCACAGCCAGCACCAAAACGGCAGCCCATAGCACGCGGTGCGCCCCTTACACCGGCCGCAGCTGGTCCGCCAGCGAGCGGGTCTTGTCGGTAGCCACGTCGCCGGTGTGCAGGGTGGATTTGCGCTCGATCAGCAGGATGTGGCACTCTTCCTCGGCCACCGGGTTGTGGCGCACGCCTTTGGGCACGACGAACATTTCGCCTTCGGACAGCTCGGCCACGCCGGTTTCCATCTCGATGCGGAGGTGGCCTTTGAGGACCATGAACATCTCGTCCTCATCGGTATGGCTGTGCCAGGCCAGGGAACCCAGCACCTTGGCGACTTTGATGTACGAATCGTCCAGCTCGGGGATCACCCGGGGCGACCAGTGTTCGGTCAGCGATGCGGCGATCTGTGCGGGGGAAGAAATGGGGGACATGGGGTTCCTGAATATTCAAATACAGCTCACGGACCATCGGGAATCAAGCGCTTGCCCAGGCTTACGGCCTCGTCTTGCGCGTAGCCCAGGTGGCGGTAGAAATCCAGCACGGCGGTGTTGCTGCTACGTACCTGCAGGTTCAGCTTGGGGCAGCCGAGCGCTCGCAGTTGCTGCTCGATGTGCTGCATCAATGCCGCGCCCAGGCCCTGGCCGCGCTGGCCGGGCTCTACCGCCAGGTAGTTGACCCAGCCGCGGTGTCCGTCGTACCCGGCCATGGCCGTAGCGATAAGTTCGCCATCCACCTCGCCCACCAGAAACAGCTCGCGCTGGACCTGCAGTTTGCGGGCGATGTCCTTGTGCGGGTCGTTCCAGGGGCGGGTCAGGCCGCAGGCCTGCCACAGGGCGACCACGGCGGCTTCGTCGGTTTCTTGGTAGGGGCGTATGTGCATGGTGGGGTATTTTCAGGCCGAAAACAAAGTGGAGGCCTGGCCCCAGGTGTCGTCAAACACCAGCCCTGCCAAGGCCTCGCGCCGGGCCCAGTTTTCCTGCTGCAGCATGGGCTGGTCGTAGAACTTTTCAACCGGCCCCAGGCACAGCAAGGCGATGGGTTCGGCCCCCTCGGGTAGGCCCAGGGTAACGGCCAGCGCCAGCGGGTCGAACAACGACACCCAGCCCATGCCCAGCCCTTCGGCACGGGCGGCCAGCCACAGGTTCTGGATGGCGCAGGCGCTAGAGGCCAGGTCCATCTGCGGCAGGGTGCGGCGGCCAAAAATGTGCTGCTCGCGGCCATTCGGCAGCACCACGGCCAGCACCTCGGCCGCATCCAGCAGGCCTTGTACCTTAAGCCGCATGAAGTCGTCTGCGCGCTGGCCCAGGGCCTGGGCGGTCAGCAGGCGCTCGGCCTCCACCAGGGCGTGCAGTTGCTGGCGCAGGGTGGTCTGGGTGATGCGGATGAAGCGCCAGGGCTGCATAAAGCCCACGCTGGGGCCATGGTGGGCCGCCAGCAAAAGCCGTTGCAGCAGCTCCGGGGCCACGCTGCCACCGTTGAAATGCCGCATGTCGCGGCGCTCGAAGATGGCGCGGTAGACGGCGTCGCGCTCGGGGGCACTGAAGGCGTGGTCGGTCATTAGGTGCTCATTTGGGTAGCGCCACCCACTGCTGGGATATGCGGTGGATGCCGATGCGGTGGTCAAAAACCTGCTCCAGCGCGCGGTGCGTGGCCGGGTCGGCGCACGGGCCTGCGTGGGTGGTGCGGCCCTGGGCCAACACCAGCAGGTCGTCGGCCTGCAGCGCGATCGACAGCTCGTGCAGCACGCTGACCACGGTATGGCCGCGGGCCACCAGCGCGCGTACCAGCAGCAGCCAGTCGGCCTGGTGGGGCGGGTCCAGATTCGCCAGCGGTTCGTCCATCAGCAGCACCGGGGCCTGCACCGCCAGGGCGCGGGCCAGCAGCACGCGCTGGCGTTCGCCGCCCGAGAGCTGGCCTAGTGACCGGGCGCGCCAGTCCCAGGCCTGGGTGGCACGCAGGGCCTGCTCCACGGCGGCCAGGTCCTGGGCGCTGGGTGCCGCCAGCCAGGGGCGGTGCGGGATGCGGCCCAAGAGCGCCACGTCCCAGACGCTGAGGTCGTCGGCACTGGCCTCACCCTGCCCCAGCCAGGCCAGGGTTTGGGCGCGCTGGCGGGCGGGCATGGTGGCCATGTTCTGGCCGAGCAACGTGACGGTTCCGGTGAAGGGCAGCAGGCCCGCCAGCACCTTCAGCAGGGTGGATTTGCCCGCGCCATTGGGGCCGACGATGCCGGTCCAGCGGCCCGCTTGGATATCGACGCTGACCCCATGCAATACAGGTACTTTTGACAGGCTAGCGCTTATGGAATCTGCGCAAATAGCTATATTTTTCATAGCACACCACCCGTGCGCTTGTGCATGCGCCACAGCAGGTAGCTGCCACCCAGCACCGCCGTGAGCACGCCCACCGGCAGCTCCTGCGGGGCGGTGAGCCAGCGGGCCAGAATGTCGGCGGCCAGCAGCAGCACGCCGCCGGTCAGGCTGGCTAGCAACATCAGGCGGCTGTGGGTGGTTTTGACCAGGGACCTAGCCACATGCGGCGCGGCCAGACCCACAAAGGCGATCATGCCGGTCTGCGCCACGGCGGTGCCGGTGGCCAGCGCCAGCACCAGAATCAGCGCGGCGCGCATGCGCGGCAGCGGCAGGCCCAGGCTAGCGGCGGTGGCTTCGCCCAGAGTCAGCCCGTCCAACACCGGGCCCAGCAGCCAGGCCACGGCGGTGCACACGGCCCACACCGCCAGCATCAACAGGCAGGCCGTCCAGCCCACAAAGCCGGTGCTGCCCAGGTTGAAGCCCTGCAGGGCGCTTAGGATGTCGGGGGTGGCCAGCGTGACCAGGTCTTTGCCCGCGCCCAGCACCACACCCACGATCACGCCCGCCAGCAGCAGCCGCAGGATGTGCTGCACGCCGTTGGCCAGCGTCAGGGTCAGCAGCACGCCGCCCACGGCCCCCGCAAAAGCCGCGCCGGTCAGGCCCACGCGCACCAGCCAGGCCGTGGCGAAGGGCGACACCCCCAGCACCGCCAGCGCCAAGGCCATCGCCAGCGCCGCGCCCGAGGCGCTGCCCAGCAGATACGGGTCGGCCAGCGGGTTGCGGAACAGGCCTTGCGCCACCGCGCCCGCCAGTCCCAGCAAGGCACCCGCAGCCCAGGCCCCCAAGGTGCGCGGCAGGCGGATGTCCCAGACGATTTGCAGGGCGATGGGGTCGTGGCGCGCGGCCAGCACGCTGTCGAAGCCGGTGCTGCCGATGCTGGTGCCGATGAGCAGCAGGGCGAACGCCAGCAACAACAGAACCAGAGCGAGCGCGCCGGGGCGAGACTTCACGGCGCCTTCTCCAGCAGGCACGCGGCCATGGCTCTTGCTGCCTCCGCCATGCGCGGGCCGGGGCGCACCAGCACATCGCTTTGCTCAGGCTTAAAGCTGCACACCCGCTGCTCGCGGATGGCGCGGATGCCGCCCCAGCCGGGGCGCTGCGCCAAGCCGATGCTGTTGCGGTCACCCACCATGATCAGGTCCGGGTTGGCGCGCACCACGAACTCGGGGTTCAGCTTGGGAAACGGGCCCAGCGCGGCAGGAACCACGTTCTGCACGCCCAGCCGGGTCAGGGTCTCGCCGATGAAGGACGTGGTGCCTGCGGCGTACGGCGCGGCGTTCACCTCGAAGTAGACGCGGGTGGCTTTGGCCCGCGCAGGCAGCGACTGGGCCGCCGCCGACACACCGGCATCGATGCCGCGCCAGATGCGGGCGGCATCATTGACCGCCAAAAGTTGCCCCAGCGTACCCAGCACGCGCTGCACGTCGGCATAGGTTTTGGGCTCCAGCGCCACCACTTTCAGGCCCAAGGCTTCCAGCCGGGCGCTGGCGCGGGAGGCGGTGGCCAGCAGCACCACGTCGGGGTGCAGGGCGACGATGGCTTCGATGTTCGGGTCCAGCCCGCCGCCCACCTGGGGCAAGGCACGCACGCTGGCCGGAAAGTTGGAATACCGGTCCACTCCCACCAGCCGGGCGCACTGCTCCAGCGCGCAGACGCTTTCGGTCAGCGAGGGCAGCAGGCTGACGATACGCTGCGGGGTCTGGGCGAACTGCACCGTGGTGCCCCGGTCGTCGGTGACCTGCAGGGCGTGGGCCGACGCAGCAGCCAGCCACAGCAGCAGCGCCAAGAACTTCATGCTGCGTCCTTCAAAGTCAGCGGCAAGCCCGCCGCCATCAAAGTCACCCGCTGGCAGCGCTGCGCCACCTGCTGGTTCAATGTGCCCAGCGCGTCCACGAAGGCCCGCACCTCGCGGCCCATGGGGATCACGCCCAGGCCGATCTCGTTGCCCACCAGCACCAGCGGGCCGGGTGCCGCATCAATTGCTTCCAAAAATGTAGCTACTTGCGCAGGTACTATCTGCGCTGGAGGCTGATTTTCTTTAAATTCTTCCAATCTCTTCGAACCCAGCTGAACGGCAGAACGAACGCCATCCAGAAACACCGCAGAACTGGCTTTGCCAGGCTGCTGGTGTTGCCCCCTGCAAGGGGGTCGGCGCAAAGCGCTTTGCGCTGGAGCCTGGGGGTAAGCCAAGTTAGTCAGCCACAGCGTCAAACAGTCCACCACCACCAGCGTGTCGGGGTGGCTGTGCTGGGCAATCGCCTCGGCCAAGCGCAGCGGCTCTTCCACCGTTCGCATGCCCGGCACGCGCTCGGCCCGGTCGCACTGGTGGCGGGCGATGCGCTCTACCATCTCCGCGTCCCAGGGCTGGGCGGTGGCGATGAACACGGCGCGGTGGCCCGCCTGCGCCAGCCACGCCGCAGCCAGCTGCTCGGCGCGGCGCGACTTGCCGCTTTTTTGGCCACCGAGGATGAGTTCGCTGGTGGCGGTTGTCAGTGTCATGGGGAAATAAGCAGAAAGAGGGAGGAAGAAAGATGGGGACTTGCGCAAGTCCTGCGGGTCTGGCCTAGACCATGAATTTTAAGCGTGGGCTCTGCTACGGGTGGCCTGGCACGCACACTAGAATGTGCAAGCTTATGGCCACCCCCACCCAAATTGAACAAGTTGCAGAACGTACCGAGCGTCTGCTGGTGCGATACCGAGAGTTGCAGCGTGCCAACCAGTTGCTGACCGAACAGGTCACCGATCTGGTGTATGACCGCGATTCGCTCAAGTCACGCCTCGGCGCAGCCCGCGCCCGCATCGACGCGCTACTGGAGCGCCTGCCCCAGATCGGCAACCCGCCCGCCATCCGCCCCGCCCCCCGCAAGGACGCAGAATGAAGCAGCTCGACGTGCAAATCCTCGGCCAAAGCTATCTGCTGGGCTGCCCGGAAGGTGGCGAAGCGCGCCTGTTGGAGGCCGTCAAAATGGTCGATACCGCCATGTGCGCCATCCGCGACGGCGGCAAGATCAAGGCGCGTGACCGCATCGCCGTGCTGGCCGCTCTGAATTTGGCGTTTGACCTGACCGACCGGAGCCGTGCACCCGTGCGCCCTGCACCAGTGCAGTCCGAGACCGCCAACGACAACGACCCGGTGCTGACCACGCTGATTGAGCAGCTCGACTTGGCTTTAGGCGACGACGGGCATTTGATTTAGCCTAAAATCAATGGGTCTGCGGTGCATGCCGGGCTTTATATTTCCTTGAACCAATGCTCCATGAGCCCGGGCCTGGAATATCCCCTGGGGAGCGTGATCATCTCGCGTTAGATGAACCCAACTCCAGGGTGACCTAGCCCACCTGAACCCCGGTTCAGGATGCCGGTCCGGTGGCTTCCGCAGACACCTTATTCACCTCCCCCACCCGGTCTTCGCGCTCCACGACCAGTCGGTCCATGGCGCCTACGATCACCCGTTCCAGGTCTTCACTGGGCACGCCGGGGGCACATAAAAACCCCTGGTACTGGTCGCACAGCAGGCGCTGCAGCAAGTCACGCTGGGCCATGGTTTCCACCCCTTCGGCAATCACCGTGAGCTTGAGCGCGCGGCCCATCTGCACGATGGCGCTGACGATGGCCTGGTCGCTCTCGTCATCGGGCAGGCCGCTGATGAAAGAACGGTCGATTTTCAGCTTGTGGATAGGAAATTTCTTCAAATACGCCAGGCTGGAATAGCCGGTGCCAAAGTCGTCGATCGACAAAAACACCCCCAGCCCCGCCAGCGCCCGCAACCGGGCCAGGGCCTCGTCCGCATCTTGCACCAGGATGGATTCGGTCAGCTCCAACTCCAGCAAGGCCGGGTCCAGCCCGGAATCGGCCAAGGCACTGGCCACGCGCTCTACAAAATCGGGTTGCTGAAACTGCAGGGCCGACACATTGACCGAAACTGTGCGGTCGTAGCCCTGGCGCTGCCACTGCGCCGCCTGCCGCACGGCCTCATTCAGCACCCAGGTGCCAATGGTCACAATAAAACCCGATTCTTCGGCCACGGGAATGAAATGGGCGGGCGACACCGCTCCCAGCTCAGGGTCTTGCCAACGGATCAGGGCTTCTACGCCCACCACAGCACCGGTGCTCAGGCTAACCTGCGGTTGGTAGTGCAGCCGAAAACTACCGGCTTCCATGGCCTGGCGCAGGCGGTGCTCCATCTTCATCCGCGACAGCAAAGCCACGTTCATCTGCGGCTGGTAAAAGCGGAAGTTGCCGCGGCCACGCTCTTTAACCCTATTCATGGCGGTGTCGGCCGACTTGATCATGTCGTCCAGCGTTTGCCCGTCCGCCGGGAACATGGCCACGCCGATGCTGCAGCCCACCGAAAAATCCACGCCGTCCATGTGGAACGGCTGGGCCAGGCTTTCCAGCACGCGCTGCGCCACCATCTTGGCCCCCTCGGCATCGGCCTGGTGCAGGTACATCACAAACTCATCGCCACCCAGGCGGCACAGCGTGTCTACCTGGCGCAGGCAGTTCAGCATGCGCTGGCCCACCTCGACCAGCACCCGGTCGCCAAACAAATGGCCCAGCGAATCGTTGATATTTTTAAACCGGTCCAGATCGAGGAACAGGATGGCGAACTCGCCCCCGTCCCGCTCGGCCAGGCGCAGCGCAAAATCCACCCGCTGCGACAGCATCAGCCGGTTCGGCAAGCCGGTCAGCACGTCGGAATACGCCAGTTGCTCGATGCGTTCGAAACTGGCTTTTTTCTCGGTCAGATCCTTGAAGAAACCTATGCTTTGCGTCACCACGCCCTGGGCATCGCGCAGGGCCACCCATGACAAGTGCACCACACAGCAGCTGCCATCGCCACGCTGGTGCTGGGCCTCACCATCCCAGTGGCCTTCACGGTGCCAGCCCCGCTGGACCCGGCCAAACAGCTCGCCACCGCCGGTGTCCTGGAACAGATCGGGAGCCAACTGCCCCATGAACTGCGCCTCGCTGGAGCGGCTCAAACGCTCGCAACCCGGGTTGACTGCCACGATCCGGTGCTGTGCATCGGCAATAAAAATCGCATCCAGACTGGACTCAAACACCTTGCCTGCAAGCTGCAATTGCGCTTCGGACTCGACCCGCTCAGTGATGTCGCGAAACGAATACACCCGACCAATCGACCGCCCCTGGCTGATCTGCGGCCGCGTCACCCGCTCCAGAATGCGCCCGCTGCGCAGCAGCAGCATGTCGGTACCCTGGTACAGCGGCGTGTTGACGATGAAGTCCATCCGCCGCTGATAAGCCGCAATATTGACCACAACCCGGGCCATATGGGCGTACAGCGCGGCATCCACGTGCGGGTCCAGCAGAGCTTCGGGCAGGTCCCACAGCTCGGCGAACTGGCGGTTGCGCACCGTCACCACGCCGTCCAAACTGCACACCAAAATACCATCCACCGTGGACTCCAGCGTGGCCTGCATTTCGGCCAGCACCAGTTCCAGGCGATCTTCCATGCGGCGCAGCGGGCCCAGGTCGCGCAGGGCCACCACGTACACCAGGTCGCCATTACCCAAAGCCAAGGGGCTGACACGCCGCTCCACCAGCAGGCTGCGGCCATCGGCATGCAGCACCAGGCTTTCGGAATGGATGCGCTGGTCCAGCGGGGCATGGCCCGCCGCCACATCGGCCCAAAAATACAGGTCTTCGGGGGCCGGACTGAACTCGGTGGCCAACTGGCCCACCATGGCCTCGCGCGACAGGCCCAGCAACTGGGCGGCCGCGGCATTGACCATCACGATGCTGCAATCGCCGGGCGCAACAATCCATACTGCGTCGGGCAGGCTGTCGATCAGGGCCCCGAGTACACCCGCGTTCACCCTAGGCACCAGGCCGGTCGGTAGTAACCACCCGCTCAAAAAAATAAGACACCCGCTGGCGGGGCGACAAATAGTCTTGTACCGCACGCGGCAATTGCGAGGGTTTAAGGCTGCGCCGTATGCCCAGCTCGGGAGCGTGCTCCAGGTCCACCATCAGCGCCTCATCGCGCGGCACACCGGCATCGAATACCACCACATAGGGTTTCAAAGGGCGGGTCGAGTTGACCGACACCACCATCGCATACCCGTCGTTCAGCAGTTGCACCACCGAGCCCGGCGGGTACACACCCATCATGCGGATGAACGCGCCCAGCGTAGCGGTATCGAAGCGCGCCTTCATTTGCGCAAAAATTAGCGACAAGGCTTCGTGCGGGGTCATGGCGTTGACCAGCCGGGGCGGGTTGCACAGGTTGTCGTAGCGGTTGACCAGCGCCAGGATCTTGCCACTGGCCGACATATTGGCCCCCACCAGACCCGACGGAAAACCGCTGCCATCGGCCAGTTCGTGGTGCTGGGCAATGGAGCGCAGCACGTCTTGTGATAGGCCCATGCGCCGTCCCAACACCAAGCTGTGCTCTACATGCTCCTGGTAAACCAACTGCTCGGAGGCCGAAAAACCCGGGTCCTGGTAGCGCATGCGCTCGGCCATCTGGACCTTGCCCAGGTCGTGCAGCAACGCCGCCAGACCCAGATCGGTCAGCGCAGCGGCAGGCAGACCCAGGGCTTTGCCCAACAGCAAAGACACCACCATCACATTCACCGGATGTACCGCGCTGCGCTCGCCCATGGCCTCGGACAGCAAACGGATAGCAGACTCGCCCTCGGCCAGGATGTCCTCCACACAGCCTGTCACCAGGGCGGTGCACTCTTCGCGCATCGGCACCGCCCGGCTGCTAGCCTGATCGACCACCCGCCGGTACTGCTGGGTAGCTTCATTGAACCGGCGCTCGCACACCGACAGACTGCGCCGCTGGGCGG
Organism: Rhodoferax sp. RT5P35; assembly: GCF_056521385.1. Taxonomy (NCBI): domain Bacteria; kingdom Pseudomonadati; phylum Pseudomonadota; class Betaproteobacteria; order Burkholderiales; family Comamonadaceae; genus Rhodoferax; species Rhodoferax sp. RT5P35. The sequence goes on along the minus strand of NZ_JBWMAX010000018.1, from coordinate 55,270 downwards.
CGAGTCGATCTCGGCGCTGCAAACGCAGTAGCTCGGCCTCACTTAGGGGGGCTTGGGGAAGCTTGTCAGAGTCTGCTGCGCGTGGGTCGGAGGACCGCGGGGAAGAGCCATCGGACGCAGTCAAGGGCGCAGGTACGCTGTCGGTGGGTGGATCACTTTGGTCCGGAAAGTACCGTACCTGGCTCACACCCAAGGACAAAATTGTCTTGATTTGGTCGTCAGAGGTGATTTTGAAGCTGCCCTTGGGGAATGGGTGGTCCATCCAACCAAGGTCTAGCTGAATGAACAGTCCCCGGCGCAATTGGGCTACATCAATCCAGCGGGAAGAGGTTTCTCCCATGGTTTAAGTGTGTACAACTAAAAACTGCATTTTTTGATTATGCCGTCAACAGGTCACATTCTGTTACGAAACGTGAAATAGTTCACAGTAAAGCCATTTACTTTGGATTCGGACGAAAAACAAAACAGCGCATGAACCGCTGGAAAACAAGGCTATTTGTAACCTGGTGTAAACCATTTATCGTCTAACCCTGCACAAACTTAAATCAAGTCGTCACATTTTGTGCATTCTGCGCGCGCCTTTGGCAATACACCAGCAAAGGCCAAATCGGCCGCCATCAGAGATACCGTGAAACCGGCTTTACCGGACCACTGGGTCCACCCCCTGCAAGGAGGCTGGCGCAGCCTGGGGTGTTCCATACACGGCGCGCAAGCTGTTCTTTTGTACTTTGCCCATCGCGTTGCGCGGCAACTCGGCCACTAAAAAGCAGTGTTTGGGCACTTTGAAGTGGGCTATGCGGGCCTTCAGTGCCGCCAAAATCTGCACCGGGTCAAGTACCACCCCCGCCTGCGCAATGACCACGGCCACGCCCACCTCCCCAAAGTCGGTATGCGGCACGCCTACCACCGCGCTTTCGGCCACACCGGGCAGTTCGTTGATGGCGGCCTCGACCTCGGCGGGGTAAACGTTGTAGCCGCCGCTGATGATGAGATCTTTGCTGCGGCCCACAATGTGCACATAGCCCCGTGCGTCGACCTGGCCTACATCGCCCGTTTTGAAAAAGCCATCGGCCGTGAATTCTTCGGCCGTCTTTTCGGGCATGCGCCAGTAGCCCTGGAACACATTCGGCCCGCGTACCTGGATGCCGCCGATCTCGCCGGTAGGCAGGGGCTGGTTCGCACCGTCCACCACCCGTAGCTGCACACCCGGAAGTGGGAAGCCCACGGTGCCGCCGCGCCGCTCGCCATCCTCCAGGCGGTAGGGGTTGGAGGTCAGCATGGCGGTTTCGCTCATGCCGTAGCGTTCCAGAATGGTGTGGCCAGTGCGCGCCTGCCATGCGTTGAAGGTGTCGATCAGCAGCGGAGCCGACCCGGCGATGAACAAACGCATAGTGCGCGCCGCCTCGGGCGTCAGCTCTGGCTCTTGCAGCAGGCGCACGTACAGTGTGGGCACGCCCATGAACAACGTGGCGCGGGGCAGCCATTGCACCACTTTGCGCGCGTCAAACTTGGCGCCCCACAACATCTTGCTGCCATTGAGTAGCGCACCGTGGATAGCCACAAACAGGCCGTGCACGTGGAAGATGGGCAAGACGTGGATCAGTACATCGCCAGGTTGCCAGCCCCAGTAGTCTTTCAGCGTAGCGGCATTGCTCAGCAGATTGCCGTGCGACAGCATCGCGCCTTTGCTGCGCCCAGTGGTGCCGCTGGTGTACAAAATCGCGGCCAGGTCGTCGGCCTGTTGCTGCGCCACGGTGTGCTGGTCGCTGTGGTGGGCGGCGCGGTCCAGCAGGGAACCGGTGCGGTCGCTGTTCAAGGTAAAGACATATTCGGTGCCCGCCATGAAGGCGATCTTGCTGACCCAACCAAAGTTGGGCGCGCTGCAGACCACCACGGCGGGCTCGGCGTTGCCAATGAAGTAGCGGATTTCATCGGCTTGGTAGGCGGTGTTGAGCGGCAAAAACACATAGCCTGCGCGCAAGGTGGCCAGGTACAAGGCCACTGCTTCCACCGATTTGTCTACCTGCACTGCAATGCGGGCCCCGGCGGGCAGGCCCAGCGAGGCCAGCAAGTTGGCCAACATGGCCGTGCTGCGGTCCAGATCCCGCCAGGAGTACCGCAGGCCGTTGTCGGTCTCTATGGCCACGGCATCCAGATCAGACGGAAAACCGGCCCGCAGCGCCGTAAACAGGTTGTGGTTGCGCTCGGGCATGCCGTAGTCCTTCCAAGTCAAATACTATCTATTTCATAGCTACTAGCGCAGGTGGAACATACGCTAGAGGCCATTTTTACTTAAATTTTTTCTCCAGGCGTGGTGCGGCGACTTTGCCTGCCCACCACCACATCAGCGCCCCGCCCAGAATCATCGGCACGCACAGCCACTGACCCATGCTCATGCCCAGTGACAGCAGACCCAAGAAGGCATCCGGCTCGCGGAAGAACTCGGCAATAAAGCGGAACACGCCGTAGCCAAACAGGAACGCAGCGGCCACCTGGCCCGGCGCACGCTCTTTGCGCGCATACAGCCACAGCAGCACGAACAGCAGCAAACCCTCCATCAGAAACTGGTAGACCTGCGATGGGTGGCGCGGCAGCGGGCCGCCGTCGCGGAACACCATGCCCCAGGGCAAATCGGGTGCACTCAGCCGCCCCCAGAGTTCACCGTTGATGAAGTTGCCAACCCGACCTGCCGCCAAACCCGTGGGCACGCACGGAGCCACAAAGTCGGCCACCTGCCAGAACGGCTTTTTGCGCGAGGTGGCAAACCACACCATGGACGCAATCACGCCCAGCAGCCCACCGTGGAAAGACATGCCGCCTTGCCACACATAAAACACTTCCAGTGGATGGCTGAGGTAGTAACCGGGCTTATAAAACAGACAGTAGCCCAGGCGCCCGCCCAGCACCACGCCCATCACACCCAGGAACAAAATGTCTTCCACGTCTTTCGAGACCCAGGCCCCCGGCCCGGTGATGCGGGCAAACGGCGGATGCCGCAAACGGCGGATGCCCAGGAACATGAACAGCGCAAACGCGGCCAGATAGGTCAGGCCGTACCAGTGGACCGCGAGAGGCCCGATTTGCAGGGCGATTGGATTGATTTGGGGGTGGATCAGCATGGCCGGTATTGTGCCCGCAGCCCTCGCCCTGCCTGGCCCGCACCCAAACCAAAGCCTGAAAACGGCGAATCCCACCACCTGCCCTGGGTATAACCGCAAGGGCATACTCCAAATATGGCTTCTGGTTCAGCTTTCAACACCTCTTCTGCCCACCCAACCGCTCGCGCGCGCCGCCGCTGGCTGCGCTGGCCCCTGCGCCTGTTGGGCCTGGTGCTGCTATTGCTCCTTGGCCCCGTGGGCGTGCTGGCCTCGGGCACGCTCGACATGCACACCCCCTGGAACCAGGCCCGTAGCGACAGCACCGGCCAGACACCCGACCCGGCGGTGGAGCGGCGTGCGGTGGTGCAGGTGTTTGGCGCGCGCACCGTGCGCTGGCGTGGCGCTTTTGCCATCCACCCGTGGATTGCCGTCAAGCGCGCGGGCGCAGACCACTACACCACTTACCAGGTGGTGGGTTGGCGGGCCCAAAACGGCGAGGAGGCGCTGGTCACCGGCAGCAGCAGCCATCCCGATGCCCGCTGGTACGGGGCTTATCCGCAACTGCTGGTCGACCACCGCGGTGCGGACGCAGAGGGCATGATCGATGCCATAGAGGCGGCCGTGGCGGCCTATCCCTGGGGCCATGCGTACCGACTCTGGCCTGGCCCGAATAGCAATACCTTTGTCGCATGGGTCGCGCGCCGCGTGCCCGCGCTGCACCTGGACCTGCCGCCCACCGCCATAGGCAAGGACTACCTCGGCCCCAACACCTTCGTTGACCATGCCCCCAGTGGCACGGGCTGGCAGGTATCGCTGCTGGGCCTGGCGGGGGTGACGGTGGCGCGCGAAGAGGGCCTGGAGTTGAACCTGCTGGGGCTGGGCTTCGGCATCGATGTGAAACACCGGCAACTGCGCCTGCCGGGCTTTGGCAAAGTGCCTGCACAGTAGGTTCCAGGTTTAGCACAAAATAAGCCTCTCGCCCAAATTCAGCATACACAAGCAGCTATCAATAATATAGCTATTGCGCCACAAAGGCAATGAACCGCTCCAGCGCCGGGCTGGATTGGTCCGCCGACCACACCAGACTGGTCTCGCACCCCGGCAGCGCCACGCCACCCTTGCCTTTTTTACCCGGCTCCACACTGCGGTACACCACCCCTGGCCGCTGGAACTGCGTCACGCTGTGCGGCACCCAGGCGCAGCCCAGCCCAGCGGACACCAGGTTGACGATGGTCTGCATCTGGATAGCCTCTTGCGCCACCGTCGGCAGGTGCCCGGCGGCGTGGTAGGCGGCAAAGATCGCGTCATATAGCGATGGCACGATGCGGCGCGGAAAGATCACCAAGGGCGCGTCCAGCACGGCGGCCAACGTCAGCCGAGGGAGTGCCGCCAGGGGGTGCTGCTCGGGCACGGCCAGCACCAGCGGCTCCTGGTGCACGGTGTGGCGCTCCAGCCCCACCGGGGCGAAACCGGGCGCGTGCAGCATGAAGCCCGCGTCCAGCGTGCCCTGGGCAAAGGCCTGTAACTGCACATCGCCCGTGGCCTCCACCAGCTCCATTTGCACCAACGGGTGCAGGGCACGAAAGCCGCGCACCCACTGCGGCAGCAACGCAAAGCCCACCGTGGACACAAAGGCTAGCCGCAGGCGGCCCAGCTCGCCCGCGGCCGCCGCCCGGGCGTGTTCGGGCAAGGCCTGGGCGCGGGCCAGCAGGTCCAGCACCTCGGGCAGCAGCGCCCGCCCGGTGGCGGTGAGCTGCACGCTGCGCTTGGTGCGGTCAAACAAGCGCACGGCCAGGCGCTTTTCCAGTAGAGCAATGGCTTGCGTCAGCGGCGGCTGGGTCATGTGCAGGCGCCGGGCGGCGTGGCCAAAGTGCAGCTCGTCGGCCAGCACGGCAAACTGGTTCCACAATCTCAACTCGATATCATTCATATGTATGGCATATTAATACGCACTTAAAAATAGATTGGACGCGCATTTTCGGGTGGCGGATACTTCAGCCTGCAAAAATATCTTCCCCACGACACAAAGAGACCTCCCATGGACACCAAACCCATCGTCCCCATCGTCCTTAACCCCCGCTCCAAGAACATCACCGAAGGCAAGTCGCGCGCGCCCAACCGCTCGATGTACTACGCCATGGGCTACGAAGAGGCGGATTTCAAAAAGCCCATGGTCGGCGTGGCCAACGGCCACAGCACCATCACGCCGTGCAACAGCGGCCTGCAAAAGCTCACCGACGCAGCCATCGCGGCGATTGAAGCGGCGGGTGCCAACGCCCAGGTGTTTGGCACGCCCACCATCTCCGACGGCATGGCCATGGGCACCGAGGGCATGAAGTACAGCCTGGTCAGCCGCGAAGTCATCAGCGACTGTATTGAGACCTGCGTGCAAGGCCAGTGGATGGACGGCGTGTTGGTGGTCGGCGGCTGCGACAAGAACATGCCCGGCGGCCTGATGGGCATGCTGCGCGCCAACGTGCCCGCCATCTATGTGTACGGCGGCACCATCCTGCCGGGCCACTACAAGGGTAAAGACCTGAACATCGTCAGCGTGTTCGAAGCCGTGGGCGAAAACGCCGCGGGCCGCATGAGCGACGAAGACCTGCTGCAGATCGAGCGCCGCGCCATCCCCGGCACGGGCTCCTGCGGCGGCATGTACACGGCCAACACCATGTCCAGCGCGTTCGAGGCTTTGGGCATCAGCTTGATCTACTCCAGCACCATGGCGAACCCGCACGACGAGAAGCTGAACTCGGCGCAGGAGTCGGCCCGCGTGCTGGTCGAGGCCATCAAAAAAGACCTGAAACCCCGCGACATCGTGACCCGCAAGTCGATCGAAAACGCCGTGGCGGTGATCATGGCCACCGGCGGCTCGACCAACGCCGTGCTGCACTTTTTGGCCATCGCCCACGCGGCCGAAGTGGAATGGACGATTGACGACTTCGAGCGCGTGCGCGTCAAAACCCCGGTGCTGTGCGACCTGAAGCCCAGCGGCCAATACCTGGCCGTGGACCTGCACCGCGCAGGCGGTATTCCGCAGGTGATGAAGACCCTGCTGGCCGCCGGCCTGCTGCACGGCGACTGCATCACCATCACCGGCCAGACCGTGGCCGAGGTGCTGGCCGACATCCCCGACGTGCCGCGTGCCGACCAGGACGTAATCCGCCCGATTGATCGCCCCATGTACGCCCAGGGCCACCTGGCCATCCTCAAGGGCAATCTGTCGCCCGAAGGCGCAGTGGCCAAGATCACCGGCCTGAAAAAGCCCGTGATGACCGGCCCGGCCCGCGTGTTCGACGACGAGCAGTCGGCCCTGAAAGCCATTCTGGACAACAAAATCGTGGCGGGCGACGTGATGGTGTTGCGCTACCTGGGCCCCAAGGGCGGCCCCGGCATGCCCGAAATGCTGGCCCCCACTGGCGCGCTGGTCGGCCAGGGCCTGGGCGAGTCGGTGGGCCTGATCACCGATGGCCGTTTCTCCGGCGGCACCTGGGGCATGGTGGTGGGCCACGTGGCCCCCGAGGCGGCCGTGGGCGGCACCATTGCCTTCATCGAAGAAGGCGACTCCATCACCATCGACGCGCACCAGCTGCTGCTGCAACTCAATGTGAGCGACGAAGTGATCGCCCAGCGCCGCGCCGCCTGGACCGCCCCCAAGCCACGCTACACCCGCGGCGTGCAGGCCAAGTTCGCGTTCAACGCCTCCACTGCCAGCAAGGGTGCCGTGCTCGACGCGTATTGATCTCTTGCGACATTAAAAAAGCCCAGAGCAGCAATGCCCTGGGCTTTTTTTGTAAGTGCGTGCAAGGCTAGCGCGGGGGCTTGCGCTTGGTACCCATGGCTTCCTTGTTTTTGTCGATGCGCGTCTGCTTGCGTGCGTCTTCGCGTTGCATCACTTTGCGCTTGGTATAGCCGGTGGTGTCGGCCCACCACCACCACAGCACGGCCAGCATAAAAGGCGACAGCACGATGGTCCAGCTCCAGCCGACCACGGGGGCAACTTCCATGTATTTCAGCAGCAACATCACGATTCCGATTCCCAAAAACAGCATGTTTCGCTCCAGTGGGGGGTACAGCCCGCAACACTGCAGGAATGGCTACCGCCCGATAAAATTATTCACTGTACCCTACACCATAAGGAAAAAAATGAGACAAGCCCTGTTTACTTTGGCACTGGCTGCCGCCTGCTGCACCCCGGCTATGGCCAGCCTGGACCTGGCTAAGGCCAAGAACTGCCTGGGCTGCCACGCGGTGGACAGCAAACTGGTGGGCCCGGCCTTTAAGGATGTGGCCGAAAAATACCGGGACGACAAGGGTGCGGCCGCGCAACTGGCGCTGAAAATCCGCAAGGGCGGCTCCGGCGTGTGGGGGCCCATGGCCATGCCTGCCAACGCCCAGGTCAACGAAGCCGACTCCAAGAAACTGGCCGCGTGGGTGCTTTCGCTGAAGTAAACCTACCTCTGCCCGCAACCCAAGCCCGCGCTGTTGCCGCGGGATTTTTAATGGTCTTTTCAGCCTCTAGCGCATATTCCCGCTACGCCATTAGCTACTTAAAATATAGCAATCAGCTAGCAGTCTGGAAATGGAACAACTGCACCAGCCGCCCGTTGTCCGGCCGGTTGCCAAACAACTCGCTCACGGCGTGGAAGTAGTCGCTGCGGAAGACGACCAGGCGGTTGAAGCGCATCGGCACCTCGAACAGCCACTCCCAGCGGCCATCGCGCTGCGCCCGCCACTGGGCGAAAGGCTGGAGTTTGTTGGGCGGCAGGTGGCGTTTTTGGAAGTCCATCAGGCTGGCAAATCCGCCCGCCTGCACGTCGGCGGCTTCCGGGCGGCGCGCCAGGCCGGTGGCCCGGTGGCGATAAAAGCTGGTGCCGCCCTGGCAATCCTCGGGCAAGCTCAGGTAGAGCACGCCGCCAAAAATATGCGGCAGCGTGGGGCTGTCTACATGCACATCGGCACGGGCCTCGTCATGGCCCAAGCTGACGCGCAGGGCTTCGTGGTCGGGCGAATCCCATTTGACAGTGCGGCCCAGCGCGTCGGCGATGCGCTGCATGGTGGCATCGCAGGGCTGGGCGGCGGTTTGCACGCCGGGGAACACGCCGTTGGCCAGCAATTGGGTGCGCTGCAGGCACAGGGCCAGGGCCTGCGCCCGAAAGGCCATCGGGTCCAGCAGAAAATCGTCGATGACCAGCAGGTCGCGCTCTTGGCAGGCGGCGGCCAAATCAACGCCAGGCGCTGCGCGCAGTGCGTCCAGCGGCGGCGGCACGTACCGGTGCGCCTGTGGTTCGGCATAGCCCAGGTTCAGGCGCTGTGCCATTTGTTTGTCGCCTAGGGCCAGGGCGCGCTGGCGGCTGGCCAGGGCCTCGGGCAGGCTCCAGCGCTGGTGCTGCAACTGCGCCAGCGCTTCGTACCAGGTGGCGTGCTGGCCGTCCAGCGCCACGGCGGTGGCATAGCTGCGTTCGGCTTCGGCGTAGCGGTTGCGCTGGATCTGCAAGGCACCCAGCTGGGCGAGTGCTTGCGGACTCACCGGCTCGACAGCGCAGGCGGCTTCCAGCACCGCGCAGGCCTCGTCGGCCTGCCCTTGCTGTGCCAGCACCTGCGCCAGTTCCAGGCGGTAAGCGATGGCAGTGGGCTCCAGGGCAATGGCCTGGCGAACCAGTGGCACGCCCAAGACGGCCATGCCCATGGCCACGTAAGCCATGCCCATCAGATGCAGGGCCTCGGGATGCTGGGGCTGCTCCTGCAGCGCCGACTGGTAGCAGGCAAACGCCTGCTGGGTACGGCCCTGCGTCTGGTGCGCGCGGCCCTGGTTGAGCAGTTTGGATACCCTCATACAGCCTCCGCGTTGGCTTGCTTGTAGTCCCTACCCAAGACATTACCACCCACCAAAACCCCCATGCTGGACTCCTTTGTGCGCGGCCACTGTACCCCAGCCCGGCCTGTAGATAATCGGCACACCATGACCGACCTCCCCACCCTTCCCCCGGGCCTGATTGCCGTGACTGGCGATGAAGGCGCGGGCAAAACCCACTATTTACGCCGCCTCGGCGACACCGGCGCGCTGTGGCTGGACCTGGCTTTGCCCGGCCAGGATGGGCAGACTCCGCAAGAAATTTGGGCAGCGATGCAACAACGCAGCCCGCACTGGGATACCGGGCTGCACCAGGAATTGGTAGAGGCCTTGCTACTACAGCCCCACCAGGACAAAAAGCTCTACATGCTCTCGGCGGGCAGCCGGCGCAAGACTGCGCTCGCGGGTTTGCTCGCCAGTGGGGCAAGGGTGACCTGCCTGGACCAACCCTATGCGGCCCTGGACGGGGCTTCCATCCGAGTCATCAACGGGGTTTTGAACGCCATGGCCGAACACCCCACCCGCACCTGGGTGGTGGCCGACTACGAGTCCCATCCCCAACTGCCCTGGCGGCAGGTGGTTTCGCTGGATGGCAGTCGCTGAACGGATTGCTATGGTTTCGGTAGCTGCTCACGTTCAGGCAGTGAGCGTGAGCAGTCTGAAAAGCCTGTAAAGATCAATAGGCTTGCCCCAATTGGCCCAGGATGGCCGGGTTTTCCAGCGTGGACGTGTCTTGCGTCACCGCCTCGCCCTTGGCCAGGTTGCGCAGCAGGCGGCGCATGATCTTGCCGCTGCGCGTCTTGGGCAGGTTTTCGCCAAAGCGGATGTCCTTGGGCTTAGCGATGGGGCCGATTTCCTTGGCCACCCAGGCGCGCAGCTCGTTGGCTATTTTCTTGGCCTCGTCGCCGGTGGGGCAGCCGCGTTTCAAGACCACGAAGGCGCAGATGGCCTCGCCGGTCAGGTCGTCCGGGCGGCCCACCACAGCGGCTTCGGCCACCAGGGCGGTGTGCGACACCAGGGCGGATTCGATCTCCATAGTGCCCATGCGGTGGCCCGACACGTTCAGCACATCGTCGATACGGCCGGTAATGCGGAAGTAGCCGCGGTCGGCACTGCGCACTGCGCCGTCACCGGCCAAGTAGGTGGTGCCGCCCATTTCTTCGGGGAAGTAGCTCTTTTTGAAGCGATCCGGGTCGTTCCAGATGGTGCGGATCATGCTGGGCCAGGGCCGCTTGACGACCAGCAGGCCACCGGTGCCGTTGGGCAGGTCGTTGCCCACCTCGTCGACGATGGAAGCCATGATGCCGGGCAGCGGCAACGTGCAGCTACCGGGCACCAGCGGTGTGGCACCAGGCATGGGCGACATCATGTGGCCGCCGGTTTCGGTCTGCCAGAAGGTGTCGACGATGGGGCAGCGCTCGTGGCCCACGTTCTTGTAGTACCACATCCAGGCTTCGGGGTTGATCGGCTCGCCCACCGAACCCAGGATGCGCAGGCTGTCCAGATTGGAGCGGTCGGGGTGGACTTTTTCGTCGGCCTCGGCAGCCTTGATCAGCGAGCGGATAGCGGTGGGCGCGGTGTAGAAAATCGTGCACTTGTGGCGTTCGATCATCTGCCAGAAGCGCCCGGCATTCGGGTAGGTGGGAATGCCTTCAAAGATGATTTGCGTGGCCCCGGCTGCCAGCGGGCCGTAGGCCACGTAGGTGTGGCCGGTGATCCAGCCGATGTCGGCGGTGCACCAGAACACGTCGTCGGGCTTCAAATCAAAGGTCCAGTCCATCGTCAGCTTGGCCCACAGCAGGTAGCCGCCGGTGCTGTGCTGCACGCCTTTGGGTTTGCCGGTGGAGCCGGAGGTGTAGAGGATGAACAGCGGATGCTCGGCACCCACGGGTACAGGCGGGCAGTCGCTGCTTTGGCCTGCCGTCGCTTGGGCAAAGGTCTGGTCGCGCCCGGCCACCATGGCGCAGGCGGTGGCGGTGCGCTCGTACACAAACACATTCTTGATCGACGCACAGCCGCCCATGGCGATGCCTTCGTCGACGATGGACTTCAAAGGCAGCTCTTTGCCGCCGCGCATCTGGTAATTGGCGGTGATGACGGCCACAGCACCGGCATCGATGATGCGTTCGTTCAAGGCCTTTGACGAGAAACCACCAAACACTACGCTGTGGGTGGCACCGATGCGGGCGCAGGCCTGCATGGCGACTACGCCTTCCAACGTCATGGGCATATAGACCAGCACGCGGTCGCCCTTTTGGATGCCCGCAGCCTTGAGCGCGTTGGCGAACTGGCTGACCTGGGTGAGTAACTCTTTGTAAGTGGTCTTTTTGACCGTACCGTCATCGGCTTCGAAGATCACCGCCGTCTTGTTTTCGGTCGGTGTGCCCATGTGCTTGTCCAGGCAGTTGGCCGAAGCATTGAGTTCGCCGTCGGCAAACCACTGGTAGAACGGTGCATTGGACTCGTCCAGGGTCTGGGTGAAGGGTTTGTTCCACAGCACGTTTTCGCGCGCCAGGCGGGCCCAGAAGCCTTCGAAGTCGCTCTCCGCCTCAGCGCACAAGGCGTTGTAGCCATCCATGCCGCTGATGCGGGCCGATTTTTGCATCGCCTCGCTAGGGGGGAACACGCGGTTTTCAATCAACACGGACTCAATGGCAGAACTCATGGGTTTGTCTCCTCGATGGATTTGGGATTAGTTATCGCTGGCGTTAATGTCGGTCTTGGCTCTTACGTATTGCTGACGTGAAAAAACGGTACAAGCCCTGATCCTACAATCCAACTTTGCAATTAACGCCCCTTCACCCCAAAAATGTCCGAATCTACCCCGCCCAAACCCAAACCGCTGCGCCCCCTGCCCCGTTTCATTTTTGCCAGCCGTTGGCTGCAGTTACCGCTGTACCTGGGCCTGATCGCAGCGCAGGCGGTGTATGTGGTGCACTTCCTGGTGGAGCTGACGCACCTGATAGAGGCTTCTTTTGGCAACCAAGACGCGCTGCAAACGTTAGTTAACAACATTGGCTACAAAAATGCGGCCCTGCCCAGCGGCTTGAATGAAACCATCATCATGCTGGTGGTGCTGGCGCTGATCGACGTGGTGATGATTTCCAACCTGCTGATCATGGTGATTGTGGGCGGCTACGAGACCTTTGTGAGCCGCATGGACCTACAAAGCCACCCAGACCAGCCGGAGTGGCTGAACCATGTGAATGCCTCGGTGCTCAAGATCAAGCTGGCCTTGTCCATCATCGGCATTTCGTCCATCCACCTGCTGCGGACCTTCATCAACGCCGCCAACTACGACGATAAGGTGCTGATGTGGCAAACCATCATCCACGTGGCGTTCTTGCTCAGCGCCCTAGCGATTGCGTATACCGACAAGCTACTCACCGCCAACTACAACGCGGCGCGGCACGACTGATTCTGCCGTTCATACCGGGTCACGCCGGGTGAACTCGCCGCCGCTCGGGCCGCAGCTTGCGGTCTTGCAGCCAGGGCGCAAAGGCCTCGGCCGACATGGGGCGGGCAAAGTGATAGCCTTGCAGCTCGTCACAGGCCAGGGCTTTGAGCTGGCCCGCCACCTCGGCCAGCTCCACTCCTTCGGCCACCACCTTCAGGCCCAGCGTGTGGCCCAGGGCGATGATGGCGCGGATGATGGCAAGGTCGGTGGGGTCAGTCACCATGTCGCGCACAAACGACTGGTCAATTTTCAGCTTGTCGATGGCAAAGCGCTTGAGGTAGGCCAGGCTGGAATAGCCGGTGCCAAAGTCGTCGATCGACAGTTGCACGCCCAGGGCTTTCAGCGCCGCAAGTTGCTCCACGGCCAGGCTGGTGTTGTCCATCAGCACCGACTCTGTAATCTCCAGTTCCAGCGCGGCAGGTGCGATGCCGTGGTCTTGCAGGCACTGCTGGATCTGCACCAGCAGCCCGCTGTCGGCCAGTTGCAGGGCCGATAGGTTCACCGAGACCGTCAAAGCGGTAAAACCCTGCGCATGCCATTGCGCCAGTTGCCCGCAGGCCTGCTGCAACACCCAGGCACCAATGGGCCGGATCAAACCGGTTTCTTCGGCCACTGGAATGAAACGTGCTGGCGGCACCGAACCCAGCTCCGGGTTATCCCAGCGCAGCAAGGCCTCGACACCGACCACATCCAGTCCATCCAGCGCCTTGGCATTGATCTTGGGCTGGAAGTGCAGGCTGAATTCGCCGCGCTCCAGGGCGTGGCGCAGTTGCTGCTCCAGCATCTGCCGCTGCTGGGCCAGTTGCTCAATTTCGGGCTCGTAAAACCGCGCCATGTCGCGCCCGGCATTTTTAGCGGCGTACATGGCGGCATCGGCGCGGCGCATCAGCAGGGGCAGGTCCAGGCCGTCGTCCGGGTACAGCGCAATGCCCACGCTGCACGAGACCTGCAGGTCGTGGCCATCGACGTGGTGGGTTTGGCGGATCTGCGGAATCAGCCGGCGCTCCACCGCCAGCTGCACCTCCTCGCGCCCGGACACGCCGCGCAGAATCACCACATACTCATCGCCACCCAGGCGACTCACGGTGTCATCACCGCGCACGGCCTGGCTCAGACGGCTGGCCACCGAGCGCAGCACACCATCGCCAATATGGTGGCCCAGGGTATCGTTGATATTTTTGAAGCGGTCCAGGTCGATGAACAGCACGGCCACCCGCTCGCCGCTGCGCTGTGCGGCCTCGATAGCCGCCTCCAACCGGATCACGCACAGCGCCCGGTTGGGCAGTTCGGTCAGCACATCGTGCTGGGCCAGAAACTGCACCCGGGCCTCGGTACGCTTGCGGTCGGTGATGTCGACCGAGATGCCAATGTACTGCGACACCGCGCCAAAGTGCGAGCCGTCGCGCACTGCCGAAATCATCAGCCACGCCGGGTAGGTTTCGCCCGAGCGTTTGCGGAAATGGACCTCGCCCTGCCAGGCATCGCGGTCTTGCGACAGGCCGTTTAGGCTTTGCTCCACGCTCGCCACTTCTGTACCTTCCAGCAGCACGCTCAGGTGCTCACCAATCACCTCGTAGAAGTCGTACGAGGTGCTGCGGCAAAACGCCCGGTTGACGCTCAAAATCTTCTGCTGCCCGTCCATGATGATGATGCTCTCGCTGGAAGCCTCAAACACCTTGGCCCAGAGCTCCAGGCGGCGTTCCATCACCTTGAGCACATTGATCGGGGTAAAGGCCGTGAGTACCGCGTCCCGCCCCTGGAACTGCAGCCTGCGCGCTGACAGCACCGCCCACGAGGGCTCGGCACCGCTCAGCCAGCGCACCTCGAACTCATCCACCTTGCCCTGGTCCGACAGTTGCTGGAAAAACCGTGCGCGCACGCCCGGCTCCAGTCCCGTGCGCCAGGGGTCACGGCTCTGCCCGGCCAGCCAAGGCAGGGCCGGAGCGTTGGCGTGCAGCACCTCGTGGTCGGGCACCGAGGTGACCACCAGCGCAATCGGAATCGCCTCGACCAGCGCCTGCTGGGCCTGGGCGGCGCGGCTACGGGCGGCGGCTTCCTGCTCGGCCAGCCGTTGCTGGTCCAACTGGGCCAGCATGCCGTTGAAGGCGGTAACCAGTTGGCCGATTTCGTCCCGGCTGTGCCACACAGCGCGACGCGTATGGTCGCCCGTCTGGCGCACCGCGTCGGCCACCGAGGCCAGGTTTTTCAGGGGCCGCGATATCTGGCGGGCCACGGCATACACCAAACTCAAAATACAGCTGAGCAACAAAAAGGCGGTGCCCAGGTGCAGCCACATGCGGTTGAACAACGCCTCCACCCGCTCGTGCAGCAGCCGGTCCAAATCGGTGGCGGTACGGGCCCAGGCCTCGGTCAGCGCCAGCAGCGAGTCGCCGTAATGCCGCTGCAGCAATTCCAGGTTGTGCGGATTGGCATCGCCATCGGCCAGCAGTTGCACCGCCGCCAAAAATTCGCCCAGCCGGACCTCCAGCGCAGTACGGCTGCCCTCCAGCGCGGCGCGCTGCGCCGGGGTGCCGGCGGCAAAGGCCTGGTTGTAGTCTGAACGGATGCCCAAGGCCACGGCATCCAGCCGCCCGGCCAAGATCAGCAGTTCGGTGCGACGGTCTTGCACACCGGACGGAATCGCCACTGCTGACGGGACCTTGGGCAGGATGCGGATGGTGTCGTTGAGTACCTCCAGCAGCTCGGGGAAACGCAGCACCACCAGCGACATGGCGTAGTAGCTGTCCAGATCGGGGTCCAGGATCAGGTTGGACTGGTTGCCCACGGTGGTCAGCAACTCGCGGGCCTGGCGCAGCATGGGCTTCAAGGCCTTTTGGTGCTCGGCCGGGTGGGTCTCGGCGCTGAGCTGCTGCCAGCTGTCTACAAAGGCCTTGCTGGCCTGCGCTGTCTGCAAGGCATCGTCGTAGCGCATGCGCAAGGTATCCAAACGCAACAAGGCCACCGACGGGGGCAATGCACCAGTTTGGGGCGGCAAAAAAGGCTGCATCAGCACGTCTCGTACTGCCGCGCTGTAGGCCGTACCGACGATCTCTTTGCGGGTGAAATCGATCGACTGGAATTTCTCGTGGATCAGGATGCTCGACACGTAAATTACGGCGGTCAGGTCAAGCAGATAAATCAGCGTGAGCTTGCGCCCCACACTCAGGCGACCCAGCCAGCGGGTGAATACTTGGGCGGGTTTGAAGCCTACCGGCACAACGCACGGGCACGTGGTTTCATGCCAGGAAATGACACCACCCCACAGGCCACCAGGGGCGTGTGGGGTGGTGTTTGGGGGTTGCCGATGCGGAAACCGTCAGCTTGCATCTCAGGTGGTCACCGGCACCAGAAATTCGCGGCTAATGTGCGCGCCCAGCTCGTTGACACGGTCCAGGAACTGCGTGAGGAAGGCGTGTAGGCCAGTGGCCAGTATTTCGTCAATACGGGCAAACTGCAGATCGGCGCGCAGCTTGCCCGCGCGGCGCAGGGTTTCGCTGTTGGGATTGGTGGACACCAGCGACAGGTTGCTCAGCACCTCGTTCAGGCTGCCGTGCAAAGAGCGCGGCATGTCAGCACGCAAAATCAGCAGTTCGGCCACGCGCTCGGGCTTGATCACGTCGCGGTACACCTTGCGGTACACCTCGAAGCCCGACACGCTGCGCAAAATCGCGCTCCAGTGGTAGAAGTCGTACTCTTGGTCTTTCTCGCTGGCGGCACCAAAAAAGTCGCTTTGCACAGCATGGAACTTCACGTCCACCAAACGGGCGGTATTGTCGGCCCGCTCCAGGAAGGTACCCAGACGGGTGAAGTGGAAAGCCTCGTCCTGCAGCATGGTGCCCAGCGTGACACCGCGCGACAGGTGCGAGCGGAACTTGACCCACTCGAAGAACTGCGCGGGGTCGGTCTCGAAATCGCCCGCCTTGAGCATGCGGTTGACCTCCAGCCAGGTGGTGTTGAGCGTCTCCCAGACTTCGGTGGTCAGGGTGCCGCGCACGGCACGGGCGTTCTCACGGGCGGCCCGCAGGCAAGAGATGATGGAAGACGGGTTTTCTTCGTCTTTCACCATGAACTCCATCACCGCTTTGGAGGTGATCTCGCCGTGCTTTGCTATGTAGGGCTGCAGCAGTTCGCTGATCGACAGCAGGCCTTGCAAGCCCACCTGTGCCACCGCGGCCGACTGGGGCAGCAGCGCGGTTTGGTAGTTGATATCCAACATCCGGGCGGTGTTCTCCGCGCGCTCGGTATAACGGGACATCCAGAAAAGATGGTCGGCGGTGCGTGACAGCATGTGGTTATTCCTGTGGTCTGTTGTCTACGATTGGGTCTGGATTTGCGTCTCTGCTGGAATGACGGGAACCGTCGCAGGCACGGCATCGTCTTCCAGAATCCAGGTGTCTTTGGTGCCTCCACCTTGCGATGAGTTAACCACCAGCGAGCCGTCTTTCAGGGCTACGCGGGTCAGGCCGCCGGGCACCATCTGGACGGTTTTAGCCGACAGCACATAGGGGCGCAAGTCGATGTGGCGCGGTGCAATGCCGCTCTCCACAAAGGTCGGGCAGCTGGACAGGCTGAGCGTGGGCTGGGCGATGTAGCCGCTGGGGTTAGCCAACAAGGCCGCGCGGAATTCCTCGATCTCGGCTTTGGTGGAGGCCGGGCCGACCAGCATACCGTAGCCGCCAGCGCCGTGTACCTCTTTGACCACCAGGTCTTTGAGGTTGGCCAGGGTGTATTTCAGGTCTTCCGGGTTGCGGCACATGAAGGTGGGCACGTTGTTCAGAATCGGCTTCTCGCCGAGGTAGAACTCGATCATCTGGGGCACATAGGGGTAGATGGACTTGTCGTCGGCCACACCTGTACCTACACCGTTACAGATCGACACATTGCCCGCCCGGTAAGCCGACATCAGGCCGTCGCAGCCCAGGGTGGACGTGGGGCGGAACACCTGCGGGTCGAGGTAGTCGTCGTCCACCCGGCGGTAAATCACATCCACGCGTTTCGGGCCGCGGGTGGTGCGCATGTAGCAGAACTTGTCTTTGACGAACAGGTCTTGCCCTTCCACCAACTCGACACCCATTTGCTGGGCCAAAAACGCGTGCTCAAAGTAGGCGCTGTTGTACATGCCAGGGGTCAGTACCACCACGGTCGGATCCGAGGTGGCGGCGGGGGCCGAGGCACGCAGGGTTTCCAGCAGCAGGTCGGGGTAGTGCGCCACGGGTGCCACGCGGTGGCTGTTGAACAGGTCGGGGAAGAGCCGCATCATCATTTTGCGGTCTTCCAGCATGTAGCTCACGCCGCTGGGCACGCGCAGGTTGTCTTCCAGCACGTAGTACTCGCCATTGCCCTGGGCATCGGGGGCGCGGACGATGTCGACACCAGAGATGTGCGAATAGATCTGGTTGGGCAGGTCCACGCCGATCATCTCGGGGCGGAACTGGGCGTTGTGCATGATCTGGTCGGTGGGGATGATCCCCGCCTTCAGAATCTCCTGGTCGTGGTAGACATCGTGCAAAAAACGGTTCAGGGCGGTGACGCGTTGTACCAGGCCTTTCTCCATACTGCCCCACTCTTGCGCGGGGATGATGCGGGGGATCAGATCGAAAGGAATCAAGCGCTCGGTGCCCGAGCCGTCTTCGTCTTTGGCGCCGTACACCGCAAAGGTGATGCCGACGCGGCGGAAAATCATTTCAGCTTCTTCGCGGCGCTTGGCCATCATGTCGCCGGGCTGCCTGGCCAACCAGGCATCGTAGATTTTGTAGTGGTCCCGAATCTGCTTACCCTTTGAGAAAAACTCGTACGGCAGACCTGTGTACATCTCGTCAAATTTTTGCATAAATAAGTCCATCTCCTGATACATAAGCATAGCAAGTAGCGCGCCAGGTTGGTGCAAAAACAAGCGGTCTATGGGAGGTGCGGGCCAGTCCGTACCTCTGTGGCACCTCCACGGCACCCATCGTAGCGCTGTTTGCGCAGCTATCTCACGGCGGACGGTGTTGCCAGTAACGGGGATCGTCCTGGCGCTCGCAATGCATCTGGGTGGGTGCCGTCGATTGCCAACTGGCAGCCCCGCAGTGGCTGCTATCCACCACCGGGATGCCGCGCTGCTGGTAGCGCTCCAGCACCGGCGGCGCAGGGTGGCCAAACCGGTTGCGGTAACCGGCTTGCACCAGCGCAAAACGCGGCTGCACTGCATCCAAAAATGCCGGGCTGCTGGAGGTTTTGCTGCCATGGTGCGGCACCAGCAAGACATCGGCCTTGAGCAGCGCGTGGCTAGCGACCAATGCGGCCTCTTGCGGCTGCTCGATGTCGGCCACCAGCAGCGCCGTATGCATGCCATTGGAGATGCGCAACACACAGCTCAAAGCGTTGGGCTTTTGCGCCACCGCGTAGTCGGTCACCTGCGGATGCAGCACATCAAAACGCACGCCATCCCAGGTCCAGCCCTGGCCTGCCGCACAGCGCTGCACGGGGCGTACGGTCTGCAGGGGATTGCCCGCTTCGATAGAGCTCAGCAGCGTAGCCTGCGGCTGCGTTGCCAGCAACGAAGCCGCGCCGCCGCTGTGGTCACTGTCGCGGTGGCTGACCACCACCGTGTCCACCGTTTCGCCCCACGCCCGCAGCAAGGGCACCAGCACCCGTTGGCCTGCATCGCTGTCCAGTCCAAAGCGCGGGCCGGTGTCATACACCAGCGTGTGCGCGGCAGTGCGTACCACCACGGCGTTGCCCTGGCCGATGTCGGCGGCCAGCAGCCCGAAATGGCCATGGGTTGGACGCGGGCTTTGCCACAGCAGCACCGGCAGCAGCAGCGGCACGCCCATGGCCCGCCAACCCCAGGGCAGGCGCAGCACCAGCAGAACACCGCCCAATATGGCCGTAGCGCCCATCCATAGTTCAGGAGCTGCTACGGAAATAGTAGCAAACGGTACTTGCACCAGCAGCTGCAGCACCCAGCCCAGCGCGTCGATGGCCAGCGCTGCCGCCTGCCACAGCGGCGGCAGCAGCGCGCCCAGCATGCACAGCGGTGTGACCACCAATGTCACCCACGGAATCGCCAGCAAATTGGCCAGCAGGCCCACCACCGACACCTGCTGGAACAGCAGCAGCGTCAACGGGGTCAGCGCCAGAGTGATGGTCCACTGCTCGCGCAACATTAAGGCAAATCTACCTCTAGCGCTTATATCGCCTTGGCTAGCAGCTCCTGAATCCGTAGCAAACAGCACCGCCACCGCCACAAAGCTCAACCAAAACCCGGCCTGCAGCAAGGCATAAGGGTCGACGGCCAGCACCACCGCACAAGCCAGCAGGCACACCGAAGGCCAGGGCCATTGCCGCCCGCCCACCCGCAGCAGGCCCATGGTGGCCAGCATCCAGACGGTGCGCTGCGACGGCACACCCCAGCCGCTGAACACCGCGTACGCCGTAGCCAGCAGCACACCGCCCACCAGCGCCACCTGCGGCACCGGCCAGGCTTCACCCGCTCGCCAGCCCAGTACATCGCTGCGCCGCCACAGCCAGCCCACCGCCGCCGCGGCTAGCCAGGCAAACATGGTCACGTGCAAACCGGAGATGCTCATCAGATGCGCCACACCTGTGGCCCGGAACATATCCCAGTCAGCGCGTTCGATAGCGTTCTGATCGCCCACCACCAGCGCGGCGATGGCCCCGGCCAAATGCCGGTCCGCCACCTGCAGATAAATGCTGTCGCGTACCGCCTGCCTGGCCCGCTCCACCGGATGCTGCCAGGTCGCGGCCAAGCGCTGCGGTGCCACATCTTTGGGTCCTGCGCGCACGCTGCCGGTGGCCTGTACGCCCTGCTCCCAGAGCCAGAGTTCGTAGTCAAAACCATGCGGATTGCGGCCGCCGTGCGGGGCCTTGAGGCGCACCGTCATTTGCCAGCGCTCCCCGGCGCGCAAATCGTCGGGCTGGCGCTGCAGCTCCAGTTGCGTGGCGCTGCCTCCCCCGCCAAACGCCAATACACCGCTGTACCAGGCCAGATCGATCAGCGGCGGCACGGTAGCTGGGGCAGCATTCAGCCGGGCCGACTCCACTTGCAAACGGAACCGCAAGCCCGCTTCACTGCGCTGTGGCATTGCCACCACAATTCCGACCACAGAGATGTCTTGGCCCTCTAAATTCGGGTCCAAAGCGGTGTCGACAAATGCCACGGCCCGCATGCCGCACAGGCCAAACGCCAGAAACAGTCCGCCCAACAGCGCCACCAGCCAACGCAACATGCCCGACCCGGCCGCCAACCGCAATGCTATTCTATTAATAGCTACCAGCGCAATTAGAATAAGCGCAAGAAGCATGAATGCCATGTAAACGGGTACACCCCACAACGCGCCTTGGCCCATTTGCAGACCCGTACCGAGCGCCCAGCCAAGCAAACCCGGTGCCACCAGCGCCACGCGTTTGATCTCCGAAGGCCACTGGTTTTGCATAAGGTCATACCCCAATCGCAACACGCCATAGACAATCCATGGCTCAGGACTTGCTAGTATGCGGGTAGGTTATGGCGTTGCCAAAATCATCTAATTTTGAAGCCCTAAGAGACGCATCCATGTCCATTCATGCCGCACTGAACCACGTCACGCACTACAAGTACGACCGCCCGGTCAACCTCGGCCCACAGGTCATCCGTCTGCGTCCCGCCCCCCACTGCCGCAGCAACGTCATCTCTTATTCGCTCAAGATCGAGCCCGCTGACCACTTTGTAAACTGGCAGCAAGACCCGTTTGCCAACTACCAGGCCCGCCTGGTATTCCCCGCCAAAACCACCGAGTTCAAGGTCACGGTCGATCTGGTTGTCGAAATGGCGGTCTACAACCCCTTCGACTACTTTCTGGAGCCCGAGGCGCAGAACTTCCCCTTCAAGTACAGCCCCACGCTGCAAGACGAACTCTCGCCCTATCTGGTCACCGAGCCCGCCACCCCGCTGGTGCAGGCCTATCTGGACAAGCTGGACCTCAAAACCCAGCCCACCAACGACTTCCTGGTGGCCATCAACCAGCAAATCCAGAGCGACATCAAGTACCTGATCCGCATGGAGCCCGGCGTGCAAACGCCCGA
Source organism: Rhodoferax sp. RT5P35 (assembly GCF_056521385.1). Lineage (NCBI taxonomy): Bacteria > Pseudomonadati > Pseudomonadota > Betaproteobacteria > Burkholderiales > Comamonadaceae > Rhodoferax > Rhodoferax sp. RT5P35. The sequence goes on along the minus strand of NZ_JBWMAX010000018.1, from coordinate 33,795 downwards.
AGAAACGCTGGAAAAAGCCAGCGGCTCTTGCCGCGACTCCGGCTGGCTGCTGGTGCAACTGCTGCGCCACTGCGGCCTGGCCGCACGCTTTGTGTCGGGCTACCTGATCCAGCTCACCCCCGACGTAAAAGCCCTGGACGGCCCCAGCGGTACCACGGTCGATTTCACCGACCTGCACGCATGGTGCGAAGTGTTTCTGCCCGGCGCAGGCTGGGTCGGCCTGGATGCCACCTCCGGCCTGTTCGCGGGCGAAGGCCACATCCCGCTGGCCTGCACGCCCCAGCCGTCCAGCGCTGCGCCCATCGAAGGCAGCGTGGACGAAGCCGAGGTCGAATTCGCCCACCACATGGTGATCACCCGGCTGTACGAATCCCCCCGCGTCACCAAGCCCTACACCGACGAGCAATGGGCCGACATCCTGGCGCTTGGCGAAGCCGTCGATGAAAAGCTGGCCGCCGGTGACGTGCGCCTGACCATGGGCGGCGAACCCACCTTTGTGGCCGTGAGCGACCGCGATGCCGCCGAATGGAACACCGATGCCCTCGGCCCGACAAAGCGCGCCTTCGCCACCGGCCTGACCCACAAGCTGCGCGACCAGTACGGCCAGGGCGGCTTCCTGCACTTCGGCCAGGGCAAGTGGTACCCCGGCGAGCAATTGCCGCGCTGGGCGCTCAACATCTTCTGGCGCACCGACGGCCAACCCGTGTGGCGCAACCCCGACCTGTTTGCCGACGAGCGCGTGCCCTCCAGCTACACCAGCGAAGATGCCCGCCGCTTCACCGAAAAGCTGGCCGCCAACCTTGGCATTACGCCCAAGTTCATCGTCGCCGCCCACGAAGACACCTGGTACTACCTGTGGCGCGAGCGCCGCCTGCCGGTGAATGTGGACCCGTTCAACTCCAAGCTCAGCGACGAGATGGAGCGTGCCCGCCTGCGCCGCGTGTTTGAGCAGAAGCTGGATGCCGTCATCGGCTACGTGCTGCCCGTCAAGCCCGCCGATACCAGCCGTGTGGCCGGCCCCGTCTGGACTACCGGCCCCTGGTTCGTGCGCGACGAACGCATGTACCTGATGCCCGGCGACTCGCCCATGGGCCTGCGCCTGCCACTCGACTCCCTGCCCTGGGTGAGCGAGGCCGAGTTCCCCTACATGGTGGAGCAAGACCCGTCCATCCCCCGCGAGCCGCTGCCCGAATCCAGCAGCATGTACGCCCGCTATGCGCAGCGCTCGGCCGCAAAGCCTGGCGTGTTCACCACGAACATGACTGCCGTCGGCGGACCGGCCCGTCCCGGCTTGGCCACACCCAGCAGCCCGAGCCCATCCAGCAGCATTCCCACGCTGACCGAGCGCGCCAACCTGCCCTTCCAGGCCGGTGTGAACCCCGTGCCTGAGGCCACCCGCCAGCGCCAGGACCAGGTGGCCAGTGCCTACACCGCCGTGCCGCCCCTGGCTAGCGCCCACAGCCCGCTGCAAACCGAACCGAGCAGCTTCTCCACCCGCGTGCCCAACAAGAACGAATCGGCCCATTGGCTGACCCGTACCGCGCTGTGCGTGGAAGTGCGCGACCCGCGCCGCGCCAGCGGCCCCAAGGCCGAAGCCGTGGGCGAAAAGTCCGGCGTGCTGTATATCTTCATGCCACCGCTGGAGATGCTGGAGGACTACCTGGAGCTGCTGGCAGCAATTGAAAATACCGCAGAGCAACTGGGCGTGAAGCTGGTCCTGGAAGGCTATCCGCCTCCGCGTGACCCGCGCCTGAAGCTGCTGGCCGTGACCCCCGACCCCGGCGTGATCGAGGTCAACGTACACCCCGTCGCTACCTGGGGCGAGCTGGTGGCCAACACCGAATTTTTGTACGAAGCCGCGTTCGAATCGCGCCTGAGCGCCGAGAAGTTCATGACCGACGGCCGCCACATCGGCACCGGCGGCGGCAACCACTTCGTGATGGGTGGCTCCACGCCCGCCGACAGCCCGTTCCTGCGCAAGCCCGAGCTGCTGACCAGCATGCTGCTGTACTGGCACAACCACCCGTCTCTGAGCTATCTGTTCAGCGGCATGTTCGTCGGCCCCACCAGCCAGTCGCCCCGCGTGGACGAGGCCCGCAACGATCAGCTCTACGAGCTGGAAATCGCCATCGAACAGGTGGCCATGAACCGCGAAAAATACGGCCAGGACATGCCGCCGTGGATTGTGGACCGCACGCTGCGCAACATCCTGATCGACGCCACCGGCAACACCCACCGCAGCGAGTTCTCCATCGACAAGATGTACTCGCCCGACAGCGCTACCGGCCGCCTGGGCCTGCTGGAGCTGCGCGCTTTCGAAATGCCGCCGCACGCCCGCATGAGCATCTCGCAGCAGTTGCTGCTGCGTGCTCTGGTGGCCCGCTTCTGGGACAACCCCTACAAGGCACCGGCCACCCGCTGGGGTACCGAGCTGCACGACCGCTTCATGCTGCCGACCTTCATCCAGATGGACTTCCACGATGTGATCGACGAAATGGTGGCCGCAGGCTTTGCCTTCGACCGCAGCTGGTTCGCGCCGCACCTCGAATTCCGCTTCCCGCTGGTCGGCGACGTGAAGAGCCACGGGATTGAGATGACGCTGCGCAACGCGCTGGAACCCTGGCACGTGCTGGGCGAAGAAAATGGCTCTACCGGCACCGCGCGGTATGTCGACTCCTCCCTTGAGCGCATCGAGGTGAAGGTCACCGGCATGAACCAAAGCCGTTACGTCATCACCTGCAATGGCCGCGCCATGCCCATGCAGTCCACCGGCACCAACGGTGAATTTGTGGCCGGTGTGCGCTACCGCGCCTGGAACCCACCGTCGGCGCTGCACCCCACCATCGGCATCCACGCCCCGTTGACCTTTGACATCGTGGACACCTGGATGAAGCACTCCATCGGCGGCTGCCAGTACTTTGTGAACCACCCCGGTGGCCTGAGCTACGACACCTTCCCGGTGAATGCCTACACCGCCGAAAGTCGCCGCCTGTCACGCTTCAGCCGCATGGGCCACACGCCCGGTGTGATGCATGTGCCACCCGCGACGATCAACGTGCCAGCCAGCAAAGAGTTCCCGTTCACGCTTGATTTGCGCCGGTAAACCGTGCCGCGCAGCACAGAGGCGGCCCTGTGCGGGGTCGCCTCTGCGTTTATGTTTTTATCACATAGTTCCCTCCATTTTTTGACGCCTTTCAGCGCTCCGTAAGTCCCATTTCTGGTGTGACAATCGGTTGACACGTGGAAAACAAGACCCCCCCCCTCTTTCAAATGCCGATGTCAGAAGACCCCCGCGCCCTGGCGTCGGCGCTGGCCCGTCCCGCCGTGGCCGGGCATTTCGACGAGCTGCGCGGCAAGTCCCGGCCTGCCGAGGCCAACCCGCCAAAAAATTCCGCAGAACCGGGCCACTTGACACCCGAGTGGAGCGAGTTCTTTGAGCAATTGGGCTCTAGCGGCTTTGCCGATCTGAACCACCGCACCGAGCAGCTGCAGCACCAGATCCACGACAACGGCGTGACCTACAACGTTTACGCCGATCCCGACAACCCGCAGCGGCCCTGGTCGCTCGATCTGTTTCCGATGATCGTGTCGCCGCAGAGTTGGAAACGGATTGAAACCGGCGTTTTGCAGCGCGTGCGCGTACTGGACCGCGTACTGGCCGATATCTATGGCCCGCAGCAACTGCTGGCGCGCGGCTTGCTCCCCCCGGCTTTGGTACAAGGCCACCCTGGCTATTTGCGTCCCATGCACGGCGTGCAGCCCCTGGGCGGCACGCATTTGCACATCACCGCGTTCGATCTGGCCCGCGGCCCCGACGGCAATTGGTGGGTGGTGTCGCAGCGCACCCAGGCCCCTTCCGGTCTGGGCTATTTGCTGGAAAACCGCCTTTCCATTTCACGGTTGTTTCCCCAGGCCTTTGAGTCCATGCACATCCAGCGGCTGGCCGCCACCTACCGCAGCCTGGTCGATGGCCTCAAACGCATGAGCCCGGCGGGCAAGGACGCGCACATCGCCCTGCTCACGCCCGGCCCTTACAACGAAACCTATTTCGAACACGCCTACCTGGCCCGCTACCTGGGCCTGACCCTGGTGGAAGGCAGCGACCTGACGGTGCGCGACCAGCGCCTGTACCTCAAGACCCTCAAGGGCCTGGAGCCGGTGCACGGTCTGCTCAAGCGCCTGGACGACCAGTTTCTGGACCCGCTGGAGCTGCGCCCCGACTCCCGCCTCGGTGTGCCCGGGCTGATGCAGGTGGTACGGGCGGGCAATCTGGTGATGGCCAACCCACCGGGTTCGGCGTTTTTGGAGTCACCCGCGCTGCTGGGCTTTTTGCCCGCCTTGTCGCGCCATGTGCTGGGCCAGGAACTGCTGCTGCCCGCCCTGCCCACCTGGTGGTGCGGCGAACGCGCGGCATCGGACGCGGCCTTGCCCGAGCTGGCCAACAGCGTGATCAAACCCACCTACCAGGGCGCGGCCAGCCGCCGCGCCTTCGATGCCGTGCTGGGCCGCAGCCTGTCGCGCCGAGAACTCGACGAATGGGCGGGCCGCATCGCCCGCCAGGGTGATGAATACACCGTGCAGGCCTACCTGCCCTTGTCGCAAATGCCGACCTGGAACGCCCAACCCAACCACCCGGCGCGCATTGCACCGCGCTCCATGATGCTGCGGGTGTTTGCCGTGTCCGACGGGCCGCAGTCCTGGCGGGTCCTGCCCGGCGGGCTGGCGCGCATGGTCAATTCGCGCGACAGCGTGGCCTCCATGCAGCGCGGCGGCAGCAGTGCCGACGTGTGGGTCAAAACCACTGGCGAGGTGGACCGCACCACCTTGCTGCAGGCGAGCCTGTCGGTAGAGATGGTGACCCGGCGCAGCCACCGCGTGACCAGCCGCGCCGCGGAAAACCTCTTCTGGCTGGGCCGCTACGCCGAACGCACCGAAAACAGCCTGCGCCTGGCCCGCGTCACACTGGACAGCCTGGGCGGCGAAGACCAAACCGCCACCCCGCTGCTGGTGTGGCTGCACGACATGGCCACCCGCCATGGCCTGGTGCTGGCGGCTGTGCCGTCGCCGCTGCAGGCCCGCCGGGTGTTCGAACGCTCGCTGATAGCCGGGTTGGCCGACCCCAGCGCCGTGCCCAGCGTGGGCTACAACTTGCGCGCCATCAAACAGGTAGCCTCCAAGCTGCGCGAACGCCTGTCGCAAGAGCACTGGAACGTGATCGTGCGGGCCGAAGACAAGTTCTTCAGCCGCTGCGCCAAAAACGCCAAGGATGGCGACTTTTCGCCCATGGAAGCCCTGCGCGTGCTGGAAGCTACCAGCACCCATCTGGCCGCCATGACGGGTGCCCAGACCGACCGCATGACCCGCGACGACGGCTGGCGCCTGCTGAGCATCGGCCGCCACATTGAGCGCCTGGGCTTTTTGTCCACGGCCTTGGCGCGCGGCTTCAAAGCGGGCTCGCTGGCCAACACCGGCGGCTTCGAGGCCATGGTGGCGCTGTTTGACAGCACCATCACCTTCCACTCGCAGTACCAGCAGAGCCGCGACGTGGCGGCGCTGGTCGATTTGCTGGTGCTGGACCGCGACAACCCACGCTCGCTGGCCTGGGTGGCGCACACCTTGCGCGGCCGTCTGGCCAAGCTGGCGGGCAGCCCTGCCGGTGTGCTCAGTGCCATGTCAAACAAAGTCATGTCGCCCGCCGACTGGGATCTGGCCGCGCTGTGCAGCGTGGATGCCCAAGGCCACTACACAGTGTTGACCGACCTTTTGGCGCAATGCAGCCAGTGCGCGTTTGACGTGTCAGACGAAATCAGCGCCACCTACTTCACCCACTCACGGGATTCGAAAACCAGCTTGGGAGCTTGATGGACACGTCAACGGAACACGGCCATGCAACTTGAGATTACCCACGAAACCCATTATTCCTACCAGCCTGCGGTGGAAACGGCGCAGCATGTGGCGCATTTGCGCCCGCCCAGTACCCCGCACCAGCAGTTGCTGAGCCACACCCTGTCCGTCACGCCCACGCCCAGCCAGCTCACCCAGTCGCTGGACGTGTATGGCAACTTGTGCTCGTTCTTTGCGCTGCAGGCCGTGCACGAAGAGCTCAGCGTGGTGGCGCGCAGCCTGGTGCACACCAGCGTGCCGGTGTGGCCTGTCAGCGCCCTGACCTGGGAGCAGGTGCGCGAGCGCTTTCGCTACCGGGCAGGAGCCCAGTTCAGCGCCGCTTCAGAATTTGTTTTTCCCTCGCCTTACGTGCCCCGCCACCCGGATTTTTTGGCCTATGCCAAACCCAGCTTTGGCCCCGGGGTGCCGCTGCTGGCCGCCGCGCAGAACCTGATGGAGCGCATCTACGACGACTTCACCTACTCCTCGCAAAGCACCGAGGTCAGCACCCCGGCGGTCGAGGCACTGGCCCAGCGCAAAGGCGTGTGCCAGGACTTCGCCCACATCATGGTGGCCTGTTGCCGCGCCATGGGCCTGCCGGCGCGCTACGTCAGCGGCTACCTCTTGACCCACCCGGCCCCGGGCCAGCCGCGCTTGATCGGCAGCGACGCGTCGCACGCGTGGGCCTCGGTCTACGTGCCCGACCAAACCGGCGACCTGGGCTGGAGCGACTTTGACCCGACCAACAACCGCGCCCCTGGCGACGACTACGTCACCCTGGCCACTGGCCGCGACTATTCCGACGTATCTCCCATGCGCGGCGTGATCCATGGCGGTGCCAGCCACATCCTGAGCGTGGCCGTGACGGTGATGCCGCTGGAGCCTGTGACCCCACCGCCGCCTTGCACCGCACAGGCCCGCCAAGCTGGCGATGGCCCTTCGCAATCCCAATCCCAGAGCCAAAGCAGTATTTGGTTGCCGCCCACCCAGCAGTGGCAGTAGGCAGAAGTGCTACATAATTCATAGCTACTAGCGCAGACAAAATATGCGCTAGAGGCTTATTTCATCAAAAAAAGGAACCTCCATGGATATCTACGCCAAGTTGCAAGAACTCAACATCACCCTGCCCCCCGTCGCCATTCCGGCGGCCGCCTACGTACCGTTTGTGCAAACCGGCAAACTGGTGTTCTTGAGCGGCCACATTGCCAAGAAAGACGGTGCGGTCTGGGTGGGTCAATTGGGCAAAAACATCGCCACCGCCGAGGGCAAGGATGCCGCGCGGGCCATCGCCATCGACCTGCTGGGCACGCTGCACGCTGCCGTGGGCGACCTGAACAAGGTGACCCGCATTGTCAAGCTGATGTCGCTGGTCAACTCCACCCCCGACTTCACCGAACAGCACCTGGTCACCAACGGTGCCAGCGAGCTGATGGGCGCGGTGTTTGGCCCGGTCATTGGTGCCCACGCCCGTAGCGCCTTCGGCGTGGCGCAGATCCCGATGGGTGCCTGCGTCGAGATTGAGCTGATCGCTGAAATCGGCTAACCCCCAGGCTGCAGTGCTTCGCATCTTTCGCCAACCCCTTTGGCAAAGGGGCGATGCCAGTGGCCCGGCAAAGCAAGTTCTGCGGTGTTTCTTGAATGGATGCGTTCCGGCTGAAGTCGGGTTAGCTCTCTTTTAAAAGCTTTCCCAGTCGCCCTCGCCACCCTTGGGTGCGGCAGCGGGTTTGGCCTTGGGAGCCGCCAAGGGGCGGGCCAAGCGCACAACAGGAGCCACCTTCCGTACCGGAGCAGCCACCGGCTTGTTTTGCGGCTTGGCCGCAGGTGCCCGTACTGCGGGCGCAGCCAACGGGGTGCGCAGCACGGGAGCCGGGGTATCCGGGTTATAGGCCGCCGACCGCACCGCATGCAGCGAAGGGTTCACCTTGAACACCGCCACCGCGGTGGCCAATTGCCCAGCCTGCTCGCGCATGCTGGTGGCGGCAGCGGCGCTTTCCTCGACCAGGGCCGAGTTCTGCTGGGTCATCTGGTCCAGATTCACCACCGCACGGTTGATTTCGTTGATGCCGGTGCTCTGCTCGGTGGCCGCTGCGGTGATCTCACCGACGATATCGGTCACGCGTTTCACCGACTGCACGATGTCGCTCATGGTGCTGCCCGCTTCGGCTACCAGCCGCGCACCAGACTCAACTTTCTCTACCGAGGTGCCGATCAGGCCCTTGATCTCCTTGGCAGCCTGTGCGCTGCGCTGGGCCAGGCTGCGCACTTCACTGGCCACTACCGCAAAACCCCGGCCCTGCTCACCCGCGCGGGCGGCTTCAACGGCCGCATTCAGCGCCAGAATGTTGGTCTGGAAAGCAATGCCGTCGATCACGCCGATGATGTCAGAAATCTTCTTGCTGCTGGCGTTGATCTCTTCCATCGTCACCACCACCTGTTTGACCACTTCGCCGCCCTTTTGCGCCACGCTGGATGCGCTGGCCGCCAGGGAGCTGGCCTGGTTGGCGTTGTCGGCACTCTGGCGCACGGTCTGGGTCAGGTGGTCCATGGAAGCCGCGGTTTGCTGCAGGTTGCTGGCGGTCTGCTCGGTGCGGGCCGCCAGGTCGTTGTTGCCGCTGGCGATCTCGGAGCTGGCGGTGGCAATGCTGTCGGTGCTTTGGCGCACCTGATGAACCATGCGGCCCAGCGACAAGCCCATGGCGCTCAGCGAGCGCAGCAAATCGCCAAACTCGTCTTTGCGCGCCGAATCCAGTGACACGCTGAGGTCTCCCTCGGCGATGCGGGCTGCCGCCTGGTTGGCCTGGCCCAGCGGCTGCTGGATGCTGCGGATCAGCCAAAACGCCCCGGCCAGCATGCCCAGCACCAGCACCGCCAACGAGGTGCAGATAATATTGAACAGCAGCGCGCGCTCGGCGCTGGCATCGGCTCCGGTCTGCGCCAGCGCCTGCTCCTGCATTTCGACAAACTTGCGCTGGTCGGCCAAATAGCTGCTGACAGCCGCCTTGACTTCGCCTTGCAGCAGTGCCAGGGCCTCGTCGGTTTTACCGTCTTTTTTCAGTTGCTGCGCCCGCCCACGGATGTCCAGCACCTTGTTGCGAGCGCTGGCGATGGTGTCGAGCTGGGCTTTGTCCGCCGGGCTCAAATCCATCGTGGAGAAACTCTTTTGGATCTCGGTGATCTGGGCACTGGTGGCCGTAGTGGGTTCTTTGAAAGCCGCCGCCACCGCTGGGTCAGAGCTCAGCAAAGCGGCCTCGGCGCGCGCCGCATTCAGACTGGTCAGACCCGCCCAGCGGATGGACTGGATCACGCGCTGGTCTTTGGCCAGTTGGGCGGCCTGGGTTTGGACCTGCAATGCCACCACGCGGTAACCCGTGACCCCGGCCAATACCAGCAGTGCGACCACAATCGTGCCTACGGCCACCCAGAGTTTTGCCGCGACGCGCAAATTGCTGAAGTTCATTCTGTTTCCTGGTTGTGCGGGATTTTTCCACTTCATAAATTGTGACAGGGTTCACCCCCAGGAAACCGTTTGAACACCCTTACATGGCGCTCTTATTCCACCCGCACCACGTTGCTCGGTTTAAAGCCCAGATCGGCCAGCTTGCCCTTGCGCCCGCGCACGGCCCGCGCGTTGTTCAAACTGCGGATTTCCAGCGTTTCAGAGCGTGGCTTGGCACCGCGCCCCATGCCGTCGATGCGGATGCTGCGGGTATAGGCTGCGGCCCCCGCCAGGCTATCGGTGTCTTCCAGCGCAATCAGCATCAGGCCGCGCCCGCCCTTGGGCTGCAGCTTCAAATCGGCGATCTCAAAGGTCAAAATCCGCCCGCCCGTGGAGGCACAAGCTACATGGGTGGCAGGCACCACCGGCTGGCTGCCACTGCCGCCGCTGGCGTGCGACGGCGGGTTCACCGCCTCGCCCTCGCCCACGGTGATGAAGGCCTTGCCGCTCTTGTTGCGGGCCTGCATGTCGTCCACGGTGGCCAAAAAGCCGTAACCGCCCGAGCTGGACAGCAGCAGCGTGGCGCTGCCCGGCCCGGCAAAGTAGTGCGCCACCTGGGTGCCACTTTCCAGTTCGATCAGCGTGGTGACGGGCTGGCCGTCGCCGCGCGCACCGGGCAGCGCGGCCACGGGCACGGTGTAGACCCGGCCCACCTTGTCTTTGGCGGTACCGAACACCAGCAAGGTATCGACAGAGCGGCATTCAAACGTGCCGTACAGCGCGTCGCCGGATTTGAAGCTGTATTCGGGCTGGCCGTTCGGGTCTTTGGCCCAGCCCTTTTGCGCGCGCACCCAGCCTTTTTGCGAAACCACCACCGTTACAGGCTCATCCACCACCTTGACTTCCACCACGGCGCGCTTCTCCGCCTGGATCAGGGTACGGCGCGGGTCGGCAAAAATCTTCGCGTCGGCTTCGATTTCTTTGACCATCAAACGGCGCAACACGGCGGGGTTGGCCAGCAGCTCTTCCAGCTTGGCCTGCTCGTCGCGCAAGGTTTTCAGCTCTTGCTCGATCTTGATGGCTTCCAGCCGGGCCAGTTGGCGCAGGCGGATTTCCAGGATGTCTTCGGCCTGGCGGTCGCTCAAAGCAAAGCGCGCAATCAACGCCGCCTTGGGCTCGTCAGCCTGGCGGATGATGGCGATCACCTCGTCGATATTGAGCAGCACAATTTGCCGCCCCTCCAGGATGTGGATGCGCTCCAGCACCTTGTCCAGCCGGTGCTGGCTGCGGCGCTGCAGCGTGGTTTGGCGAAAGGCAATCCACTCCTGCAGCATCTGGCGTAGCGATTTCTGCATCGGCCGCCCGTCCAGCCCGATCATGGTCAGGTTGATCGGCGAAGAGGTTTCCAGGCTGGTATGGGCCAGCAGCGCGGTGATCAGCTCCTGCTGTTCGATGCGGCTGGTTTTGGGCTCGAAAACCAGGCGCACGGCCGCGTCTTTGTTGGATTCGTCGCGCACCACGTCCAGTACCGACAGCACCGAGGCTTTGAGCTGGGTCTGCTCCAGGCTCAGGGTCTTTTTACCGGCCTTGATGCGCGGGTTGGTGAGTTCTTCGATCTCTTCCAGCACGCGCTGGGTGCTGACACCGGGCGGTAGTTCGCCCACCACCAGCTGCCACTGGCCGCGTGCCAGCTCTTCGATCTTCCAGCGCGCCCGAACCTTGAGCGAGCCACGGCCGGTGCGGTAGGCATCGGCAATGTCGGTGCTGCTGCTGATGATCTGGCCGCCGCCGGGGTAATCCGGGCCGGGCACCAGGGTGAACAGCTCTTCTTCGCTAAGCTGCGGGGTTTTGATCAGCGCCACGCAGGCATCGGCAATCTCGCGCAGGTTATGGCTGGGGATTTCGGTGGCCAGGCCCACGGCGATGCCGCTGGCACCGTTGAGCAGGTTGAATGGCAGGCGGGCGGGCAGCTGCTGCGGCTCCTGGGTAGAGCCGTCGTAGTTGGGCACAAAGTCCACCGTGCCTTCGTCAATTTCGTCCAGCAACAGGCTGGTGATACGGGCCAGCCGCGCCTCGGTGTAGCGCATGGCCGCTGCGCCGTCGCCGTCGCGGCTGCCGAAGTTGCCCTGGCCGTCGATCAGCGGGTAGCGCTGGCTGAAGTCTTGCGCCATGCGCACCAGTGCGTCGTAGGCGGCCTGGTCGCCGTGCGGGTGGAAGCGGCCCAGCACATCGCCGACCACGCGGGCGCATTTGACCGGCTTGGCCCCGGTAGCCCCATTGGCCCCGCCAAAGCCCAAGCCCATGCGCGACATGGAATACAAAATGCGCCGCTGCACCGGCTTCTGGCCATCGGTCACGTCGGGAATGGCGCGGCCCTTGACCACGCTCAGGGCATATTCCAGGTAAGCGCGCTGCGCGTAGCTGGCCAGACTCAGGCCGTCGTCGTCGATGGCGGGCTCAGGGGTGGCGTCCGGCGGCAGCAAGGGCGGATCTTCGGGCAGGTCCAGTTCGGGTTGGTCGGTCATGGAGAGTGGAAATGGAGAAAGAAAAGACAGCGACCCGGTGGGTCGCAAAAACCCAAACGATCAAGGCAAATTGCCCCGCCCTACGGCACCGCCAGAGAGCTCCATGCGGATACGCGAAGGCAGGCGGCGCTGCTCGGCCACAGCGGCGGGTGGCTTCAGGCCGTTGTAGAGCTGGAGCACGGTTTTCACGTAAGCCTGGGTTTCTTTGTAATTGGGAATGCGGTTGCCCGCCTTTTGCACTGCGCCCTCGCCTGCGTTGTACGAGGCCACAGCCAGGTCCAACTGGCCTGGGAACATGCGGATCAGGTCGCTGAGGTAGCGCGTGCCGATGCGGATATTGGTTTTGGGGTCGAACAGCTTTTGCTCGATGCTGAGTTTGGCATCGCCCACCAGCCCATAGCGCTCGGCCGTGGCCGGCATGATCTGCATCAGGCCGACGGCACCCTTGGGCGACACGGCGGTGCTGTTGAAGCCCGACTCGGCCACGATCAGCGCCTGCAGCAATTCATAGTCCACGCTAAGTTTGGTGGAAGCCTCACGCAGATGGTGTTTGACCAGCTTGTAGCTGGGTGAAATGTCAAAAAAAGCCAGCAGTTTGGGCGGCGCGGTGGGTACATCCACGGGCCGGTCGGTGCTGGCCGCCTTCAGCCCCAGGGTGGTGTCAAAGCTTTCGTCGCCCTTGTAGAACAGCTCGTAACGCTCGTCCGTGCGCTCGGTGGCAAAGTGCGCCACGCCCTGCGGGTCGATGTAGCCCCACACGTCGGCCAGAGCGACATGCTGCATTATTGATAGCGCAATGCCTATACAGAATCTGCGCCAGAGGCTTATTTTGTTCATAAATTCATTAGACATCGAGTTCCACGGTGTCGCCGTGCAGCTCCATCAGCTCCCGGCGGGAGGCGGCTTCGCCTTTGCCCATCAGCTTGGTGATCAGGCTTTCGGTCTGGGCGAAGTTAACACTGCCCAGCTGCACCGGCAAGAGGCGGCGGGTGTCGGGGTTGAGGGTGGTGTCCCACAGTTGCTCGGCATTCATCTCGCCCAGGCCTTTGAAGCGGCTAATGCTCCAGGCCCCTTCGCGCACACCTTCCTTGCGCAGCTTGTCCAGGATGGCGCTGCGTTCGCCTTCGTCCAGCGCATAGGCTTTGCTGGCGGGTTTTTTGCCACGGGCGGGCGCATCCACCCGGTACAGCGGCGGGCGGGCGACGAATACATGGCCGGTTTCGATCAGTTTGGGAAAGTGGCGGAAAAACAGGGTCAACAGCAGTACCTGGATGTGCGAGCCGTCCACATCCGCATCGCTGAGGATGCAGATCTTGCCGTAGCGCAGGCCGCTTAAATCGGGCGTGTCATTGGGGCCGTGCGGGTCCACGCCGATGGCCACCGAGATGTCGTGGATTTCGGTGTTGGCAAACAGCCGGTCGCGCTCCACCTCCCAGGTGTTGAGCACCTTGCCGCGCAGGGGCAAGATAGCCTGGCTGGCCTTGTCGCGACCCATCTTGGCGCTGCCACCGGCCGAATCGCCCTCGACCAGAAACACCTCGTTTTGCGCCAAATCTTTGCTTTCGCAGTCGGTCAGCTTGCCGGGCAGCACGGCCACGCCGGAGCCCTTGCGCTTTTCCACTTTTTGCCCGGCTTTTTGGCGGTACTGGGCGGCCTTGATGGCCAGTTCGGCCAGTTTTTTGCCGTAGTCCACGTGCTGGTTCAGCCACAGCTCCAGGGCAGGCCGCACAAAGCTGGACACCAGGCGCACCGCGTCGCGTGAATTCAGCCGCTCCTTGATCTGGCCCTGGAACTGCGGGTCCAGCACCTTGGCGCTGAGCACAAAGCTGGCGCGGGCAAACACGTCTTCTGGCAGCAGCTTCACGCCCTTGGGCAGCAGGGAATGCAGCTCAATGAAGCTTTTGACTGCGGTGAACAAGCCGTCGCGCAGGCCGGATTCGTGGGTGCCGCCCACGCTGGTGGGGATCAGGTTGACGTAGCTTTCGCGCATGGGCGCGCCGTCTTCGGTAAAGGCCACGCACCACTGCGCGCCCTCGCCTTCGGCAAAAGTGTCGTGGCCGCCGTCGGCAAAACCTTCGCCTTCGAACAGCGGAATCACCGGCTCGCCGTTGAGGGTTTGCGTCAGGTAGTCGCGCAGGCCGCCCTTGTAGGCCCAGGTCTGCACGTCCTTGGTTTTCTCGATGGTCAGGGTGACCGTGACACCGGGCATGAGCACGGCTTTGCTGCGCAGCAAATGGGTCAGCTCGGCCATGGGCAGGACCGAGGATTCAAAGTATTTGGGATCCGGCCAGACGCGCACACTGGTGCCGGATTTTCGGTCGCCCGCCTCGGCCTTGCGGATTTGCAAGGGCTGGACCACGTCACCGGCGGCAAACACCAGGTTGGCCACCGAGCCTTCGCGGTAGGAAGTGGCTTCCAGCCGCAGCGCCAGCGCGTTGGTCACGCTGACCCCCACGCCATGCAGGCCGCCCGAGAAGCTGTAGGCCCCGCCTTTGCCCTTGTCAAACTTGCCGCCCGCGTGCAGGCGGGTGAACACCAGCTCGATCACCGGTGCGTTTTCTTCCGGGTGCATGCCAAACGGGATGCCGCGGCCATCGTCGTCGATGCCGACCGAGCCGTCGGCAAACAGTGTGACGCGGATCTTTTTGCCATGGCCCGCCAGCGCCTCGTCGGCCGCGTTGTCCAACACTTCCTGGATGACGTGCAGGGGGTTGTCGGTACGGGTGTACATGCCCGGACGCTGCTTGACGGGCTCCAGGCCCTTGAGGACGCGGATCGAGCTTTCGGAATAGACGGGAGTAGCGACAGGGGTAGCGGGGTTTTGGGTGGCCATATTTTTTGAATTGTAGAGCACTGGATGCAATCACAGCATTCAAAGTCCTACACGCCGATTTAGTTAAAGTAAAGCCATGCAAAGTTCCAAAGCCCCTCTTTCTCTCACCCAACTCCTCATCTGTGGCGGTGCCATCGTTACCCTGTCCATGGGCATCCGCCACGGCTTTGGCCTGTGGCTGCAGCCCATCACACAAGCCCAGGGCTGGACCCGCGAAACCTTTGCTTTTGCCATCGCCATCCAGAACCTGACCTGGGGTGTCAGTGGCGTGTTTGCGGGCATGCTGGCCGACAAGCTGGGGGCGGTGAAGGTAATTGTGGTGGGCGCGCTGTGTTATGCGCTGGGGCTGATCGGCATGGCGCACGCGCCCACGCCGCTGCTGTTTACGCTGAGCGCCGGGGTGTTGATAGGCATTGCCCAAGCAGGCACCACCTATGCGGTGATTTACGGCGTCATCGGGCGCAATGTGGCGGCCAACAAGCGCTCGTGGGCCATGGGAATTGCGGCGGCTGCGGGCTCGTTTGGCCAGTTTCTGATGGTACCGACCGAAGGGCTGCTGATCAGCCACCTGGGCTGGCAACAGGCGCTGGTGGTGCTGGGGGGCGCGGCCTGCCTGATCATTCCGCTGTCCTGGGGCCTGCGCGAGCCAGGTTTTGCCGGTGCCCAGGCGGTGCAGCGGGAACAAACCATTGGGCAGGCGCTCAAAGAGGCCTTCCAATACCCCAGCTTCCAATTACTGATGGCGGGCTATTTTGTGTGCGGCTTCCAGGTGGTGTTCATTGGCGTGCACATGCCCAGCTATTTGCGCGACAAGGGCTTGTCGCCCCAGGTGGCCAGCTATGCGTTGGCGCTGATCGGTCTGTTCAATGTGTTTGGCACCTACGCAGCGGGCACGCTGGGGCAGCGCATGCAGAAAAAGACTATCTTGTCTTTCATTTACTTTGCACGGGCTGTGACCATTAGCATCTTCTTGCTGGCCCCGCTGTCGCCCACCAGCGTCTACATTTTTGCAGCGGTGATGGGGGTGCTGTGGCTGTCTACCGTGCCGCCCACCAATGCGGCGCTGGCGCAGATTTTTGGTATCCAGCACATGTCCATGCTGAGCGGCTTTGTATTTTTAAGCCACCAGATCGGCTCTTTTCTGGGCGTGTGGCTGGGCGGCGTTCTGTACGACCGCAACGGCAACTACGACCTGGTCTGGTACATCGCCATCGCCCTGGGGGTGTTTGCAGGCCTGGTGAACCTGCCGGTCAAAGAAGCGCCCATCCGCCGCGCGGGCGTGCTGGCGCAGAGGGCCTGAAGCCATGGCAAAAACATGGGCATGGTGGGGTGCCGCCTTGGCAGCGCTGGCGGGGGTGTTCGCGCTGTACACCCAGCCCGAGTTCCTGGTCACCCTGGCCGACCAGCTCTGGGCCTGTTTTTGAATGAAATTGGCCTCTAGCGCATATAACACCTACGCCATTCGCTATTTAAAACATAGCAAAGCGTTTTTTCCAGCGCAAAATTCGCGTTACACGCCCTCGTTAGAATGGCGATTTTCCCGTTTGAGACTGCGGACATGACACCCATTACTGGCAGCATCGTGGCACTGGTGACCCCGATGCTTGAAGACGGCAGCGTGGACTACCCCACCCTGCGCACACTGATCGACTGGCATATTGCAGAGGGGACGGACTGCATTGGTGTGGTCGGTACCACCGGCGAGTCGCCCACGGTCACCGTGGAAGAGCACTGCGAGATCCTCCGCGTGTCGGTCGAGCAGGCCAAGGGCCGGGTGCCGATCATGGCGGGCTGCGGTGCCAATTCCACTGCGGAGGCCATCGAGCTCACCCGCTTTGCCAAAAAAGTGGGTGCCGACTGCCATCTGCAGGTTGTGCCCTACTACAACAAACCCACCCAAGAAGGCCAATACCAGCACTTCAAGGCCATCGCCGAAGCGGTGGATTTGCCCATGGTGCTGTACAACGTGCCCGGCCGCTCGGTCGCCGATATGCTGCACGACACTGTGCTGCGCCTGGCCCAGGTGCCGGGCATCATCGGTATCAAGGAAGCCACCGGCAACATCGAACGCGCCCAGTGGCTGATCCGCGACGTACCCAAAGGCTTTGCCGTCTACTCGGGCGACGACCCGACCGCCGTAGCTTTGATGCTGTGTGGCGGCCAGGGCAACATCAGCGTAACGGCCAACGTGGCCCCGCGCCTGATGCACGAACTCTGCGTGGCAGCCATGGCAGGCGATGCCCGCCGCGCCATGGAAATCCAACGCCAGCTTATGCCGGTGCACAAAAACCTGTTTGTCGAAGCCAACCCGATTCCCGTGAAATGGGTCATGGCCGAGCTGGGCCTGTGCGGCCCCACGCTGCGCCTACCCATGACCCCCCTGTCGGACTCTTTCCACACCACCGTCAAAGACGCGCTGCGCAGCGGCGGCTTGCTGTAAACCTTTTAGGAACGATACGTGAACCATATTGCCAAAACTGGATTGAAAGCTGGATTGAATGTAGGACTAGTGGGCCTGACATTGGCGCTGGGTGCCTGCTCGGTGCTGCAGGGCGACAAGATTGACTACAAGAGCGCGGGCACGGTAGGCCCGGCGCTAGACGTGCCGCCCGACCTGTCACAGCTCACGCGCGACTCCCGCTACGTGGTGCCGGGTGCAGCCATCACCGCCAGCAACTACAAAGTCGGCCAAGTCGCTGCTGCGGCCCCCACCGCCGCCACCTCGTTGGGCGATATCCGCATTGAACGCGCAGGATCGCAGCGCTGGCTGGTGATCAACCGCCCGGCCGACAAGCTGTGGGGCCCGGTGCGCGACTTCTGGCAGCAAAACGGCTTCCTGCTGACCGAAGACAACCCCGGCCTGGGCATCATGGAAACCGACTGGGCCGAAAACCGCGCCAAGCTGCCGCAGGACATCATCCGCAGCACCATTGGCAAGGTTTTTGAATCCCTGTACTCGACCGGCGAACGCGACAAATACCGCACCCGCCTGGAGCGCACCGCCACCGGCGGCACCGAGATCTACATCAGCCACCGTGGCATGGTCGAGGTCTACACTAGCCAGGCGAAAGACCAGACCATCTGGCAACCGCGCCCCACCGATCCCGAGCTGGAAGTTGAATTCCTGCGCCGCCTGATGCTGAAACTGGGTGCCAATGACGAGCAAGTCAAAACCGCCCTGGCACCCGAAGCCGCCAAGGCCAATGCCCGCATCGCTACGGTCAACAACCAACCCGTAGTGCAATTGGACGATGGTTTTGACCGCGCCTGGCGCCGCGTCGGCCTGACGCTGGACCGCACCGGCTTCACCGTGGAAGACCGCGACCGCAGCAAAGGCACCTACTTTGTGCGCTACGTAGCGCCCAACGCCACCAAAATCCAGCCTGGCTTCTTCACCAAGCTGTTCAGCAAAGACAACACCACGCCACCGCTGCAGTACCGTATCGCGGTGGTCACCGAAGGCTCGACCACCACCGTCTCGGTGCTGAACGCGGCGGGCGCACCCGAAGTGTCTGACAACGCCAAGAAGATCGTCCAGATCATTGCGGACGACCTGAAATAAGCACCTTACGCTTCAAAAGCCTGGGCAGTGGCAGCGCTGGCAACGGCACCATTGTCGAAGCCTGCCACGGGGCCCACACCACCCGCCTGTTGGTGGATTGCGGCTTTGGCCAAAAGCAACTCGACCAGCGGCTGGCGCTGGCGGGCCTACAGGCCGGGCAGATCGACGCAATCTTCATCACCCACGAGCACGGCGACCATGTCGGCTGCGCGCCGCAATGGGCTGTGCGCCACCGCATCCCGGTGTGGATGAGCCACGGCACCCATGCGGCCATCGCCCTTCCGGAGTTGCCCGACCTGGACGGCCTGCTGCGTATCGCCCGTGACACCGAAACCATCGACTTGGGCAACCTGCAGCTCATGCCTTTCACCGTGCCCCACGATGCCCGTGAGCCGTTGCAACTGCGCTGCAGCCAGGGCGATGCGCACCTGGGCATCCTGACTGACCTGGGCCACGCCACGCCGCACGTGCTGGATCAGCTGATGGGCTGCCAGGCCCTGCTGCTGGAATGCAACCACGATCCGGACCTGCTGGCCGCGTCGCGCTACCCGCCGTTTCTAAAGCAGCGCGTGGGCGGCATGTACGGCCACCTGGCCAATGATGCCGCCGCCGAGATTGCCCAGGCCCTGGCCGTGGGCGGTCTGCGCCGCATCATGGCCGCGCATTTGAGCGAGCAAAACAACCGACCCGAGCTGGCGCTGGCAGCGCTGGCAGCGGCCAAAGGTTGCGCCGACGTCACACTGGGCGTGGCACAGGCGGCTCTTGGCTGCGATTGGGTCACCGTATAAGGAATTACCCTGTTCCGTCGGGTAAAATAATGGGGTTCATTGGGGAGTAGCCGCCCACTCTTATGTGGGGCTTGCGTCAACATACTTAGCCGTTCGGCTATGGTGCAAGCGGTTGATGCCTAAACCAGTTTTAGGCAGATTCTTAGCAAGACCTTTGACCATGTCACCTCGGTTCAGCCGGGAGGGGATGTGGTCATTCGTCTTAGATCCGGCTAAGGAAAAAATACCCATGGAAGCATTTCTCATCTCCACAGGCATCGTCGCTCTTGCGGAAATCGGCGACAAAACCCAACTCCTCGCCTTCATTCTGGCGGCCAAATTCAAAAAGCCCTGGCCCATCATTGCGGCCATCTTGGTATCCACCATCGCCAACCACGCCTTTGCGGGTGCCGTCGGCTCCTGGGTGACCTCCTTGGTCGGGCCCGAAACCCTGCGCTGGGTGTTGGGCATTTCCTTCATCGGCATGGCTGGCTGGACGCTGGTGCCCGACAAGTTTGAAGAAGAAGATGCCAAGCTGGCCCGCTTTGGCGTATTCGGCACCACGCTGATCGCTTTCTTCCTGGCCGAAATGGGCGACAAAACCCAGTTTGCCACCATTGCCTTGGCCGCCAAATACCACAATTTCGTGGCCGTGGTAACGGGCACTACGCTGGGCATGATGCTGGCCAACGTGCCGGCCGTGCTACTGGGCAACAAAATCGCCGAGCGTATGCCCACCAAGATCGTGCACCGCATTGCCGCCGCTATTTTTCTGGTCATGGGCATCTTGACTTTGATGGGTGTTGGTGCTGGTGTAGGCTTGTAATACAGCTACATATTCAGGAGCACGCATGCTGAACCCATTCCCAACAGAAGACGAACACGACAGCACCCAGCAAATGGCCCTGAAAGCCGCTGCCGCGTCCAGAAGCACCTGGATCAGCGTGGCCGTCAACATCACCCTGAGCACGGTGCAGATCCTGGTAGGCATCTTCGCCAAATCGCAGGGACTGATCGCCGATGGCGTGCATTCCCTGTCCGACCTGGTAGCCGACTTTGCCGTCTTACTGGCCAACCACCACAGCCGCAAGGATGCCGATACCGAGCACCCTTACGGCCACCAGCGCTTTGAAACCGGGGCCTCGCTGGTACTGGGTTTGCTGCTGCTGGCGGTGGGCCTGGGCATGGTGTGGACGGCGGTGCTCAAGCTGGAACAGCCCAGCACTATCCCCAGCGTGCACCTGTCGGCGCTGTGGGTAGCACTGGCCGCGCTGGTGGCCAAGGAGTGCCTGTTCCGCTACATGCTGCGGGTGGCCACGGCCGTCAAGTCGGGCATGCTGGTGGCCAACGCCTGGCACGCCCGCTCGGACGCGGCCTCGTCCCTGGTGGTGGCCTGCGGTATCGGTGGCAACCTGCTGGGCTACCCATTGCTGGACCCGATAGCGGCATTGGTCGTGGGCTTGATGGTGGGCAAGATGGGTTGGTCGTTTGGCTGGGATGCGCTGAACGACCTGATGGACCGGGGTGCCGACACGCAAGAGGTAGAGGCCATCCAGCACACCATCGCCCAGACCCCCGGCGTGCTGGGCGTGCACGAACTGAAAACCCGCCGCATGGGCGACATGCTGGTGGCCGACGCACACATCGTGGTGGCCGCCGACATCACCGTCGAAGCCGGCCACGGCATCGCCGTGGAAGCCCGCCGCCGAGTGCTTCAGCAGCACGCGGTGCTGAACCTGATGACCCACATCGACCCGGCCAACCGGCCCGACGGGGACCACCCGGCGGCCAAAACCTAGCACTTAACCCGCAGACCACGGCGTTTTGCAACGCGTGTACTCCAGTTGGTACACCGATGCTGCGACCTCCCCCGCACCGGCCTGCGCCAGCACAGCCTGCACGCCCGGCAGCACGGCATCCAGCGCGGCGGCGTGGACGCCCTCCGCCAGTACCACCCAGGTGGGCACCAGGGTGGTGTCGGCGCGGGCTTGTTTCTCGGCGGTTTGTACCTGGCTGCCTTCTACATCGGCCAGGCACAGATGGGCTCCCACCATGCCGGGCGCCTCGCACAGCGCAGGCAGCACCTGTTGGCGCAGCTGCCGGGCCACTGCAGCACGCAATACTTCGGGTACATCGAAGCGCAGCGTGGCGATCACGCCGCCCTGGCCTACGCCACCGGTGTAGTCCACCCGGCAAATAGAACGCGACACATTGCGAAATGCCTGTACCGAGGCCTTGGTCCATGGCGTGGGGCTGTTCAGCCGGTTCAGGTAGTCCTGGCCACCAACCACCTCGGGGCTTTGCGCCTCGTACAGGTTGAAGTATTCCGGCCCGCCTTGCAGCGCGATGTAGCGGCGGCCGCGCAAAAAGCCGGGGATGCCCGCGCGCTCGGGCATATGTTCGCGGTTATGCCATTCGTAGAAGTTGGCCTTGGCTTCGGGCAGCAGGTCGTGCCAGATGGCGACAGCACCCAGCCCAGCTAGGCTCACGGCGCACCTCTGCGGACGCGTGCGGCCCAAGCTTCGCCAAACGCGTCCGAGAACGGCACCACTACCTGGCGCTGCTCGCCCAGGCCGGCAATACCCAGAGTCATTACATCTCCGTTTTGCAGAAATACTGGTGGCTTCTGGCCCAGGCCGACGCCGGGTGGTGTGCCGGTGGGAATCACGTCGCCCGGCAGCAGGGCCATGAAGCGGCTCAGGTAGCTGACGATCACGTCCACGCCGAAGATCATGGTGCGGGTGTTGCCGGTCTGGCGGCGCTTGCCGTTCACGTCCAGCCACATATCCAGGTTCTGCACGTCCGGCATCTCGTCGCGGGTTAGCAGCCAGGGGCCGATGGGGCAATGCGTGGGGTAGCTCTTGCCCTTGGTCCACTGGCCTTCGAACTCGATCTGGTAGGCGCGCTCGGACATGTCGTTGACCAGGCAGTAGCCGGCTACATGGTGCAAGGCATCGGCCTGGCTGACGTTCCAGGTTGGCTGGCCGATGACGATGCCCAACTCCACCTCCCAATCCATCTTCACCGAGCCGGGTGCGCGCAGTACATCGTCGTTCGGCCCGCTGAGGCTGCTGGTGTGTTTGTTGAACACAATGGGTTGGCTGGGGATGGTGGCGTTGGTCTCGGCCGCATGGTCGGAATAGTTCAGGCCGATGCAGACGATGTTTTGCACCTGGCCCACGCAGGCCCCCAGGCGCACACCTGCGGGCACCAGCGGCAGGGATTGGGGATCAACCGCCCGCAACCGGTCCAGGCCTTCAGGGCTGAGCACATTGCCGGCAATATCAGGCACCAGGCCCGACAGGTCGCGGATGCCGCCCTGGCTGTCGAGCAAACCCGGTTTCTCGGCGCCTACCGCGCCATAACGTACCAATCGCATACATGCCTCCTTATAGGTAATCGAAAGAAAAATCAAAATCAGCCCGCTCGCCGTAGCGCAGAGCAATCGCCTTGCCCGCGGGCCAGCGCAGCACCCCGGCCAGCGAGCCGGTGATCACGGTCTGCCCGGCTTGCAAGCCCAGGCCGCGCTCGCGCAGGAAATTGGCTAGCCAGTACAGGCCGGCGCGCGGGTGGGTGTCGGGGTGGCGGGCGGTGTAATTGGCGGAGATCGCATCCTGCACATCCACCGTCAGCGCAAATTCCGCCCAATGGCTGTCGTCCAGCACCGGGCCCAGCACCAGACCGGAATTCAGCAAACCATCGGCCAACTGTTCGGGGAATGGCACCTCTGCATCGATGGCATAGCGGCTGCCAATGATTTCCAGCGCGCAGCGGGCGTGCAGCACAGCGGCATCCACCTCTTGTGGCGTGTAGGGCTGGGGCCGGGCCGGCAGACCGTGGGCCAACACATAGCCGATTTCTGGCTCGAAATAGCCCTCAGCGGCGGCGCCCTGCCGGGCTGGCAGCCGCACCTGGGGTGCGGTGTACACGGCATCGGCGTAGATCGGCGCGGCGATCAGCTTGCCGGTCGTGGGCAGCGCGCATTTCCAGCCCGCCACCGCCTGGTTCAGGCCCAGGGTGACCTGCTGCTGGACCTGCCAGCCCTGCTCGGCATCGGCTGGGCGGCAGGCCTCGGGCAGGCGCGCGCCCACCCGCCCGGTGCGCCGTCTTGCTATTATTTCCGTAGCTGCTAGCGTAGATTTCTCCTGCGCTAGAGCCCTATTTTCTTTAAATTCCGGGCTCATGCTGCGTGCGCTTTGACCTCGGCCACCACCTCGCGCGAAAGCACGCCCTTGCTGAAGAAGATTTCGTTGATCTCGTCGCAGGCATCAAAGAAGCGCTGGTCCCGCCGGGCTTCCAGGCCCCGCAGGCGCGGCAAGTCGATTTTCAGCTCGCGGTCGATCTTGCCGGGGCGGGCCGACATCACCAACACACGGTCGGCCAGCAGTACGGCTTCGTCTACGCTGTGGGTGATGAAGAGCACGGTTTTCTTGGTGCTGATCCAAAGCTTTTCCAGGTCCAAGCGTACCTGTTCGCGGGTCAGCGCATCCAGTGCACCGAAGGGCTCGTCCATCAACAGCAGCGGGGGGTTGTGCAGCAAGGCCCGTGCAATCGAGGCGCGCTGGCGCATGCCGCCAGACAGCTCGTGCGGGTAGCGGTCGGCAAAATCCTGCAGGCCCACCTGGTGCAGCAATTGCATGGCGCGCTCTTTGTAGTCGGCCACGTTGTAGCCACGCATATCGGCCTGGAACAACACGTTGTCCAGCGTGTTGCGCCATTCCAGCAGCACCGGGCTTTGGAAGACGATGCCGACATCGCTGACCGGCCCGTTCACTGGCTTTCCATTGACCGCAATGCTGCCACTGCTGACACCGTGCAGCCCGGCCACCAGCCGCATCAGGGTGGATTTGCCGCAGCCCGACGGCCCCACCACGGCAATGAATTCACCCTGTTCAACCTGCAGGTCGATGCTTTGCAGCGCCGTGGTTTCCTTGCCACCGCGCTGGTAGCGCTTGGTGACCCCTTGGATATCAATTCCCAGCATGCTTGTCTCCTTGTTATTCATTTTTTCCATCAGACGGGCAGCGGTTCGCTGCGCGGCCAGACCATCTTCAATGTGCTGGCGGCCTGTGCCAACTGGGCGTGGCACTCGGCGTAGCGGTCGGGTGTCAAACGCAGGCACGGCCCGGCGATGCTCATGGTGCCTACGACCTGGTCGCTGGCATTGCGCACCACCACGGCCACCGCGCTAACTCCGGGTTCAGCCTCTTCCACCGCCAGACCAAAATTGCGCTGGCGGGTGGCTTGCAACTCGTCCAGCAAAGCGGCCACGGTGCGCAGCGCCCGCGGCCCGGCCACCGGCACCACCGTCTGGTCCTGGGCAAACCCGCCACGCATGGCGCAGTGCAAGGCCTGCTCGTCGGTCTGGCTGGCCAGCCAGGCTTTGCCGTTGGCGGTGGCGTGCAGGATGATCGCGCCCGTCATGGACGGCTGGTACATCAGCCCCGGCGTTGCGCCCTGGGACGATGCAAACCAGCGCAGGCGCTCGCCATCCACCACGGTCAGCCGCACCAGTTCCTTGCACTGCTTGGCCACCGCGTCCAGCACCGGCTGCACCAGGCCCGGCAAACCGGTCCCATACAGGTACTGCTGGCCCAGCAAAGACAGTTTGAGCGTGAGCCGGTAGCGCTCGGTCACCGGCTCCTGCTCCACCCAGCCCTGCTCTACCAGGTTGGCCAGCAGCCGGTGTGCCGGGCCGTTTTGCAGGTCCAGGCGCAGAGCAATGTCAGACAAACGCATCCATTCGGGCTGGCTGGCCAGCAGCTCCAGTGCCTCCAGGCAGCGATCGAGTAAACCTTTGACGAGTCTCATTTTGGAATTGTATTTTTAGTGGAATGTAGTTACATTAACAAAAACGCAGCCCACTGTCAAACACGGCAGGGGAAATAAAACCGGGTGGCAGCCGCTGCCCATCTACAAAGAGACGGAGACAAGATGCATTTGCGAATGTTTGGGCGTTACCAGCAGGCTGTGCGCCTGGCGCTGACTTTTGGGGGCTTTTTGCTGGCCTGGCAGATCTTCTGCATGGTGACCGGCATCAAGCCGTACATCCTGCCCGCGCCCAGCCTGATCCTGGTCAGCCTGGTCGCCAAATTCCCGCGCCTGGCCGAGGCCAGCATGTACACCTTGCAGCCCATGCTGCTGGGCTATGGGTTGGCCGTGGTGCTGGGGGTACTGATTGCGCTGGGTATCGCCTTCTCGCGCACCCTGGAGCGCACGCTGTACCCGCTGCTGGTGTTCTTCCAGATCATCCCCAAGATCGCGGTGGCACCGCTGTTCATCATCTGGTTTGGTTTTGGGCTGATGCCCAAGGTGCTGCTGGTGTTCCTGCTATCGTTTTTCCCGGTGGTGGTGTCGGCCATCACCGCGTTCCGCTCGGTGGACGCAGACATCATGGACCTGGCCAAGTCCACCGGAGCCTCGCGTCTACGCACCTTCTTCAAGATCCAGATCCCACACGCGCTGCCCACCATGTTCACCGGCTTCAAGGTGGCCGCCGCCTTGTCATCCACCGCCGCCGTGGTGGCCGAGTTTGTAGCCTCTGACAAAGGCCTGGGCTTTTTGCTGCTGGAGTACAACGGCTCGCTGGACACCACCATGACCTTTGCCACCATCATCGTGCTCAGCGTATTGGGCCTGGCGCTGTACGGCATCGTGGAGCTGGTTGAAATGATCGCCATCCCCTGGCATATCTCTCGCCGCGAACCCCAAGGCATATCCGCCGCCGGCAGTGCCCATTGACCGCCTTTCCTTACCCAAAAACCCACCGGAGACCCGCATGAAATTAATCCTCAAAACTGCCGCCCTGGCCATCGCCCTGTGCCTCAGCGCCCAGGCCATGGCGCAAGAAAAAGCCTCGTTGCGGCTGAACTGGCTGCTGTATGGCTTCCACTCGTTCTTTCAGCTTGGAGTGGACAAGGGCTTTTACAAAGAAGAAGGCATTGATCTGACCATTGGCGAAGGCCAAGGCTCAGGCCGTGCGATCCAGATTGTGGGCAGCAAGTCAGACACTTTTGGCCTGAGCGACGGCGGCAGCGTGATTGGCGGCGCCAGCAAGGGCGCGCCGGTGCAAGCGGTGATGGGCATCATGAACAAGACCCCGTTCGCCGTGATCGCGCGGGCCGATGCGGGCATCAAATCGGTGAAGGACCTGGAAGGCAAAACCATTGCCGCCACCACCGGCGAAGCTGCACTGACCATCTTTCCGTCGCTTGCCAGCGCCAACCCGATCGACATCTCCAAGGTGAAGTTTGTGCGCGTAGACGGCAGCGGCAAGCTGGTCGCCATGCTGGAGAAAAAAGTCGATGCCATGCTGGGTGGGCTGGAAAACCAGTCACTGATCCTGGCCCAGCGCGGCCTGCCGGTGACCACCCTGGGCTATGCCGATATCGGCGCCAACACGCTGGGGCTGGTCGCCGTGGCCCATAGCGACACCATCAAGTCCAACCCAGCGTTGGTGCAAAAGTTCATCCGTGCCACACAGAAGTCGATTGCCTACGCAAGCAAGAATCCCGAAGAAGCCATCGCCGCCATCGCCAAGATCAAGCCCGACCTGGACAAAGACCTGGCCCTGAAGCAGCTCAAAGCCGGCCTGGCCCTGCAGCGCGCCGCGGGTGGCGAAACCCAGCCCATCGGCTGGATGAACCCAGACGACTGGGCCCGCACCCTGAAGATGGCGCAGGACTACCAGGAACTGAAGACCGACTTGCCCGCCACTGCCTTCTACACCAACCAATTGGTGGGCAAATAAGCCATGGCCATGCCGCTTGCCTATGATTTCAAGGGCCGCGTCGCCGTCGTCACTGGCGGCAGCGGCGGCCTGGGCCTGGCCATGGCCGAACGTCTGTGGGGCGCAGGTGCCAGCATCGCCCTGTGGGATGCCAACACGGCGGGAGCGCAATCCCTGGCCGACCGGTTGGGCAGCAGGGTCGTGGCCCAACAGGTCGATGTGACCAGCGAAGACTCAGTACAGGCCGCCGCTGCAGCCACCGCAAAGCGTTTTGGCCATATCGACACGTTGGTCAACAACGCCGGCATCCTCGGCCCGGTTGCCAACACCTGGGAGCACAGCCCAGCACAATTTCGCCGGGTGCTAGATGTAAACCTGGTCGGCAGCTTTCTGTGCTGCCACGCCGTCATCCCGTGGATCTTGAAGAACCCGGCATCCGACTGGCGCGGCCGCATCGTGAATGTGTCCAGCATCCAGGGTAAGGAAGGCATGCCTCAGGCCGCCGCCTACGCCGCCTCCAAAGCCGGGATGATCGCCCTTACCAAAACCCTGGGCAAGGAGCTGGCCACCGAGGGCGTGCTGGTCAACGCCATCACGCCCGCCGCTGTGATGACGGCCATGGCCGATGCCCTGACCGACGAGCGCCGCCAATCCATCCTGGCGCGCATCCCCATGCAGCGCTTTTTGACGTCTGAAGAAGTCGCCGACCAGGTGGCCTGGCTGTGCTCCGCCGAGTGCGCCTTTGCCACCGGCGCGGTGTTCGATCTTTCAGGCGGCCGCGCTACGTATTAGGACTTTCATGCAGCAGCACCTCACACTGACCAGCACCCTGCCCGCCGACCACGCCCAGGCCGTGCTCATCGGCCGCATCTGGATCGAAGGCACCGGTCCGGTGTTAGTCCGCGTACAGTCCGACGGCATTATCAGCATGGAACACCTGGCCGCCACCGCCAGCCAATTGCTGAACCTGCCCGATGCCGCCGCCCAGGTGCGCGCCCAGCCCGGCGCACGCATCGCCGATACCGCCGCGGTACTGGCGAATTCGGCCTTTGACGCCCGCGACCCCGCCCTACCCTGGCTGCTGGCACCCTGCGACCTGCAGGCGCTAAAGGCCGCAGGTGTGACCTTTGTGGCCAGCATGCTGGAGCGGGTGATCGAAGAACAAGCCCGGGGCGATGCCAGCAAGGCCGTGGCTGTGCGCGCAGCCGTGGTGGCGGTAATTGGTGACAACCTCAGCAACATCCAGCCCGGCTCGCCCGCCGCCGCCCAGCTCAAAGAGGTGCTGCTGGCGCAGGGCATGTGGTCGCAGTACCTGGAAGTAGGCATCGGCCCGGATGCCGAAATCTTCACCAAATCACAGCCGCTGAGCGCCGTGGGTACGGGTGCCGAGGTAGGCATCCACCCTGGCAGCAGCTGGAACAACCCCGAGCCCGAGGTGGTGCTTGCCGTCAACAGCCGGGGCGAAACCGTGGGCGCAGCCCTGGGCAACGATGTAAATCTGCGCGACTTCGAGGGCCGCAGCGCCCTGTTGCTGGGCAAGGCCAAGGACAACAACGCGTCTTGCGCCATCGGGCCGTTCATTCGCCTGTTCGATGCGCATTTCGGCATTGACGACGTACGCCGCTGCGATCTGGCGATGCAGGTTACGGGGCAAGACGACGGCTTTGTGATGCATGGCAGCAGCAGCCTGTCCAAAATCAGCCGCGACCCGCTGGATCTGGTGGCCCAGGCTATCGGCCCCAACCACCAGTACCCCGACGGGCTGATGCTTTTTCTGGGCACCATGTTTGCCCCCACCCAAGACCGCCACAGCGCGAGCCAGGGATTCACCCACACGGTGGGTGATGTGGTGACCGTCGGCACGGCGCAGCTTGGCCAATTGGTCAATCGTGTCAACACTTGCGACCAGGTGCCGCCGTGGACCTATGGCATGGGCGCTTTGATGGCCGATCTGGCGCGGCGCGGGCTGCTGGCATAATTCAGGGTCTTTTAGGGCTCTGGTGCAGATTCTTATTGCGCCAGTAGCTATATTTTAAATAGCAGTAACTACATACTGCCCCTGCATCAGCCTAAACGCAAAGCACTTGCGCTGTAGCCTGGGGGTATGCGTAGTTTCAGCAACCATTCCAAGGAACACACATGGCTTTCACCACCACCGCCTCCGGCCTGCAGTTTGAAGACACCATCCAGGGCTCGGGCGATGTCGCCACCAAGGGCAAGAGCGTTACCGTGCACTACACCGGCTGGCTCTACAACGACGGCGTGCAAGGTGCCAAGTTCGACTCCAGCAAGGACCGCAAAGACCCCTTCGTGTTCTCGCTGGGCGCAGGCATGGTCATCAAGGGCTGGGACGAAGGCGTGGCCGGCATGCAAGTCGGTGGTGCCCGCACCCTGGTCATCCCCGCCGCCCTGGGCTACGGCGCACGCGGTGCGGGCGGCGCGATTCCACCGAATGCCACGCTGAAATTCGACGTGGAACTGCTGGCCATCAAGGGCTGAAACTTCCCTGGGCGGGGCCTGTGGTCCCGCCGCGCCAACCCATTTTTTCGACGCCGCCCCCTTGCAAAAGGCCTGGGCGGCACAAGTTTGCGTAACTGGTTCACTCCATTCACCCTCCAGAACATGTCTGAAAACAACACCAATCCCGACCACCAGCCCCTGGACGGCATGGCCCCTGCCGATGAGCAAGCAACCAGCGACGTGGAAGCGCTGGCCATGGCCCAGGCCGAACTGGCTGCCCTGAAAGCCAAAAGCGCCGATCTGGCCGACCAGTTTCTGCGCGCCAAGGCCGATGCCGAAAACGCCCGCCGCCGCGCCGAAGACGATATCGCCAAGGCCCGCAAGTTCAGCCTGGAAAGCTTTGCCGAAAGCCTGCTGCCCGTGGCCGACAGCCTGGAAGCCGGTCTGGCCATCAAGGACGGCACGCCCGCGCAGATCCGCGAAGGCGCCGAAGCCACCCTGCGCCAGCTCAAAAGCGCGCTAGAACGCAACAAGGTGATTGAGATCGCCCCCGCCGCGGGAACCAAGTTCGACCCGCACCAGCACCAGGCCATCAGCGTGGTGCCTGCCGAGCAGGAAGCCAACACCGTGGTCAGCGTGCTGCAAAAGGGCTATTTGATCTCGGAGCGCGTGCTGCGCCCGGCCCTGGTCACGGTTACCGCTCCTAAATAAATAAAAAGCGCAGGGATTTCAATCTCCCCACTCTTGAAGTGGCGAAAGTAATCCGCACCTTGAACGCATCAGGGCTTTGCTTGAAGCCCGCAACACTTACACAAATCTAAGGACGAAATCATGGGAAGAATTATTGGCATTGACTTGGGCACCACCAACAGCTGCGTTTCCGTCATGGAAGGCAATGTGCCCCGCGTGATCGAAAACGCCGAAGGTGCACGCACCACCCCGTCCATCGTCGCGTACCAGGAAGACGGCGAAGTGCTGGTGGGCGCGTCCGCCAAGCGCCAGGCGGTCACCAACCCCAAGAACACACTGTACGCCGTCAAGCGTTTGATCGGTCGCAAGTTTTCTGAAAAAGAAGTCCAGAAAGACATCGACCTGATGCCTTACTCCATCGTGGCGGCCGACAACGGCGATGCCTGGGTGGAAGTGCGCGGCAACAAGATTTCGGCCCAGCAGGTCAGCGCCGACATTCTGCGCAAGATGAAGAAGACCGCCGAAGACTACCTGGGCGAAGCCGTCACTGAAGCCGTGATCACCGTGCCCGCGTACTTCAACGACGCACAGCGCCAAGCCACCAAGGACGCAGGCCGCATTGCTGGCTTGGACGTGAAGCGCATCATCAATGAGCCTACCGCAGCTGCTTTGGCTTTTGGCCTGGACAAGCACGAAAAAGGCGACCGCAAGATTGCGGTGTATGACCTGGGCGGCGGTACGTTCGACGTGTCCATCATCGAAATCGCCGATGTCGATGGCGAAAAGCAATTCGAAGTGCTGTCCACCAATGGCGACACCTTCCTGGGCGGCGAAGACTTTGACCAGCGCATCATCGACTTCATCATTGCCGAGTTCAAGAAAGAATCCGGCGTCGATCTGTCGAAAGACGTGCTGGCCCTTCAGCGCCTGAAGGAAGCCGCTGAAAAGGCCAAGATCGAGCTGTCCAACAGCGCATCCACCGACATCAACCTGCCCTACGTCACGGCAGATGCCTCCGGCCCCAAGCACCTGAACATCAAGCTCAGCCGCTCCAAGCTCGAAGCCCTGGTCGAAGAACTGATTGAGCGCACCATCGCCCCCTGCCGCACCGCCATCAAGGATGCGGGTGTGAGCGTGGCCGACATCCATGACGTGATTTTGGTCGGCGGCATGACCCGCATGCCCAAGGTGCAAGAAAAGGTGAAGGAATTCTTTGGCAAGGAACCCCGCAAGGACGTGAACCCTGACGAAGCCGTGGCCGTGGGCGCAGCCATCCAGGGCCAGGTGTTGAGCGGCGACCGCAAGGACGTGCTGCTGCTGGACGTGACCCCGTTGTCGCTGGGTATTGAAACCCTGGGCGGCGTGATGACCAAGATGATCGTCAAGAACACGACCATCCCGACCAAGTTTGCGCAGACCTTCTCTACCGCCGACGACAACCAGCCCGCCGTAACCATCAAGGTGTTCCAGGGCGAGCGCGAGATCGCCAACGTCAACAAGCTGCTGGGTGAGTTCAACCTGGAAGGCATCCCACCGGCAGCGCGTGGTACGCCGCAGATCGAAGTGTCGTTCGACATCGACGCCAACGGCATCTTGCACGTCGGCGCGAAAGACAAGGGCACCGGCAAGGAAAACAAGGTCACCATCAAGGCCAACTCCGGTCTGTCGGAAGCCGAAATCCAGCAAATGGTGAAAGATGCCGAGCTGAACGCCGCCGACGACAAAAAGAAGCTGGAACTGGTGCAAGCCCGTAACCAGGGCGAAGCCAGCGTGCACAGCGTCAAGAAGAGCCTGACCGAGTACGGCGACAAGATCGAAGCCGCCGAGAAGGAAAGCATTGAAGCCGCCATCAAGGCCCTGGAAGAAGCGTTGAAGGGCGAGGACAAAGCCGCCATCGACGAGAAGAACACAGCCCTGATGACTGTCAGCCAGAAGCTGGGCGAGAAGATGTACGCCGACATGCAAGCCAAGCAGGCCGCTGATGCAGCAGCAGCCGGTGGCGCAGAGCCACAAGCCGAAGCTGCCAAAGCCGCTGACGACAACGTGGTCGACGCCGAAGTGAAAGAAGTCAAGAAGGGCTAACTGGTTAGCCGTAGGCTGATCAAAAACCCGCGCCGCGCCCGGCTGGTCCTTCACAGGACTTCCGGCGCGGCTTTTTGCGTAACGGGCTATCCGGCCCCACCCCGATCGCCGTAGTGAGAAAGTGATTGCAGCATGAGCAAACGAGATTATTACGAAGCCCTCGGCGTTCCCAAGAACGCCTCCGAGGAAGAAATCAAGAAGGCCTATCGCAAGCTGGCGATGAAGCACCACCCTGACCGCAACCAGGGGGATTCGGCCAAGGGTGCCGAAGACAAGTTCAAGGAAATCAAGGAAGCCTACGAAATGCTGAGCGATGCGCAAAAGCGTGCCGCCTACGACCAGCATGGCTTTGCCGGTGTCGACCCGAACATGCGTGGCGGCCCGGGGGCCGAAGGCTTTGCGGGCGGTGGCTTTGCCGAGGCCTTTGGCGATATTTTTGGCGACATGTTCGGCCAAAGCCGCGGTGGTCGCGCCGGTGGCGGTCGCCAGGTGTTCCGCGGCGCCGACCTCAGCTACGCCATGGAAGTCACGCTGGAAGAAGCCGCACGTGGCAAGGAAGCGCAGATCCGTATCCCCACCTGGGAAGCCTGCGACACCTGCCACGGCAGCGGTGCCAAACCTGGCACCCAGGCCAAAACCTGCGGCACCTGCGCGGGCCAGGGCACGGTGCAGATGCGCCAGGGCTTCTTCAGCGTGCAGCAAACCTGCCCCACCTGCCGTGGCACGGGCAAGGTCATTCCCGACCCCTGCACCGTCTGCAGCGGC
Organism: Rhodoferax sp. RT5P35; assembly: GCF_056521385.1. Lineage (NCBI taxonomy): Bacteria > Pseudomonadati > Pseudomonadota > Betaproteobacteria > Burkholderiales > Comamonadaceae > Rhodoferax > Rhodoferax sp. RT5P35. Next base: position 1,063 of record NZ_JBWMAX010000018.1, on the reverse strand, counting down.
CAGGGCAAGGTCAAAAAGCAAAAAACGCTGGAAGTCAAAATCCCCGCCGGTATCGACGACGGCATGCGCATCCGCAGCGTGGGCAATGGCGAGCCGGGCTCGAACGGTGGCCCCTCGGGGGATCTGTACATCGAGATTCGCACCAAGAAGCACGACATTTTCGAGCGCGACGGCGGCGACCTGCATTGCTCGGTACCGGTGAGCTTTATCACCGCCGCCCTGGGCGGAGAGATCGAAGTGCCCACCCTGGCGGGTAAAGCTGCCATCGACATCCCCGAAGGCACGCAAGCGGGCAAGCAGTTCCGCCTGCGCGGCAAGGGTATCAAGGGCGTGCGCGACAGCTCGCCTGGCGACCTGTACTGCCACATCACGGTGGAAACCCCGGTCAAGCTCACCGAACACCAGCGCAAGCTGATGCGCGAGCTGGAAGACTCTTTCAAAAAGGGGGGCGGTAAGCATTCGCCCACCGGTGACAGCTGGACGGACAAGCTGAAGAAGTTCTTCGCATAGGGTGTTGAACACCCCCAGGCTGCAGCGCTTCGCGTCTTTCGCCAACCCCCTTGCAGGGGGCAACAGCAGCGGCCTGGCGGAGCCAGTTCCGCGCTGTTCTGGTAGGGGCTTTGCTACGCTTGCCCTGGTTTGATTCAAAGCCCCTTGGTGTTTGTTCCTTGGGGCTTTTTCATGACCGGGCTAAAGCCATGCTCGCTATAGTGTTGATAGCTACGCACGTATGCAGCACCTACGCCAGAGGCACTTTTATTATAAAAATCGCACTGCAAACTGATGGGAATTGGTGCTGTCCGCTTATAGTTCAAGCTTTGCCAGCAGCAAGGACATTGCCATGAAAACCAAAGCCGCCGTCGCCTGGAAAGCAGGCGCCCCCCTGACCATCGAAACCGTGGACCTGGAAGGCCCCAAGTTCGGCGAAGTGCTGGTCGAAATCAAGGCCACCGGCATCTGCCACACCGACTACTACACCCTCAGCGGTGCCGACCCCGAAGGCATCTTCCCCGCCATCCTCGGCCACGAAGGCGCAGGCATCGTGGTCGATGTCGGCCCCGGT
>NZ_JBWMAX010000187.1:0-1275 GCF_056521385.1 Rhodoferax sp. RT5P35 | reverse complement strand
CGCGGTAGGCTGGGTCACGCGCCTCGGGCGGCATATAGATCTGGCTGGCGCGGCGGTAGTCCCAGGCCGTGTAGATGCATATTGCTATTAAAAAAGTAGCTGCTATCGCCCATGGAATAAGCACGGGAGCCTTATTTTTTATATAAACTTGGTGGGGGGCTCGCCACAGCAGAATCACGCACAGGCCCACCGCGATCTGGAACGGGCCGTACCACAGCGGGTATTCCAGCAGGCTGTGCAAGCCCAGCACCGCCAGCACCGTCCAGGCCATGCGCCGCGTGGCATCCGTCTCGGCCCAGGGTTGGGCGCGCACCACCCACCAGCCCAGCAGGCCGCAGAACGCTACCGCCACCGGCACACCCAGCTCCACCGCCAGGTGCAGCGGCAGGTTGTGCGCGTTGTCCAGAATGTCGCAAAACCGCGGGCCGCTGTACAGGTGGATGTAGTGCGCGTAGTCCAGTTCGCCCCAGCCCCAGCCCAGCCAGGGGTGCTGGGCCACCAGCGTCAGCACGTTGTGCCACAGCGTCAGGCGGCTGGAACACAGCGCATCGCCCTCGCGCAGCCGCGCCCAGGCCCCCGTGTCCAGCCCTACCAGGGTCGGCAGCAGCAGCATGCCCAACCCGTAGGCCAGCACAAAGCCCAGCAGCACCCGCCGCACCGCCGCGTCGCGCCACCCGCCCCAAATGGCCGCCAGCACCACCACCAGGCCGGTTTGCACCAGGCCCGTGCGGGACGATGACACAGCATTGCCCAGCCCTAACAATACCGCGAAGACCAGGACCATATTCCGCTGGGCCACCGCAGGCCGCACCTGCACCGCCCCCCACAGCAAGGCGGCCAAAGCGATGTGGACCAGGCTGGCAAACTGGTTGCGCTGGCGCAAATTGGCAAACGCCTCGCCCAGCGCCGTGGTGTTGACCCACGGAGCCAGCGCCGGGCTCAGCCCGAAATACTGAATGAGCCCCATCGCGCAACTCAAGGCCCCCGCCAACAGCCAGCCGCTGGCGGCCACACCGGCCCAGCCGGAAGCCCCTTGCCGGTTCGGCTGCCACACCGCCTGCACCCCCATGAGCCCCGCCACCGACGCCAGCGCCACCAGCCAAGGCACCAGCGCCGACATCGGGCCAGGGGCGAAGGGGTTGAGCCAGGGGAGGGCGAAGAGGAGGGTGGCGATGCCGTTGGCTGCGGTGGACGTGGCGGCGGGGCGCATTGCAAGCAAGACTAAGGTTTTGCCCCGCTTAGGGCCGGTGGTACGTCAATATCAGGCCACTTTAC
>NZ_JBWMAX010000186.1:0-1276 GCF_056521385.1 Rhodoferax sp. RT5P35 | reverse complement strand
ATAAGGTCGGTGAGCATTTTGGCGATAGTCAGGCCCAAACCGGCACCGCCGCTACCAGGGGATGCACCGCGCTCAAAGGGCTCGAACACCTGCGCCAGCTCGTCGGCGTGCATGCCGGGGCCGGTGTCTTCGATCTCGATAAAGGCCATCTCCAGCGCGTAGCGGGCACGCAGGCGCACCCTGCCCGTAGCGGTGAACTTGATGGCGTTGCCCAGCAGGTTGATGAGGATCTGGCGCAGGCGCTTTTCGTCCGCACGCACCTGCTCGGGCAGCACGCCCTGCGGGTCGAAGTGGAACTGCAGGCCCTTCGCGCGGGCCTGGGGCTCGAACATCTCGGCCATCTCGTGCAGCAGGTCGGCAAACGGCATGGGCCGGGTGGCCAGGGTGAGCTTGCCGGACTCGATGCGGGCAATGTCCAGCGTGCCTTCGATCAGCGACAGCAAATGCTCGCCGCCACGCTTGATCACGCCGATGGCCTGCTGCCGGTGCGGGGGCACGCTGGCATCTTCGCCCATGAGCTGCGCATAGCCCAGGATGCTGTTGAGCGGGGTGCGCAGCTCGTGGCTGATGGCGCTGATGTAGCGGCTCTTGGCCTGGTTGGCCTGGTCGGTGGCGTAACGGGCCTGCTCGGCCCCCACCTTGGCGTTTTGCAGGGCTTCGTCGGTATGCCGGTGCAGCTCGATTTCGCGCATCAGCAAATTGGTTTGGCGGTTCGACTCTTCCTGCGCCACCTGACGGCTCTTGTGCGCCAGCACCACCCACCACGCGACCAGACCCGCAATCACCATCAGCGCCAGATAGGCTTTGAGAAAGCCCGACCGCAGCGCCGCGTGGGGCGCTTCCTGCACATCAAGGTCCGTCACAGCCAGCGCCAGCGCACGCAACTCCTGGTGGTACAGCAGGCCAAACACGCTGGCCAGCAGGGGCACGATGACCAACATCAGCAACAGAAAGTAACCCAGGCCCGTGTCCAGATAAGGCCACACCCGCCGGGGTAGCAGCCAGCGCAAGGTGGCTGACCACTGGTGTGAGAGGCTGGCGTGCGGTTTGCACAGGTCCCCGCAACGCGCATCCAGCGTGCAGCACAGGGAGCAGATGGGGCCCTGGTAGGCGGGGCAATGGGCCATGTCGGGCCCCTCGTACTCGCGCTCGCAGATGATGCAGCGTTTGAGTTGGTAGCGCGGGTGGGGCGGGCCTTTTTGAAGAGGCGGCTCACCCAGGGTCACGTCGCTTTGGCGTGCAATGTAATAGCGGCCTTGGGTCGCCCAGGCAATCA
>NZ_JBWMAX010000185.1:0-1284 GCF_056521385.1 Rhodoferax sp. RT5P35 | reverse complement strand
CGCCGCCAACGCAGAAGGCAAAGACATCCTGGTCGAAACCAGCCGGGATGTGCTGGACACCCAGGGCGGACGCATCGGCCCCACCGTCATCACCGCCCTGCTCGACCCCCAGCTCCAGCTGATCGCCAGCAACCGCACGCCCGCTGCCAAGGACGTGGTCGACGTGCTGCCCCACATCATCCCGCCCCTGGCGAACAGCAAGCAGGACACCAAGGTCACGCTGGTCGGTGATACCGCCTACCAGTTTGTGCTGGTCAAAATGCGCGCCCCCCTGGCAGAGTCGGTACTGGTAGGGTTCCGTATCGACGAAGCCATGGCCCTGGCCATGAAGAAGAGCTCCGGCCTGGATGTCGCGCTGCTGACCCAGGAAACCCCCGCCAAGCCGCTGCACATCAGCCTGTCAACCCTGCCCAAAAATGACCTGGCCGGCCTGCTCGCAGCGGACCGCACCGCCGATGAGATAGAGATCGGCGGCGACACCCTGGTGGCGCAAACCATCGACCTGCAGGCAGTGGCCGGCAGTGCGCAAACGGTGCTGCTGCGCTCGCTCAGCCAATTGCTGGCACCCTACGAAGCCCTGAAAAGAACCATGTGGTGGATCACTGCCCTGGGCCTGCTGCTGTTTGGCCTGGTCAGCACCGTGACCGCCCGCAGCGTCACCCAGCCCCTGCAGTCACTGGCCCGCGATGCCAAACGCCTAAGCGATGGCACCTACGACCAGCCGGTACACCACACCGAGCGGCGCGACGAAATCGGCGATCTGGCCAAAGCCTTTGACCAGATGCGCAACGACATCGCCGACGACAAAACCCAGATCGAAAAACTGGCCTACTGGGACGACCTGACCCAGCTGCCCAATCGGCTGAACTTTCGCAAACTGCTGAAAAGTGAAATGGAGCACCGCCCGGCCACCGGCGGCAGCCTACAGCCGCCGCTGGCCGTCATCACCCTCAACCTGGACCGCTTCAAGCACGTCAACGACATCCTCGGCTATGCCGAGGGCGACCAACTGCTCAAAGCCGTCACCGCGCGTCTGCTGGACTGTATGGACGACGGTGCGCTGGTCGCCCGGCTCGGGGGCGACGAGTTCTCGGTGCTGCTGCACCACGCCGATGCCGATGCCGCCATCCAGGTGGCCCAGGCCATTGCCCTCGCGTTTGAAGCCCCGTTCCGGGTGGGCGACCAGCCGGTGGACCAGAGCGCCAGCATGGGCATCGCCTGTTGGCCGCAGGACGCGCAGGATCTGGACACCCTGCTGGGCCGAGCCGAGGTGGCCATGTACGT
>NZ_JBWMAX010000184.1:0-1287 GCF_056521385.1 Rhodoferax sp. RT5P35 | reverse complement strand
AACAAGCCTTCAGCCAGCCCGGCACCATCGGCGTGGGCTACAACACCATCCGCTTCGACGACGAGATCACCCGCTCCATGTTCTGGCGCAACCTGATCGACCCGTATGCCCGCGAATGGCAAAACGACTGTGGCCGCTGGGACCTGCTGGACGTGGTGCGCACCGCCTATGCCCTGCGGCCTGAAGGCATTGAATGGCCGACCAAACCCGATGGACAGCCCAGTTTTCGGCTCGAAGACCTGGCCCGTGCCAACGGCCTGCTGCACGAGGCCGCGCACGATGCCTTGTCCGACGTGCGCGCCACCATCGCCCTGGCCCGCCTTATCCGCACCGCCCAGCCGCGCCTGTTCGACTTCTGCCTGGGCTTGCACAAAAAAGACCGCGTGGCGGCGGAACTAGGCCTGCCCACCACGCTGCAGACGGCCAAGCCGTTTTTGCATATCTCCGGCATGTTCCCGGCGCAGCAGGGTTGTCTGGCGCTGATGTGGCCGCTGGCCATGCACCCGCAGCACAAAAACGAGCTGATTGCCTGGGACCTGGCCCACAGCCCGGCTGAACTGGGCCAGATGAACGCCGCCGACATCCGCCTGCGCCTGTTCAGCAAGGCCGAAGACCTGCCCGAGGGCGTGACCCGCCTGCCTATCAAGACCATCCACCTGAACAAGTCGCCCATGGTGGTGTCCAACCTGAAAACCCTGTCGCCCGCGCTGGCCGAGCGCTGGGGCCTGGTGGGCGACACGCTGCGCGCCCATGCCGCCGAGGTACGTGCACTGCCCGATATGAGCGCCATCTGGCCCGAGGTGTTCAGCCGCCCGCCGCAGGAGGCGCGTGATGTGGACGAAGACCTGTACGGCGGCTTCGTGGGCGATGGCGACCGCCGCCGCCTCAACGACCTGCGCGCCCTGTCGCCCGAAAAATTGGCCGGGGCCCGCGCCAGCTTTGACGACGAACGCCTGGTTGAGCTGCTGTTCCGCTACCGCGCCCGCAACTTTCCCGCCACCCTGAGCGCGGAGGAAGCCGCCCGCTGGGAAGCCCACCGCGCCGCGCGCCTGTTTGACGGGGAGGGCGGAGCCCGCACCATCGAAGGCCTGTTTGCCGAAATCGACACTTTGTCAGAGACGGCAGACGAGCGCGGCGAAGAAGTCTTGGGCGCGCTGTACGATTACGCCGAAGCGATCGCCCCCGCCCGCGATTAACTTGGAACCCCACCAGCCATGGCAAGAAGTCTCAGCAGCCTATGGTTGAAAAGCCTCACCCGTATCGCCAAATCCCAGCAAAACCAGCTGG
>NZ_JBWMAX010000183.1:0-1289 GCF_056521385.1 Rhodoferax sp. RT5P35 | reverse complement strand
CGCAGCCCGCGCCGTGACAGCACTGCTGGGCACACGTGCCCGAGTCTACGGCTCCTACGGCTGGCAGCACCGGACGGGCCTGGAGTATGTGCACGCCGCGTCCGACATAGACCTGCACCTGCCGGTGCCCCACATGGAAGCCGCCCAGGCCGTGGTGGCGCAGCTGGAAGCCGCACGCTTACCCATGCGCATCGACGGCGAGCTGGTATTTGCCGGTGGCCACGCCGTGGCTTGGCGAGAATGGGCCCGCCTGCTGCAAGGCCAGACCCGCAGCGTGCTGGTCAAAACCCGCCACAGCCTGCAACTGGCCGACCTGCCCACGCTGCAGGCGCTGACCGAAGCCGTATGCAGCATCTAAAAACCCTGGGCCCGCTTGCCGTGCGCGCCCTGTACCTGGAGCTGGCGCTGGAGCCCAAGCCCGGTCTCGTATCCATGCGCGACAACGGCAGCCACCACGACATGACGGCGCAGACCTTTGTGCGCAGCCTGTTCGCCCTGCGCCACTACTTCGCACATATGGCCCAAGCCGGTGCGGCCCAGCAGCCGTTTGCCAATCTCGAAGCCTTGGGCCTGCAAGCCGAGGCCCGCATGCTGCACGCCACCGGCGGCATCAACACCCACCGGGGGGCCATTTTTGCGCTGGGCCTGTTGTGCGCCAGCGCCGGGAGCCTGTCCAAAGAAGCTACAGCGAACGACCTGCGCAGTGCCCTCGCCACCCACTGGGGGCCCGCCTTGCGCAGCCGCGCCGAGCGCGCCCGCCAGCGCCCCGCCACCACCCACGGCCAACGGGCCGCCCAGCGTTACCAGCTGCGCAGCGCGGGCGACGAGGCCGCTAATGCTTTCCCCACCCTGTTCGGGGTCACCCTGCCCGCCCTGCAAGCCGCCTACCACCAAGGCCTGGGGGACAGGGCGGCGCGCATCCAGGCGTTTTTTGCCACCCTGGCCTGCCTGGACGATACCAACATGGTGCACCGCGGCGGCATGGAAGGCCTGCGTTTTGGCCAGCAGGCCGCACGCCAGTTTCTGGCCGCAGGCGGCGCGGCGCGGCCTGACTGGCTGGACCACGCCCGCGCCCTGCACGCACAGTTTGTAGCGCGGCGGCTGTCGCCCGGCGGCTCGGCCGACCTGCTGGCCTGCGCCTGCTGGGTGCACAGCGTCTGCGTCCTCACCCCGCAGGCACAGCCCTGCCCCGCATGAGCTACGCCCTGCTCGTGCCCGGCCAGGGCAGCCAGCACCCCGACATGCTGCCCTGGCTGGATACCCACCCCGCCACACAATCTGCCTTGGCC
>NZ_JBWMAX010000182.1:0-1293 GCF_056521385.1 Rhodoferax sp. RT5P35 | reverse complement strand
GTCCAGCCTTCATGCTACAAAAGACATAGCTACTCGCGCACACAGAATAAGCGCTACCACCCTTATTTCCTTAGAACCCGCAGACCGCGCCTGGCTGCACGAGCGCATCGCCCTGCGCTTTGAGCAGATGCTGGCCGGTGGATTTCTGGACGAAGTTAAAACCCTGCGCGCCCGCGGCGACCTGTACCCCGATTTGCCCAGCATGCGCTGCGTAGGCTACCGCCAGGCCTGGGAGGCATTGGACGGTACGCTGCCGGTGGTGGAGCTGCGCGACCGGGGCATCTTCGCCACCCGCCAGCTCGCCAAACGCCAGGTCACCTGGCTGCGCAGCATGCCGCAGCGCCAACTCGTGGCCTGCGACGCGCCGGATGCGCTGCAACAGGTGCTGGCGCGGGTGGAGGCAGCCCTATGAGCCTGCCGAGCCTGTATATCGAAAACTTGGGCAAGCGCTACGGCGACAGCACCGTGTTTGCCAATGTGTCGCTGCAGGTACAGCCCGGCGAATTCGTCGCCATCATCGGCGAATCCGGCGTGGGCAAGTCCACCCTGCTCAACTGCATGGCCGGGCTGGACAGCTGGGACAGCGGCACGGTAGCGATCGGCGGTGTGGACCTGGGTGGCCTCGGCGACGACCAGCGCGCCCTGCTGCGCCGCCAGCAGGTGGGCTTTGTGTTCCAGGCCTTCCATGTGTTGCCGCACCTGGATGTGGCGCAAAACGTGGCCCTGCCGCTGATGCTGCTGGGCCGCCCCGATGATGCCCGCGTGCAAAGCCTGCTGGCCGACGTGGGCCTGGAGGGCCTGGGCAAGCGCCTGCCGCAGCAGCTCAGCGGCGGCCAGCTCCAGCGCGTGGCGATTGCCCGCGCCCTGGTGCACCGCCCGGCCCTGCTGCTGGCCGACGAGCCCACCGGCAACCTCGACCCCACCACGGCGGCCAGGGTGATGGACGCCTTGCTGGCGCAAACCCGCGCCCAGGGTGCGGCCCTGGTGCTGGTCACGCATTCGCAGGCCGCAGCGGCGCGGGCGGATAGGGTGCTGCAGCTGCGGGTGGATGGAATTCATGCATAAAAGGCAGCTAACGCTTATCGCACAAGGTTTTATAGCTTCATTTTCAATAGCGATTTTTAAGGATTGGCAGGCGCCGGTTTCGGGCCGGTTGCCCCCCGCTGGCCCAGCAGCTTGGAGATCAGGTCAAACCAGAACGGTGCGCCAAACGACACCATGAAGGCGGTGATGAACCAGCCCAGCAGGTCCCTGGGGCCCACATCCGCCCACACCACCGGCTTTTGTAGCGAC
>NZ_JBWMAX010000181.1:0-1302 GCF_056521385.1 Rhodoferax sp. RT5P35 | reverse complement strand
CGCGGCTACCTGGCCGTTAGCGGCTGGAAGGAATACCAGGACAGACAACCCGTCTGCGGCCTGCCCCTGCCTGCGGGCCTGCTTAACAATTCCAAGCCGGCCGCCCCGATCTACACCCCGGCGGCCAAGGCAGCGGTGGGCGACCACGACGAAAACATCACCTTCGAGCGCAGCGTGGAGATGATTGGCGCCGACCTCGCCGGGCGCATCCGCGATTTGAGCATCCAGATCTATTCGGAGGCCGCCGCCTTCGCACTGACCAAGGGCGTGATCATTGCCGACACCAAGTTCGAGTTCGGCCTGGACACCGATGGCACCCTGGTGCTGATGGACGAGGTGCTGACCCCCGATTCCTCGCGCTACTGGCCCGTGGAAAGCTATGTCGAAGGCAGCAATCCCCCCAGCTACGACAAACAGTTCGTGCGCGACTGGCTGGAACAGGTGCTGATCGACGGCAAGCCCTGGAACAAAACGCCCCCCGCCCCCCGCGTCCCCGCCGATGTGATCACCAAGACCGCGGCCAAATACCAGGAAGCGCTGGAGCGGTTGACGGCGTAGGCCTGTGGCATGACCACCTCCTCCCTCGTCACCCGCAGCCTGGCCCACATCTGGCACCCCTGCACCCAGATGCAGCGGGCCGCCGAGGTGCCGCCGCTGCCCATCGTGCGCGGCCAGGGCGTGTGGCTGGTTGACGAAGATGGCCACCGCTACTTCGATGCCATCAGCTCCTGGTGGGTCAACCTGTTTGGCCATGCGGATGCGCGCATCAACGCCGCCATCAAGGACCAGCTCGACACCTTGCCGCATGTGATGCTGGCGGGCTGCACCCACGCCCCGGCGGTGGAGCTGGCCGAGCGCCTCTCTGCCCGCACGGGCGGGGTGCTGGGCCACTGCTTCTTTGCCAGCGACGGGGCTTCGGCGGTGGAGATTGCGCTGAAGATGACCTTCCACCACTGGCAAAACCGGGGCTTGGCTAACAAGCGCGAGTTTGTCTGCCTGCGCCAGGGTTACCACGGCGAAACCCTGGGCGCGCTGGCCGTGACCGACGTGCAAATCTTCCGCGATGCCTACGACCCGCTCTTGATGCGCTCGCACCAGGTGATGTCGCCCGACGCGCGCCAGGCCCTGCCGGGCGAATCCGCCGCCGACGTGGCCCGGCGCGCCGCCGCCGAGCTGCAGGCCTTGCTGGAGGCCCGCCACGGCCAGATCGCTGCCATCATCCTGGAGCCGCTGGTGCAGGGCGCGTGCGGCATGGCCATGCACGACCCGGCCTACCTGCGCGCCGTGCGGGCGCTGTGCGAC
>NZ_JBWMAX010000180.1:0-1304 GCF_056521385.1 Rhodoferax sp. RT5P35 | reverse complement strand
TATATTTAGAATAGCTGCTTGTGCTGATGGAATAAGCGCTGGAGGTCTATTTCGTTAGTAAGTGGAAGGCAGGCGGGGCGAAGTGCAAGATCTTCCACACCACCGCCGTGAAAGCCATTACCACCAGCAGCATGCAGCCATAGGCCCAGCGCAGCCCCACCCAGTCCGACAGACTGCCCACCACCACCCCGGCCAACTGCGACCCCAGGCTGAAGCCCAGCATCAGCAGGGCCGACAGCCGTGAAGCCTGGCCCGGTGCCGCGTCGATCATGGTGGCCAGCAGCACCGGAAACACCACCCCCACGCCCAGGCCAAACAGCAGATTGCCCACTGCGGGCAGCGCCCAACCGCCCACGCCCGGCAGCAGCACGTTCAGCGCCATGCCCGCCAGCGCCAGCAGGTTCAGCCGCCACAGCTTTTGCCGTATCGACCAATTGCTGTGGAAAAACGCCTGCCACAGCCGCGCCGCCACCATGCCCGCCACAAAAAACTGCAAACCCACCCGCGCGGCGTTGGGGCTGAGCTGCTGGGCGTTGATGCCGTAACTCACATACCAAAAGTTCTGGCCCCACTCCAGAAAGCCTGCCAGCACCCCGCCCGCCACCGTCCAGGCGATCACCGGGCGGCGCAGCAACTGCACGTAACTGAGTGCGCCGCCCGCCCCTCCAGCCCCATTTTCTGCGGCGTGGTGCGGCGAGCCCAGCTGCGCAAAATACCGGCGCGGCCAAAACAGCAGCAGCACCGACAGCAGCGGCAACAAATACAGCGCATAGGGCGCGCGCCAATTGGTGTTGACCGTCTGCACGCCAATCACCAACAGGGGCGACAGCAAATTGCCCAGGCTGAAGGCCACGTCCACCATGCTCAGCAGCCGGGCGCGCAGCTCAGGCTGCGGGCTCACATCGGCCAGGATGCCGTGCGCCAGGGTGAACAGCGCCGTCTCCACCAGCGCCACCACAAAAAACCCCAGCAGCAGCGTGCCGAAATTGGGTGACAGCACGACCAGCCCAATCGATAGCAGCGCGACGGCGGTGTAGCCCAAAAACAAGGGCCGGGGCGGGTAGCGCTGCGCCATGCGCCCGCCCTGCAAAGCCCCCAGCACCGAGCCGCTGGACCACACCATCATCAGGATGCCCAGCTGCTGGTAGTTGTCGAGTTCCTCGCGCAGCTCGGGCGTGACCGCCCCCAGAATGGCGGCAAAAATGCCCGCTCAGAACGCGGTGTAGATCACCACCCAGGCCAGGTAGGGGATGGTGCGGATAAAGTCTTTGAATTTCACAGTAAACGTTGGTTAGAAGATAGTC
>NZ_JBWMAX010000179.1:0-1306 GCF_056521385.1 Rhodoferax sp. RT5P35 | reverse complement strand
TTTTGCAGTTTTTCTTTGATGTCAGCATTGTCTTGGCTACTTTGGTGGTTTCTATCCTTTCCCAAGTGGCGGATCCAGGGTCAGAGTCATTGGTCGTTGTCAGTACCTCTTTGTTGCTCGCGGTCGGCATTTTGGTAATTAATGCAGGCCTTGGTTTTTACCGACGTGGCCACAACCTTACATTGGCGCAATCTGGTGCTCGGGCTGCCCTTGCCTTGTGCCTGTCTTTGCCATTCGCGTATGGGATTTTTCGCCTGTCCCCGCTCAAACTCGAAGATGGCAAAATATTTTTGATGACTTTGACGGCAGGCGTCGCCTTGATGTTGATCAACAGAGTTCGTGTGACACAAAAATCTAAAACGAAGACCCGGCAACGTGTTCTTATTTATGGATCGGGGATGCGCGCAAAGTTGGTTGGTCGAAGTCTAAAAATGTCAGACCCGAATGTCGATCTTTTGGGCTATTACCCCAGCCCCAATGAGATTGCAAGTGAGGTTTCTGCTTGGGGCCTTTTGTCACCTGAAAAATCGTTGACAGATATTGTTCACGAGCAAAAAGTCGATGAAATTGTGGTTGCCCTGACTGAGCGTCGTGGTGGCAGCATGCCTTTACGTGAGCTCCTCGATTGCAAGCTGAGGGGCGTGCGGGTGGTCGATATCGCCACCCATTTTGAAAAAACACTGGGGCAAATCAGGCTTGATGCGGTATCTGCCGGCTGGCTTATCTTTGGAGATGGTTTCGAGCAAGGCCTTGTCAGAACCTTGATTAAACGCTTTTACGACATTGTGGGGGCCGTGGCGTTGATAATTTTGTCTTTGCCGGTGATGTTGGTCACTGGGCTCCTGATTTTGCTGGAGAGCCGTGGGCCCGTTTTATACCGGCAGGAGCGGGTGGGGCTGAATGGGCGTTTGTTTAACGTTACCAAATTCAGAAGTATGCGAACTGATGCTGAAGTTGACGGGAAACCCCGGTGGGCATCGGCTACTGACGACCGAGTGACGAAGGTAGGCAAGGTGATCCGAAGGTTGCGAATTGATGAGTTGCCGCAGTTGTTTTGCGTTCTCAATGGCGACATGAGCATGGTCGGGCCACGGCCCGAGCGGCCTTATTTCGTTGACCAGTTGACACGCCAGATCCCCTACTATGCGGTGCGCCAAAGTGTCAAGCCAGGGGTTACAGGCTGGGCCCAAGTTCGCTACCACTACGGTGCCACGCTGGAGGATTCGGCCGAAAAGCTCCAATACGACTTGTATTACGTCAAAAACCATTCGCTGTTTTTAGACATTATTATTTTGTTTGAAACCGT
>NZ_JBWMAX010000178.1:0-1308 GCF_056521385.1 Rhodoferax sp. RT5P35 | reverse complement strand
GTAGGCATTTAAAAAAACATACCAGATGCCAAAAATGTAAAAATCTACAGCACAGATGAAACGTTACGAACAACTGGCCGACCTGCTGGCCGCCGACATCCGCTCTGGGCAGCGCGCGCCGGGCAGCCGCATGCCAAGCATCCGCACGCTGACTGCGCAGCACGGCATCAGCCCGTCCACCGCCTTCCAGGCCTACTACCGGCTGGAAGAAAAAGGGCTGGTGCGGGCGCGTGAACGCTCTGGTTACTTCGTCACCGGGGCCGTCGCCCTGCCCGCTCCATTGCCCCGCACCGTGGCCCCACCCGCCCAGGTGGCGGCCAAAGTGGACATCAGCGGCCTGGTGTTTGCCGTGCTGGACGCGGCCCAGCAGCGCGACATTGCGCCGCTGGGCTCGGCCTTTCCTTCGCCCGCGCTGTTTCCGCTGCAGCGCCTGGCCCAGTCGCTGGGCCGCAGCATGCGCCGCAGCTCGCCCTGGGAATCGGTGCAGCACCTGCCCCAGGGCCATGCCGGGCTGCGCCAGCAGATTGCGCTGCGCTATCTGGCCATGGGCATGGCCCAGCCCCCCGAAGACCTGGTGGTGACCAGCGGCGCGCTCGAAGCGCTGAACCTGTGCCTGGCCGCCGTGGCCCAGCCCGGCGACCTGGTGGCGGTGGAGTCGCCCGGCTTTTACGCCAGCCTGCAAACGCTGGAGCGGCTGAAGATGCGGGCGCTGGAAATCCCCGTGCACCCCCAGCACGGCCTGGACCTGGACGCGCTGGAGCAGGCCTTGGGCCGCCACCCGGTCAAGGCCTGCTGGCTGATGACCAGCTTCCAGAACCCCACCGGGGCCAGCCTGTCGGCGGCTGGCAAACAGCGGCTGGTGGCCCTGCTGGCCCGCCACCAGATCCCGCTGATCGAAGACGATGTGTACGGCGAGCTGTACTTCGGCAACCAGGCCCCGCTGCCCGCCAAGGCCTATGACCAGCACGGCCTGGTGATGCATTGCAGCTCGTTCAGCAAAACCCTGGCCCCCGGCTACCGCGTAGGCTGGGTAGCGCCCGGACGCTTCGGCCCGCGCATCGCGCAACTCAAGCTGATGACCACCCTGGGTGCCAGCCTGCCCGCCCAAGCTGCCCTGGCCGACTACCTGCAGCACGGCGGCTACGACAAGCACCTGCGCCGCCTGCGCCATGTGCTGGAGTCGCAGCACGCCAGCCTGGTGGCGGCCATCGCCCGCTACTTCCCCGCCGACGTGCAGGTGTCGCAGCCTGGCGGTGGCTACTTTGTGTGGGTGGCTTTTGCGCCCGGCTTTGACGCGCTGGCCTTGCA
>NZ_JBWMAX010000017.1:0-106600 GCF_056521385.1 Rhodoferax sp. RT5P35 | reverse complement strand
TTGCGCACAGCCGTGGCTTCGCGTGGGATCGTGATGGGCCGGTATCGGGTGCGCCGTTGATGAGGCAACACAATCTACGTTCGACGTGCAAGCGCAAGTTTGTGCATACGACAGACAGTCGGCATGCACTGCCGATCTCGCTCAATATGTTGAATCGACAGTTCAATCCGACGCGCCCCAAACCAGGCATGGGTTGCCGACATCACCTACATCCGAACGCGCAGCGGCTGGCTGTATTTGGCGGTGGTGCTCGACTTGTTTGCGCGCAAGGTAGGTAGGCTGGGCAATGGCTTCGGACATGCAGGCTGGACTGGTGTGCCGAGCACTGCAAGTGGCCATCATGCAACGCCAACCGGCCCCAGGCTTGATCGTGCATTCAGATCGCGGCAGCCAATACGCTAGCGCCGCGCACCAGACACTGCGGGCCAAGCACGGCCTGGTCGGCAGCATGAGCCGAAAGCGTAACTGCTGGGACAACGCGGTGATGGAGCACTTCTTTTTAAACCTGAAAATGGAGCGTGTCTGGCAGAACGACTATGCCAACCATGCCGAGGCCACGAACGATATTACTGACTATATCGTCAGCTTCTACAACAGCGTGCGGCTGCACTGCACACTGGGCAACTAGCCACCCAATGCCTTTGAGCGTCCATCGGCAATCACACAACCTATCGGTGTGTGCGACATAACTTGACCACGACACTCCTGAATCTTTCTTGTCATCAGTCCCCTAATCTCATCACTAATTTTGTCACCACTAGGTATGCGGTACCAACCGGCGTGCCCTTGACCCCACCATCTGCTCTATCCTGCCCCCATGGACACCCCCACTTTCGACTACATCGTCATCGGCGCAGGCACCGCAGGTTGCTTGCTGGCCAACCGGCTCAGCGCGGACAAGAATCGCAGCGTGCTGCTGCTGGAGGCGGGCGGGCCGGACAACTATGCGTGGATCCACATTCCGGTGGGTTACCTGTACTGCATCGACAACCCGCGCACCGACTGGCGCTACCGCACCGACCCCGCGCCGGGGCTGAATGGCCGGTCGCTGCTGTACCCGCGGGGCAAAACGCTGGGGGGCTGCTCCAGCATCAACGGCATGATTTACATGCGCGGCCAAGCCCGCGACTACGCCCAGTGGGCCGAGGCTACGGGCGACGAGGCCTGGGGCTGGCAGCATTGCCTGGCCGACTTTCGCGCCCACGAAGACCATTACCGGCTGGATGCCACACAGGCCGCGACCCAGGATGGCGATGCCCAGGCTTTTGCCGCGCTGCACGGTAACGGCGGAGAGTGGCGGGTAGAGAAGCAGCGCCTGCGCTGGGACGTGCTGGATGCGTTTGCGCTGGCGGCGCAGCAAGAGGGCATCCCGGCGGTGGCCGACTTCAACGGCGGCGACAACCTGGGCGTGGGCTATTTCGAGGTGAACCAACGCAACGGCTGGCGCTGGAACGCGTCCAAGGCCTTTCTGCGGCCCATCCGCAAGCAGCGCAGTAACTTGGCGGTGTGGACCGGTGCCCAGGTGTGCCGCCTGCTGTTCACGCCGGGAGACGACGGCCTGCCGGTGTGCAGCGGGGTGGAGCTGGTGCAGCAGGGCGTGCGCCGCACCGTGCATGCCCGGCGTGAGGTGCTGCTGAGCGCCGGGGCGGTGGGTTCGCCGCAGATACTGCAACTCTCGGGCGTGGGCGACGCGGTCTTGCTTCGGACGCAGGGTCTGCCAGTAGTGGCCGATGTGCCGGGCGTGGGCGGCAACCTGCAAGACCATTTGCAGATTCGCTCGGTGTACAAGGTGCAGGGCGCGCGCACGCTCAACACCCTGGCCAGCACGCTCTGGGGCAAGGCGAAAATTGCGCTGGAATACGCCTTGCACCGCAGCGGCCCGATGAGCATGGCACCGTCACAGCTGGGCATTTTTGCGCGCAGCGATGCCACGCAGGCCCATGCCAACCTGGAGTACCACGTGCAGCCACTGAGCTTGGAAGCCTTTGGCCAGCCATTGCATGGTTTTCCGGCCATTACTGCCAGCGTCTGCAATCTCAACCCCACCAGCCGGGGCAGTGTGCGCATCCGCAGCCCGCGGTTTGAAGATGCGCCGTGCATCGCCCCCAACTACCTGGCCACTGAAGAGGACCGGCAGATCGCCGCCGACTCGTTGCGCCTGACCCGCCGCATTGCCGGGCAACCGGCCATGGCCCGCTACCAGCCCGAAGAATTCAAGCCCGGCACGCAGTACCAGACCGACGAACAACTGGCCCGCCTGGCGGGCGACATCGGCACCACCATCTTCCACCCGGTGGGCACCGCCAAGATGGGCCGCGCCAGTGACCCGCTCGCAGTCGTGGACAGCCATTTGCGGGTGCGCGGCGTGCGCGGTTTGCGGGTGGTGGATGCCAGCGTGATGCCCACCATCACCAGTGGCAACACCAACAGTCCCACCCTGATGATTGCCGAGAAGGCGGCGCGCTGGATTTTGGCGGGGGCTTGAAGCTCAAGCCGTTTGCTGTTTGCCGCCTAGTGTGGCTGCAGGCTGCTGCGCCCGGTGAAACGCCCCCACGGCGGTAATCACCCCCACCAGCAGCAGAGCGATGCCGCTGGCCTCGGACACGCTGGGCCAGCGCTGGCGGGCGATCAGGCCGAAGGTGGTGGCGAAAATGGTTTCGGTCACGATGAGTTGCCCGGCCAGGCCAATCGGCAAGCGCCGGGTGGCGATGGACCAAGCCCAGGACGCGCCAATCGAGCCGAGAATTGCCAGCGCCAGTGCCGACATGAGCAGCGGGGCGGAGGTGTCCCACGCCAGGCCGATGCTCGGCACGTGGAACAAATCCAGCGACAGGCCCAGCGGGATGAAGACCACCACCTCGAAGCTGCCGCCTAGCATCATCATGCCGGTCCAGGTGAGTGCGCCCATGTGCGGGCGTTTGCGCAGCGCCGCCTGGTTGCTAATGCCAAACAGCGTCCACAGCGCCACCGCAGCGATGGAAAAGCCTATGCCCAGCAGCGTCTGGCCCAGGGGGTTGACGCTGGGGTGGGTCAGCCCGTCGGCGTTGACCAACAGCAACCCCGCCAGCGCCAACGCCAGGGGCGGTGCCAGGCTGCGCCAAGAGATGCGTTCAGGCCCGAAGTTGCCGATGATGGCCAGCACCACCGGCACCGTGGCCACAAAAGCCGGGGGGATCACCGGCCCGGCGTAAATCACGGCGGCGGCAATCGTCAAAAAATACCCCACGTAGCCAATCAGACCCAGCCAGGCCGCCACCAGCCAGTCCATGGCCGTGAGCCCGCGCAGTTGGCTGGGGGCGGCCAGCAAGATGCCCAGCGCAAACACGCCCGAGATCAAAAATCGGCACACCGCCAGGTCGTAGATGGAATAGGGGCCGATCACATACGGCGCGATAAAGCCCAGAGACCATGCAAACGCGGCAAATATGGCGGCCGCTACGCCCAGCATGAGCTGTTTTCCCATCCCCGTCCCCTAGTTGTGTAGAAGGCAAGGCTAGGCGTTTACGGTGCGCTTACTTTCTATGCGGCACCACAAACTTGCCCGTATCCGACAAGGGGCTCACACCAGCCCCAGGTCGCGCGGCGCAACCCCGGCAAACACCTGCTCCAACTGCTTGCCGTTCAGCCCAAACTGCCGACCGAACAGCCCCGCTAGTACGGCACGGTACTCGTTGAGCACAGGGTAGTCGCGGTTCTGGAACAAGGTGGCTTGTTCGATGCGCACCTGCTCGCCCGCAATTTGCCCGGATGTTCCGCTATGGCGCAAGCCGCCGCCCAGCACCCAATACACCGAGCCGTGGCCGTGGTCGGTGCCGCGGTTGCCGTTTTGCCGGAAGGTGCGGCCAAATTCGCTGGCCACCACCACGGTGGTGTTGCGCCAGGCCGGGCCCATCTCTTGCGCAAAAGTGGCCAGGCCGCGGCCCAACTCTTCCAGGCGGGATGCCAGGTAGCCGCTGGCACCGCCCTGGTTGACGTGCGTGTCCCAGCCGCCCACGTCCACAAAGCCCAGGTTGTAGCGTTCCTTCATCAGGCGGGCGATGCGCTGGGCTTCCAGCTCGAAGCCTTTGGCATTGATGGCACCCCGGCTGGCGGCTTGCATTTCGGTGCTGAGTTCGCGGGCCACTTCGTCGCGCACCGCAAAGCCGTCGGTGACGCGGCTGGACAGATCGCTGCCCTTGTACATGGCCGCGATGATGGCCGTCTGGCGCGGGTCTACGGCCGGTTTGGCCAGCGACTTGAGCGCGGTGTTGGGCACCTGCACGCTGCCCTGCATTACCAGCGGCAGGCTGTCGGTGAAGGCCATGGGCTCGGCACCGTTGATGACGGATGCCAGGCGGTTCATGAAGCCGGAGCGGTAGTTTTTCTGGCCCGTCAGCGGCTGGCCCAGCTCAATGCTGTCTTGCGTCTCGAAGTGGCTGCGCGACACATCGTCGGTGCCCGCAAACGGGATGAAGCTGGCCTCGCCCTTCTGCCACAGCGGGTACACCGTTTCGCGCAGCGCCGGGTGCAGGCCCCAGTCAGCGTTCAGCGCCAGCGCGGTGTTCAGGTCGGCTCCGGGCCGGGGCACGGCGATGTCGGGGCGCGACGCGTAGTAGAAGTCGCTGGAGGTAGGCACCAGCAGATTGGCGGCATCGTAGGCTCCGCGCAAGAATACAAACAGCAGGCGCGATTGCGCTGCGGGCGCAGCAAACAGATGCCCTGCATTCAGCAAGGGTAGGGCAGACAGCGACTGGAGCAGGTGGCGGCGTTGCATGGTTCTTCCTTTAGCGGTGCATCAGCTCAGGGGACGACAGAAGGAAGCTGTTCCACTCCTGCGGCGAGGTGGCCTGGGCCAGTGCTTGCTGGGTGTTGGAGCCCAGGGTCTGGCCTAGCGCGCGGTAGTACAAGGCGTTGGCCAGTTGCGGAAAAGCGGGCTTTTCCAGGGGCTGCGGGCCGTCCGTTTTAAACAGCCCGGCGTTGCCCGAGCCGATGGCCTTGGCAATTTCAAACCGGGTCGCCATCTGGCCAGGGCTGGACCAGGCCGCCGTGTCCAGCGCATAGCCGTCGGGGGTTTGGCGGCCATACAGGGGCTCGCCCATGCGGTTGAGCCAGTTCAGCATGGGGCCGACATTGAGGATGGGCTTGTCGTCGTACGCCAGCCGCACGGCGGATACGACATAGTGCACCGGGTCCTTGAACTTCTGCCCCGCGCCCTGCGCATACTCAGGTGAAGACAACAGCGTCTGCAAGGTCACGGCAATGTCGCCGTCGCTCTTAAAAAAGCTCTGCGCCATGCGTTCCACCAGCGCGGGCGGCGGGTCGTCGCTAAGCCAGTACTGGGCCAATTTGCGGCTGATGAAGTGGGCGGTGGCGGGGTGTTTGGCCAGCCGGTCCAGAGCTTCGTCCAGCTCGGCCAGGCCCCGGCTGTGCATGGGCTGGCCCAGCAGGGTTTTCGCGCCGTAGTCGTGCCGGTTCGGGTTGAACTCGAAAAGGCCTTTGCGCACGTAGTCGCCTTGCAGCTCTTTGCGGACCTTGGGGTTGTCGGCGCCCAGGTTCACGCCCACGCCGGTGAGCACGCGGGCCATCTCTTGCACGTCTTGCTGGGTGTAGCCCGCGCCCAGACCCAGGGTGTGCAGTTCCATCAACTCGCGGGCGTAGTTTTCGTTGATGCGGTTGGTGGCGTTTTGCTCGTTGTCCAGGTAGCGCAGCATGGCCGGGTGGTGGGCCACCGCACCCAGCAGGTCGCGGAACTTGCCCAGAGCGTGCGGGCGCAGGGCCGTGTCCTCGTAGTCGCCCACCAAAGCGCGCAGATTGGCTTTGTACAGGTGCACGTTGAAGTGGTTTAGCCAGAACCAGGTCATTTGTTCTTGCACCTGGTTGCTGGAGTACAGCGCGCGTAGCAGGTGGCGCGTGGCGGCTTCGCGGCCAAGGCGGTTCAACTCCTGCTGGTAGGCCTGTTGGGCGGCTTTTTTGTCGTCGTCATCGGCAAAGGTGGCCTCGGCATCTTTTCTGCGCTGCTCCATGTCTTGCGCCAACGCCACCACCGGGGTTTGGCTGATGGTCATGGCGGCTATTTGCTGCTGCACCGCTGGGGGCAGGGTAGCCGGGCCAGGGTGCAGTTGCTGGGCCAGGTAAGGGCTCAGGCCCAGGTGCTCGGCCTGGTCCAGCGTGGCCACCGTAGCCCCCCAGGTCAGGCGGTTGGTGAGCTGGTAGGCGGCCACCGGACCGGGCCGCACGGCGGGCGCGGTGGCCACGGGTTTCGCAGGTTCGTGCGTAGCACAGGCACCCAGCAGGGCACTGAGGAGCAGGGCACTTGGGCCCCAGCGAAACGGCGGATTGCACATATGGTTCGTCTCCTAATTACCTTGGAACGGGAGCCGTGCCGTTTCCGATGACCGGCTTTACTTAACTTGTTCTGCAGGCGGCTCGTCAAAGCCCAGGCGGATCAGTTCGCCGTTCTCGGGCGGGTCGGTGTAGGTCCAGTCGTCCAGCGCATCGCGCACCACGCTGGGCGGCGGTGCGAACGGGGCCACCGGCACGCCCTTGAGCGCGCGGCCCATGTAGTCGATCCAGATGGGCAAGGATACGCTGCTGCCCGATTCGCGGCCCATGCTGCGGGGTTTGTCGTAGCCGGTCCACACCACGGCGACCAGGCCGGGCTGGAACCCGGCAAACCAGGCATCCACCGAGTCGTTGGTGGTGCCGGTTTTGCCGTACAGGTCGGGGCGCTTCAGCGTGGCCTGGGCCTTGGCGGCGGTGCCGCTGCTGGTCACGGTTTGCAGCAGACTGCTGGTGATGAACAGGTTGCGCTCGGGCACGGCGGGCTCCATGTCGGCCAGCACCGGGGGTGGCGGGGCTTCGAACAGCACCTTGCCCTGCGCGTCGGTGATGCGTTCTATCACCACCGGCGGCAGCACGTGGCCGCCGTTGGCAAACACGCTGTAGGCCGAGGCCATTTGCAATGGGGTGGTACTGCCCGCGCCCAGGGCCAGGGTCAGGTTGTCGGGCTGTTTGTCGATATCAAAGCCAAACCGTGCCGCCCATTCGCGCGCGGGCTGCACGCCCAGCATCTGCACCAGCCGCACGCTGACCAGGTTGCGCGACTTGGCCAGGGCGGTGCGCAAGGGAATGGCCCCGAGGAATTGGCCATCGTCGTTTTGCGGGCTCCAGCCCGGGCCACCGTTCACACCGGGCAGCTCCAGCGGGCCGTCGTTGACCACGGTGGATGGCATCACGCCTTTGTCGATGGCCGCGGAGTACAAAAACGGTTTGAAGCTGGAGCCCGGCTGCCGCCAGCCCTGGGTGACGTGGTTGAACTGCTGGTCAGAAAAGTCGAAGCCGCCCACCAGCGCCCGCACCCGGCCGGTGGTGGGGGTCAGCGCCACCAGGGCACTTTGCACTTCGGGCCATTGCGAAATCGCCCAGCCGGTTTTGCCGCCCACTTGCTGCACACGGATGATGGCCCCGCGCTTGATGGCCAGGGGCGCAGTGGCCTTGGCACTCAGCGCGGTTTGCGCCCAGCGCAGGCCTTCGCCCTGGAGTTGCAGGGTCTCGCCCGTGGCCAGGCGGGCCACCACGGCTTGCGGGCTGGCCAGCAGCACGATGGCCACGCGCAGGTCTTCGTCGTCGCTGTAGTCCTTCAGGGCCAGGGCGGCGGCGGCATCTTCTTCGGCGGCATCGCTGGGCAGTTCTTCAAATTCTTCGGGTCCCCGGTAGGGCAGCTTGCGGTCAAAAGCCAGCACGCCGCGGCGCAGGGCCGCGTAGGCGGCCTGCTGGTCGGTGGAAATCAGCGAGGTGGTGACCTTGATGCCCTGTGAGTAGGCCTGCTGGCCGTAGCGCTCAAACACCACCTGGCGGGCCATTTCGGCCACAAACTCGGCGTGTACCGGCACCTGCAGCGGCGAGCGGATCACCAGCTTTTGCGCCGTGGCGGTGGCAAATTGTTCTTCGGTAATGGTCCCCACGGTGCGCATGCGGCCCAGCACCAACTGCTGGCGGCGGGTAGCGCGCTCCAGGTTGGTGATGGGGTTGGCGTAGGCCGGGTTCTGCGGCAGCCCGGCCAGCATGGCCATTTCGGCAATGGACAAATCGGCCAGCGGCTTGCCAAAGTAGACCTGCGCAGCCGCACCAAAGCCATAGGCGCGGTGGCCCAGGTAGATCTGGTTCATGTAGAGCTCCAGAATCTGGTCTTTGGTCAGCGATTTCTCGATCTTCAGCGCCAGCATGGCCTCTTTGAGCTTGCGCTCGGCCGTCTTGCGGTTGCTTAAAAAGAAGTTGCGCGCCACCTGCTGGGTGATGGTCGATGCCCCCTGGCGCGTGCCCCCGGTGAGGTTAGACACCACCGCCCGCAGCACGCCGATGGGGTCGATGCCGCTGTGGTCGCGAAAGCGGGCATCTTCGATGGCCAGCACCGCGTCCTGCATCGGCTTGGGTATCTGGGCGATGGGCAAGAAAGTGCGCCGCTCAGAGCCAAATTGCGCAATCTCTACGCCATCGCTGGTAAACACCTGCATGGCCTGCTGAGGTTGGTAGCGGGTCACCTTGTCGAGTTCGGGCAGGCTGGGGTAGTACCAGGCGGCTGCGATGGCAATCAGTAGGCCGCCGACCAGGCCCAGGCCTACGCAGGCCCCCAAGATCACCATCAAAAAACTGCCGGATTGGCTGCGGGGGGAAGGGGTGAGCGTGGTGGTGTGGAGTGTCATGGAACCTGTGGCGCGCAGCACCTGATCGGGATGCTGGCTGGGAAAATAGAGTAAGCCGACAAATTATGGACCAGATGCCAAAAAGGCTTGCCCTGTGTGGCCCATGGCGTGTTCAGGGGCTTGACTAAGTCTGAAATAAATTGCTACACGGAGTTTCGCAATGGGGTTCATGCCCACGGTTTCAAGCTTGGGCTTCGGTACCTCTTTGCGTGAATACGAACAATTTTCATTTTTATTTACATAAAATACAGAGTCTTTTTCGACTCCTCTTTTCTACCTTTCTGACCCTTACGACCATGAACTGCCCGAACCGCCTTCGCCAGCTGCCACTGCTTTTATCCGCCCTGTACGGGGCCCACGCTGCCGTGGCCCAAGAGACCCGGCCTGTGGATGCGCCCGCCCTCAGCTCTGTCACCGTGCGGGCTGCCACGGCCCAGGGCTTTGCACCCAACACGGTAGAGGCGGGCAGCTTTCGCGGCTCGGACATCATGGACGTGCCGTCCACCGTCAACGTGGTTACCCGCGAGGTGCTGGAGCTGCAAGGCGCAGCCGGTCTGTACGACGCCATGCGCAACACCGCCGGCGTGACGCGCCAGCAAAACGGCGGCGAGACCTGGGACCAGCTGGTAATACGCGGCATAGGCGTGGAGAACCGCACCAACTACCGCCTGAACGGCTCCATGCCCCTGCTGAACTTCTCGCAGATTCCGATGGAGAACAAGGAGCGCGTGGAGGTGCTGAAGGGCGCTTCCGCTCTGTACTACGGCTTCACCGCGCCGGCCGGCATCGTCAACTTCGTCACCAAGCGCGCGGGTGCCCAGCCGGTGACCACGCTGGGCCTGGTGGTGGACCAGTACGGCACGGCGCTGTCTACGGTGGATGTGGGCCGGCGTTTCGGTGACGGCCAGCAATATGGCCTGCGTGTCAACGCCGCCGGCGGTGCGCTGGGCTCTTACCTGAACGGCGTGGGCAACGGCGACCGGGCTTTTGCGTCCGCAGCCTTTGACTGGCGCGTGACCAGCCGCCTGACGCTGAAGGCTGATCTGGACTACGAGCACCGCAAGGTCACCGAGCAGGTGGGCGTGGCCCTGCCCACGGCGGTCAGCGGCGTCATCACCCTGCCGCACGCGGTCAACGCCAAGACCTTAGTGGGCCCCAACGGGTCCTCGTTCGAGGCCGATACCCGCAACGCCCAGCTGCGTGCCGACTACGCCCTGAGCGACAACTGGGCGCTGACGCTGGAGGCCGGCCAGTCGCAGGTGGACCGCGACCGCCAGCTGCCCATCTTCACCTTCACCAACGCCGCCGCCGTGGCCACGGGCAATGGCAGCATCCGCGGCAACATCCAGAACTTCGTGGCGCATAGCGACCTGCTGCGCGCCGAGCTGTTTGGCAGCTTTGCCCTGCTGGGTCTGCAGAACAACCTGACCCTGGGCGCCGCGCGCACCCGCTACGGCCAGGACCCGGTGTACCAGCAGAACTACACCATCGCCTCGCAAAACCTGTACAACCCCGTGCCCGTCACCACGGTCACCTACGGCGCGCTGCCCACCACGGCCAGCACCGCCGCGCTCGACACTGTGGACACCGGCCTCTACGCGCTGAACCAGGTGCAGCTGTCCAGCCAGTGGCAGCTGATGGTCGGCCTGCGCCACAGCAACTACGTGAGCGACCAGGGCAGCGCCCACTACGACGCGAGCAAGACCACGCCTATGGCGGCCCTGGTCTACAAGCTGACGCCTGACCTGTCCTTCTACACCTCCTTCGCCAACGGCCTGGAGCAGGGTGACACCGCGCCCACCGGCACCGCCAACCAGAACACCCGCCTGGCACCCGGCGTCAGCAAGCAAAAAGAGCTGGGCATGCGTTGGCGTAACGCCGGCGGCACGCTGCTGTCCACCGCGCTGTTCAACATCAGCCGCCCCGGCTACTACACCAACAGCAGCAATGTCTACACCGCCGACGGTCGGCAGAACTACACCGGCGTGGAGCTGTCCACCCAGGGCCAACTCACCAAGCAGCTGTCCTGGCAAACCTCGGCCCAGTGGCTGGACGCCGAGTTCCGCAACATCAATGCCAGCTACAACGGCAAGAGCCCGGAAAACACCGCCAAGCAGACCGGCAGCGCCTTCCTGTCGTACGCCCTGACCAGCCTGCCCGGCCTGTCGGTCAACGGCGGCGCCTACTACACCGGCCGCCGCCCGGTGAACGACCTGAACCAGGCTTGGCTGGGCGGTGTCACCCTGTACAGCCTGGGCGCCCGCTATGCCACCCGCCTGGCCGGCTACCAGACGACCTGGCAGCTGAACGTAGACAACGTGGCCGACAAGGAATACTGGGCCGCCGGCGGCACCCGTTTGGCGGCTGGTGCACCGCGAACGGCCAAGCTGACGTTTAAACTGGATTTATAAGAAAAAGGCTGCTGGCCCAGGTATTAAATGCACCAGCAGCTATAAATTCAGGAGCGAGTGGATCACTCCTCGCTAGTCCACTCAACCTGTGCGCCCAGGCTGCGCAGGTTCTCCACAAAGCCCGGATGCGCGCGGCGGATCGGCGTGGCGTTGCGGATCTCGGAGCGACCGTTGACGCTGGCCGCCACCATGAACAGCGCAATCGCCACGCGGATGATGTAGGGGCTCTCCACCACCGCCGGCGTCAGCGGGCTGCCGCCAAAGCTGACGATGCGGTGCGGGTCCGACTGGTACACATGGGCGCCGAATTTCGACAGCTCGGTGGTCCAGCCCATGGCGCCGTCGTACACTTTGTTCCAGAACATCGCGTTGCCCTGGGCCTGCACGCCGAGTGCTACGAAGATCGGCAGCAGGTCCACCGGGAAATAGGGCCAGGGCGCGGCCTCGACCTTGGTCAGCACATTGCTGGTGAACGGTGTTTGCACCTTCAGCGCACCCGGGCAATAGGCGCGCGACCAACCGTTCTCGTGCGTGATGTGCACGCCGAACTTGGCAAAGGTGCGGTCGATCAGCGGAAAGTTCTCTGGCGCGCTGTTGCGGACCACCACGTCGCCGCCGGTGATCGCGCCCAGCGCCAAGAAGGTGGTGATCTCGTGGAAGTCCTCGTCGAAGCGGTACTCACCGCCGCCCAGCGTACCGCCGCCGTGCACCGTCACGCGCGAGGTGCCCATGCCCTCGATCTTCACGCCAATCATCTGCATGAAGCGACAGAACTCCTGCACATGCGGTTCGGAAGCGGCATTCGTCAGCGTGGAGACACCGCTGGCCGATGCGGCGCAGAGCACGAAGTTCTCGGTGGTGGTGACGGATGCGTAGTCCAGCCAGTGGTCGGTCGGCGTCAGCGGGCCGCGGCAGCGCACCAGCAGCGAGCCCTCGCTGCGCTCCACCAGGCCGCCGAATTGGCGGAACACATCGATGTGCGGGTCGATCTCGCGCACGCCCAGCGTGCAGCCCTTGACGTTGTCCTCCAGCCGCGCCACGCCAAAGCGCGCCAGCAGCGGCGGCACCAGCATGATGGACGAGCGCATCTCTTCCGGCAGCCGGTGCCGCGCCGCGTCGAACACGGTCTCGCGGTGGTGCAGCTCCAGCGTGCCGGTGGCGTAGTCCATCTGCACCTCGCTGCCCAGCAGGCGGAAGATGTCCAGAATCTTGCGCACGTCGGTGATGTCCGGCACGCCCAGCAGCCGCAGCGGCTCATAGGTCAGCAGCGTGGCGCACAGCACCGGCAGCACGGCGTTTTTATTGGCAGAAGGGGTAATGCGGCCGCGCAAGGGCGTGCCGCCGTGGACGATGAGGTTGGACATGGGCAGGGTGTCGAGGAGGGAGGTGGAGGCCGGCGAATTATCTATGCGCGGGGGCTTGCCAGCGTAAGCAAAACGTAGCGGGGTGCTAGCGTGTTTTCCTGCGATATATGGTTGTGGCACTTATAGGATATGCGTAGGTAGCTATTTTTTGTGTAGCGGATGGGGCGACATTTTGTCACTTGCTAGCAATTGCGGTCGGGCTCTTGCAGTAAAGCTAACGTATAAGAAACCGGTGCCGCGCCATGCCGGTTGAGCAAAAAACGCTGCGCTTATTCGGCTTCCCGTTAACTGCCCGGTTAGATGGCGTGTTCATGGAAAGCGAATTTCCACTTGTGCCCCGGCGTCAACCAAGGCTGCTTGCCAATCGTGAAAATCCCTAGGCCACCCCTCTGCGACTTTGAACGCGCCGGACAACAACAATTTCTTGGCATCGGACGGGGACGCTTTAGTGGCTTGGCGGAGGATGGAAAAGACCTTTACAGCATTTGCCCCAACAGAAGTCACCCAGAGCTCAGGGGCGCGATGTGGTTTGGCTTCGTACGGCGGGAACTCGCCATACTGGGCATGTAAATTTGAGAGAGCTTCGCTGGTTGTATTCGAGGACAGCGCTTGGGCAGCCTGAAGATGTTGATTGCAGAACCACTCAAGGCCTTGTGGTTGTCCCGCAGCGCCTTCGGGAAGTGACTGGTAGTCGAAAAACTGAACTAAGGCACCACCGGTTTGGAAGTGAAAGTATTCCGATCCAAAGTCTTTTTTGCACAAGTAGCATATGGGCGACTTCATGTAGGAGCAATACAACGTCGACGCTGTCCGGCACGCAACATGTGCCGCGAAGCTGCAACCTGCGGCTGTGTGTCCGTACCGAGCAGCATGTTAAACCGCATGACGATGTAGCCTAGCGCCCAGCAGGAATGCTGGAACCGGTAACAAGACAGAGGCAACCTTAGACCAGAACGGAATGGGCAAGTAGTATGGTACGAGGTTGCCAATCAATGCAAAGAGCGTGACCAAAAGACCTGCATAAAGTGCATGACGAACACTCGTGTTTGCACATAGTCTCGCGGTCCATAAACCACCAGGAAGCAGACACAAAAAGCCAACCAAGTGCGCAAAAACAAGATACGGTGTTGATTCGTATGCGCGAGCATAAGACTCGTTTCCTGGAACGCCTTGCGCCACAAGCGTCCAAAGAAATATTAATCCGAAGATGAACAGCACGACATAACTAAGCGCCATGCCAATGGCAGCGCCAATAAAAACTGCAGTTGACGGTTTGACGAAATGCATTGGTGATGTCGATGGTGTGGTTTAACGTGAAGGTGACCGGATTACAACACTTTGCGGCGAAGCCGCCTCCTGCTGTTGTGGGTCCGTGTCGATTGACATGTTGTGGAGCATGACCACTACCTCCGCCAAGGTCCCCACTAGCACCGCCCGGTACATCCGTGGGCGGGATGAACGGGCCAGCCCTAGTGCGTGGCGTTGCATCCGAACGAAGAACAAGCGCAACCAATATTGCTCCGAGAACCGGCATCAGCCACACAAGCACAGATTGAAGCAGCACTTGCGTTCGAGTGTAGTTACCGCTCCGTGAAACAGCGATGCAGACGCCAAGGTTTAGGACCGCCAGGCCGACCACGGTGGACCAGAGCCACCAAGTCACGTCAACATGTACCATAAACGCAATGCATGCCGCAAAATGCCGCGGCATAACCTGGCGAACTCAACTAACAAAACCGGCATTGAGGCTTGTCTCATTTGAATGGCTTCCACCATGCAGCCTTCCGAAATGGCACAAGATCTTTGGGCGGTGCGGAAACGACAAGACTGGAAACTACCTCTGTCATGCGACATCGAACTTTCGAAAGTGGATGATCCGGGAAGATCTCGTCGTACTTCTCGCCATCTGAAGGCAATGCGCGTAGCGGCTGCGAACGCATTTGATCGAACATGTCGTCGGGGCTGCTTACCTCTATAGGCTCCTCCACCGAAGAAGGGATTGGCCACTTGTCTCCTTCCATGAGCATCATTGCCGCTTCGCGCATCCCGGTTGTTCCGACTTCTACAGACTCGACATTGAGTTGTATCGTCCAACCCTTGAAAGGTATCCAGAGGATGTGGACAAACATCATCGCCAGGCTCTTCGGGACAGGAGATCGATACTTGAATAGGCCTCTTAAGGCGCTGAACTGACCAATCTGAACTACTGCCATCTCAAGCATGACACCTTTGTTCTCAACGCACTGGCGCGCGTAGAAATCTGCAGCTGCTGGGCAGTCCCGCAGATCAAAGGGCCAGGTGGGTGGTTGTGGCGAAACCCGAAGATTGTGATAGACGCCAGTTGTACTGGCCCACATGCGATGCGCATCGGACTCTTCGACCAGTTTGCAATCGGATAGATCAAAGGTGACTGAATTTATGTTCGGCATTTTCTTGAGGGGGCCTAACGCGAAAGTGAGCGGACGCTGAAGGCGGTCCGCTCGAATGGCCATCCAAATCTCCTGAAACGGGCTTGCAGACTGAATTTTCAGTGAGGTAACTGGACAAATATCCAAATATAAAAATTTCACCAAACCCCGCAGAGCTTGCACGTCCATGTTAGCCGCCGAACGCGTGCCTGCCGTACCCCAAACAGATGAAATCAGCGCGCTGTTTCGTCGCCCACCTTCATCCCCGCGTACGCCCCTCAGGAATCACCAGCGGCGTCCCCGACACCGGGTCTTCGATGATCCGGCACGGCAGATCAAACACCTGCTCCACCAGCTGTGCGGTGATGATGTCCTGGGGCGCGCCCTGGGCCACCAGCTGGCCCTGGCGTAGGACGACCAGCTGGTCGGCGTAGCGGCAGGCGTGGTTCAGGTCGTGCAGCACGGCGACCAGGGTGCGGCCTTGCTGCCGGTTCAGGTCGCGGAAGAGTTCCAGCAGGTCGATCTGGTGCGCCAGGTCCAGGTAGGTGGTGGGCTCGTCGAGCAGCAACAACTGCGTGTCCTGCGCCAGCACCATGGCCACCCAGACGCGCTGGCGCTGGCCGCCGGAGAGTTCGTCCACCAGCTGGTCGGCCAGGTCTTCGATAGCGGTGGCGCGCAGGGCCTGGGCGACGATGCGGTCGTCCTCGGCCGTCCAGCCGCCGAACAGGCTTTGGTGCGGATGGCGACCGCGCGCCACCAGCTCGGCCACGCGTATGCCTTCGGGGGCGATGGCGGTTTGCGGCAGTAGGCCAAGGCGGCGCGCGACTTCGCGCGTAGGGTAGCTGCCGATCAGCGCGCCGTCCAGATACACCTGGCCGGCCTGTGGCGTGCGCAGCCGCGCCAGGGCTTTCAGCAGGGTGGATTTGCCGCAGGCGTTGGGGCCGACGATGACGGTGAACGCGCCGTCGGGGATCGCCACGCTCAGGTGCTCGGCCACACGGGTGTCGCCGTAGGCCAGGGTCAGGTCTTCGCCACGGAGGCGGTAGGCAGTGGGTGTGTGCATGGGTTCAGAGGTCGTGGCTTCGCCATTCGCGGGCTAGTAAGTCAGTCAGGTACGCCCCGCCCAGGACGCTGGTGACCAGGCCGACGGGGATCTGGAACGGCGCCAGCACCAGCCGCGCCAGCAGGTCGGCGCTGGCGCACAGCACGGCGCCCATCAGTGCGGCCGCCCACAGGCCGATGCCGGGTGCGCGGCACAGGCGGCGTGCCAATTGCGGCGCGGCCAGGGCGATGAAGCCGATGGGGCCGGCGCAGGCGATGGCCAGCGCGGTCAGGCCCACGGCCACCAGGGTCAGGTAGGTGTGGCTGCGGCCAACGTGCAGACCCAGGCTGGTGGCCAGCTCGTCGCCCATCTCCAGCAGGCGCAGGCGCGGGCTGAGCAGCCAGGCCAGCGGCAGCAGCAGGGCGCAGCCCAGGCCCAGGCGCTGGGCTTGCAGCCAGCCGCTGCCCTGCAGGCTGCCGTGCAGCCACATCTTGGCGGCGAGGGCCTGGTCCAGCTCGGCGCGGGTGAGCAAGAAGTCGTTCACCGAGGCCAGCATGGCGGCAATGGCCAGGCCGATCAGCACCAAGCGCTGCCCGTGCAGGCCGCGGTGCAGGCTGAACAGGTAGACCAGCGCCACCGTGGCTAGGCCGCCGACCAGCGCACCCATGGGCACGTTCAGCGCCCGGTCGCCCAGCCACAAAATCACCACCAGCGCGCCGGTGGCCGATCCGGTGGTCAGGCCGATGATGTCCGGGCTGGCCAGCGGGTTGCGCGACAGGCTTTGGAAGATGGCCCCGGCGGTGGCCAGCGCTGCGCCCGCGCCGAGTGCTACCAGAGCGCGCGGCAGGCGCAGGTCGATCAGCACCATGCGGCCCATGTCCTCGCCACCGCCCCACAAGGTGGCGAAGAAGCGGCCCCAAGGGAGGTCGTAGCTGCCCAGGCGCAGGCCCAGCAGGGTGACGGCCAGGCCGGCGGCTAGCAATGTCGCCAACACGACGCGGGTGCGGCGGTGCGCGAGTTCGGCCCAGATGCCGGTGCTGATATTCAGGTTCATACCGCGCTCCCACGCCGGCTACGCTGCACCAGGGCCAGCAGCACCGGTGCACCAATGAAGGCGGTGACGATGCCCACCTCGATCTCGCTGGGTACGGCGATCAGTCGGCCCAGGATGTCGCTGCCCAGCACCAAGACCGGCCCGGCCAACAGGCCGTAGGGCAGTATCCAGCGCCAGTGCGGCCCCACCAGCAGGCGCATCGCGTGCGGAATCACCAGGCCGACAAACGCAATCGGCCCCGCCGCCGCCGTGGCTGCGCCGCACAGAAGGGCAATGGCGATAAAGCTCCAGACGCGTACCGGCTTGAGCCGCAGGCCCAGCGCCTGGCCAAACTCATCGCCCAGGGCCATCGCGTCCAGCGCCCGCGCCTGCCATAACGCAATGCCGCAGCCCGCCAGCACCAGCGGCAGCATGGGCCACAGCACGTCGGCGTTGCGGCCATCGAGCGCGCCCACTACCCAGAAGCGGTAGGCATCAAAAGTGGTGCTGTCAAACAGCGTGACGATGCCGGTGCACGATGCCAGGCTGGCGCTGATGGCCGTGCCCGCCAGCAGCAGGCGCACCCGCTGCGCGCTGGGCGCAGCCCCGCTGCTCAGCACATATACGCCTACCGCCGCCAGCAGTGCACCCAGCAGTGCAAAGCCCACCGTGCCCACATAGCTACCCACGCCCAGTACCGACATGGCCAGTACCACCGCCAGCGCCGCCCCAGCATTGATGCCCAGCAGGCCGGGGTCGGCCAGCGGGTTGCGCGTGAGCGCTTGCATCAGGCCACCGGCTACGCCCAGGGCTGCGCCCACTGCCAGGCCCAGCGCGGTACGCGGCATGCGCATCTGCCAGACGATGGTGGATTCGACGCTGCTATCCGGCTGCCACAGCAGTTGCCACAGCCGGGCCAGCGGAATCGGGCGTGCGCCCAGCGAGATACTGGCCAGCACCAGGCCCATCAGGGCGGCCAGTAGCAGGATCAGCCCCAGGCCCCGGGCGGCACGGCGGGCTGGGGTGGCGGCGGGAAAGACGGTCATGGTTTCGGCAGTCGGTTGGGGGCAGTTTGTGCCAGCGCGTCCAGCACCGTTCGGGCCGCCAGCGGGCCCGCGTTCAGGTAGAACGGGTCCAGCCCGACGCGCACGCTCTTGCCCTGGGCGGCACCGCGCAGGCGCGGCCACAGCGGCGAGCCGGTCAGGCTGGAGACGGATTTGTCTCGGGCGGCATAAAAAATCCAGTCGGCATCGGCCTGGTCCAGCAGCTCGCCGCTGATGTCTTGCGAATTGCCCGCAAAGCGCTGGCTGGGCGGGCGCTGCAGGCCTGCGTCTTCGGCAATGCTGCCGGTGAACGAGCGCACACCCATCACCCGGTTGCGTGAGGCGTTGGCCTGCACGAAAGATACGCTGGGGGCTGTGCCTGCGGGCCAGTGCCCGGCCAGCGTGCTGGCATCCGCGTGGTACTGCTGGAGCCAGGCGCGGGCCTGATCACTGCGGCCCAGCGCATCGGCCAGCAGCAGAAAGTCGATCTTCCAGTTCACCCCGTTGCCCCGTGTCACCACCGTGGGGGCAATGCGCTGGTAGAGCGCGTGCATCTGCGGCGTCAGCATGGCCTTGTTAACCAGGATCAGGTCGGGACGCAGGGAGGCCAGCACCTCGAGGTCAGGGGCGCTGCGCACGCCCAGGTCGGCGGTGCGGCGCATGGCAGCCTGGTGCAGGACAAAGCCCTGGGCCAGGTAGTCGGCATATAGGCGGCCCTGGTCGTCGCGGGTGGTGGCCACCGGCACCAGGCCCAGTGTCAGAAGGCCGTCGTTCTGCCCGGTGGACAGCACGGCCACGCGCTGAGGTGGTTGGGCGAGCAGCGTGCGGCCTTGGTAGTGCGCCACGGTGCGCGGAAACACGCCGTCTGCCGCGCCGCTACCCAGGTCGGCGGCCAGCTTGCGCGGGGCGGCGTGGGCAGGGGGCTTGGAAGCGTTGATGGCTTGGGCGGTGGGGTCCGCAGCAGATGCCGCAAAGGTCAGCCCGCAGAGCAGCAGCGCCAAGGTGCTGCGACGGCAACGTAAAAAAAACATGGTGGCAGCAGGGATATAAACGGTAATGAGAATTGATTGTAATTGCCTTGCGTTGTGCGGACGGCGCAAGGATCCCGCAGGCAAAATGCCCCCATGACAACCCAAAAAACCCTGCTGCTGGTCGATGGCTCCAGCTACCTGTACCGCGCCTTTTTTGCCGGCGGCGAAACCATGAGCACCACCTTGCCCGATGGCACGGTGCAAAAAACCGGTGCCATTCGCATCATCATCAACATGATGAACAGCCTGCGCAAAGAAGTGCGGGCCGACTACGCCGTGTGCGTGTTCGATGCCAAAGGCCCCACCTTCCGCGACGACTGGTATCCCGCCTACAAGGCCACCCGCAGCCCCATGCCGGATGATTTGCGCACGCAGATGGAGCCGGTACACGAGGTCATCCGCCTGATGGGCTGGCCAGTGGTAGCCGTGCCGGGGGTGGAGGCCGATGACGTGATCGGCACGCTGGCCCGGCTGGCGGGCGACCAGGGTATCGAGGTGGTGGTGTCCAGCGGCGACAAGGACTTGAGCCAGTTGGTGAATGCACACGTCACCATCATCGACACCATGAACGGCAAGCGCCGCGACGTGGCCGGGGTCACCGAAGAATTTGGCGTGCCGCCCAGCCTGATGGTGGATTACCAGACTCTCGTGGGTGACACCGTGGACAACGTGCCTGGCGTGCCCAAGGTCGGCCCCAAGACCGCTGCCAAGTGGCTGATGGAATACGGCTCACTCGACGCATTGATGGCCCGTGCCAGCGAGATCAAGGGCGTGGCCGGTGAGAACCTGCGCGCTGCTGTGGACTGGCTGCCGCAGGGCCGCCGCCTGGTCACCATCAAGACCGACTGCGAACTGGCGGGCTACATCGAAGGCCTGCCTGCTATGGATTCCATAGCTTTTAATGCACAGGATACGGGCGCTTTAAAGGCTTTTTATGAGAAGTTTGGCTTCAAAGGCCTGGCCCGGAATCTGGACGGTGCCGCCGCTGTAGAGCCTGCACTTAAGGCGGATACGGCCGAGAAGACCCCCAAGGCCAAGCCTTCCGATCCCGGCCTGTTCGACGAACCCGCCGCTGTCGAAGTTGCTCCCACCCGCACCCCCGGCTTCGAGACCATCCTGACCTGGGAGGCTTTTGACCTGTGGCTGGCTAAGCTGCAAGCCGCCGAGCTGGTGGCGCTGGACACCGAAACCAATTCGCTGGACGAAATGCTGGCCGAGATCGTCGGCATCAGCGTCTGCGTCACCCCCGGCGAGGCCGCCTACATCCCGGTGGCGCACAACTACCCCGACGCGCCCGCCCAGTTGCCGCGCATTGATGTGCTGGCCCGGCTCAAGCCCTGGCTGGAGGATGCCAGCAAACCCAAGCTGGGCCAGCACATCAAGTACGACCGCCATGTGTTCGCCAACCACGGCATCGAAGTGCAGGGCTACGCCCACGACACCATGCTGCAAAGCTACGTGCTGGAAGTCCACAAACCGCACGGCCTGGCCAGCCTGGCCGAACGCCATCTGGGCCGCAGCGGCATCAGCTTCGAAGACCTGTGCGGCAAAGGCGTGCACCAGCTCACCATCAACCAGGTGGATGTGGAAAAAACGGCGGAGTACGCCTGCGAAGATGCCGACATGACCCTGGCCGTGCACCGCGTGCTGTGGCCGCAGTTACAGGCGGTTCCAGCGCTGGCCTTCATTTACCAATTGGAGATCGACAGCAGCGAGGCGCTCTACCGCATCGAGCGCAACGGCGTGCTGATCGACGCGGCCACGCTGGCCAGCCAAAGCCACGCGCTGGGCCAGCGCATCGTGCAACTGGAAAACGAGGCCTACGAGATTGCGGGCCAGCCCTTCAACCTCAGCAGCCCCAAGCAGTTGGGCGAAATCTTCTTCGACAAACTGGGCATGCCGGTAGTCAAGAAAACCGCTACCGGCGCGCGCAGCACTGACGAAGAAGTGCTGGAAAAGCTGGCCGAAGACTACCCCCTGCCCGCCAAGCTGCTGGAGCACCGCAGCCTGGCCAAGCTCAAAGGCACCTACACCGACAAGCTGGCCTTGCTGATACTGCCGCGCAGTGGCCGTGTGCACACCCACTACGCCCAGGCCGTGGCCGTGACCGGTCGCCTCAGCAGCAACGACCCGAATCTGCAGAACATCCCCATCCGCACCCCCGAAGGCCGCCGCGTGCGCGAAGCCTTTGTGGCCGCACCCGGCAACCTGATTGCCAGTGCCGACTACTCGCAAATCGAGCTGCGCATCATGGCCCACATCAGCGGCGACGCTGCGCTGTTGCGCGCCTTTACCGACGGCCTGGACGTGCACCGCGCCACGGCCGCCGAGGTGTTTGGTGTCACGGTGGAGCAGGTCAGCAGCGAGCAGCGCCGCTACGCCAAGGTCATCAACTTCGGCCTGATCTACGGCATGAGCGCCTATGGCCTGGCCAAGAACCTGAACATCGACAACACCGCCGCCAAAAACTACATTGCCCGCTACTTCGACCGCTACCCCGGTGTCAAAACCTACATGGAAACCACCCGCGAACTGGCCAAACAGCAGGGCTATGTGGAGACCGTGTTTGGCCGCCGCCTGCAGCTGGCGAATATCCAGAACGCCAAGGGCGCGCTGCTGGCCGGCCTGGAGCGCGCCGCCATCAACGCGCCGATGCAGGGCACGGCCGCCGACCTGATCAAGCTCAGCATGGTCGCCGTGCAAAAAGCGCTGGATGCAGAAAAACGCGCCACCAAAATGATCATGCAGGTGCACGATGAACTGGTGTTCGAAGTGCCCGAGGCCGAGGTGGACTGGCTGCGCGTTGAGATTCCGCGCCTGATGGCCGGTGTGGCAGACCTGAAGGTGCCGCTGCTGGCCGAAGTCGGCGTGGGTCCCAACTGGGATAAGGCGCACTGATTGCTATCGAATAAATAGCTATCAGCGTAGGTAATATGTACGCTACAGGCCTAAAAAATATATGAAAAATAGCGGCATCGTGTAGGTGCTCTAAGTGCTAGCTGGAGGCTCGGCGTGCTGTAGGTAGGCGGTGAGCCCCGCCGCCAGCGCCGCAAAAGTCACCGCGCAACGCGGGCTTTCGCGCAGGTCTTCGTGCATGGCGATCCAGGTGTCCAGCGACAGCGAAAACTGGGTCTTCAACACCCGAACCAGGGCCGGGTCTTTTGCCGCCAGCGCTGACTGGCAAAAGCCGATGCCGAAGCCTGCGCGGATGGCCGACAGCTGTGCCAGGTCGCTGTCGGCACGGAAGCCAAAGGCGGCGCGAGAGAACTCTGGGAACCGGTCCTGCAGCTTCCGGATGTACGCACTCTCTCGGTCGAAACCAATCAGCGCGTGCTCCGAGAGCGCGTCTATGGAGGTGGGCACGCCGTGGGCTGCCAGGTAGTGCGCATGGGCATGCAACCCGACTTCGATGCCGCCCACCCGCTTGGCCACCAAGGCGTCCTGTGCTGGCCGCAGCATGCGCACCGCGATGTCGGCCTCGCGGTGCAGCAGATCGTCCACCTGGTTCGATAGCACCAGTTCGATGGTCAATTGGGGGTGCTCGTTGCGCAGTGCTGCCAGGATCGGAGGCAGCACCTCGACGCCAATGATCTCGCTGGCGGTGAGGCGTACCGTTCCGCGCACGCCCGCGCCGTGGCTGCTGGCCACCCTGCGCAGCGCGGCCGCGGTCGCTGCCACACCGGCGGCATACGGCCCGAGTTCCAGCGCCGCCTCGGTCGGCGTAAAGCCATCGAAGGATCGGGTAAAGAGCTTCAACGCCAGCGCGGTCTCCAGGCTGTCGATGTGGCGGCCAACGGTCGGCTGCGTCAGTCCCATCGCGCGTCCGGCTGCGGACAGCGAGCCTGTTTCCAGGACTTTGAGGAAGGTGCGGTACCACTCCCAGTTCGGTTCGCTCTCGGTCACGGTGCTGGTCATGGTATGCATTTATTTATAGAGATCATGCAATTCTAGGTAATTTTCATTTGGCCGTTGATCTTGCAAACTGCAGTCTCTGCAAGCAAAAAAACCATCGAAATCAACGGAGTTCACCATGTCGCATCCAGTTACCCAGCCCAAGATTGCTCTTTTCGGTGCCGCCGGCGCCATCGGCCAAAGTATCGCCGCTACTCTCAGCAGCCAAGGCCAGTCCTACCGGGTAGTCGGCCGCACAGAAGCCAGCTTGCGCAAGGCTTTTGGTGCAGAGCCGCTGGCCGAGATTGCCACCTGGAACCCTGACTCACCTGCCTCGGTGCAGGCCGCCGCCACCGGCATAGAGACGCTGGTCTACATGGTCGGGGTGAATTACTGGCAGTTCGAGCTGCACCCCGAAATCATGCGCAAGACCCTCGCAGGGGCCAGTGCTGCCGGGGTCAAGAACATCATCCTGATCGGCACCGTCTACCTCTATGGCATGGCTCAGACCAATCCGGTGCGGGAAGACCATCCACGAGAGCCGCACACCTTCAAGGGCCGCATGCGCAAGGCACAGGAGGATTTGGTCATGCAGGCGCATGCCGAGGGCCGGATCAACGCGACCGTCTTGCGCCTGCCAGACTTCTACGGGCCCGGCGTGGAGGCCAGCCTGCTGCACCTGCCTGCATTGGCCGCCGTCCAGGGCGGCACGGCGGACATGGTCGGGCCGATCGACCCCCCGCATGAGTTTGTCTTCGTGCCCGATGTCGGGCCGGTGGTCGCCAAGTTGGTGGACACGCCTGCCGCCTTTGGGAAGATCTGGAACTTTGCTGGCGCCGGGGTGACATCGCAGCGCGCGCTAGTGTCGGAGATGGAACGTCAGACCGGCAAGCAGATCAAGCTGCGGGTCGCAGGCAAGACCATGCTGCGCCTGATAGGTCTGTTCAAACCTTTCATGCGCGAGATGGTCGAGATGAACTACCTGATGACCGATCCGCTGACCATGGACGACTCGGCGCTGCTGCAACTGATCGGGCCGATCCGCAAGACCCCGTATGCCGAGGGCATCCGCCAGACGCTGGCTGCGGTGGCGAGCACCCGGACCCAGCCCGTCGCAGCTTGAAGCAGCACATTTCACGTAGATCCGTCAGCGCGTCTGGGGGCCGACGCACCTTCGGTCAAAAGCTTCTACCCAGCGCAGAAACATCTCTTTCGAAAATACCGCAGAACTGGCTTTGCCAGGCCGCTGGTAGCGCCCTCTGCAAGGGGGATGGCGACGCCACGCAGTGCGCAAGCCGGGGGACCTACATCTGGCTGACTTCAAACTGCTGCCGTCCAGCATTCTTGGCCCGGTACAGCGCGTTGTCGGCCGCATCTACCAGCGACTCGGCTTGGCGGTCGGCATCGGGCACGGTGTGGGCGATGCCGATGCTGAGGGTCACATGGTCGGCCGTGGGCGATGCGGCGTGCGGGATGCGCGCCAGGGCCAGCGCGTCCATGCAGTGCTGTGCAACCAGCCGGGCATGGTCCTGGTCGGTGCCGGGCAGCAACAGCACAAATTCTTCGCCGCCGTAGCGGGCCACCAGCTCGCCTGCGCGGCGCACACAGGTGGCCAGCAACTGGGCCACACGGCGCAGGCAGGCATCGCCTGCCACGTGGCCGTAGTGGTCGTTGTAAAGCTTGAAGTGGTCGATGTCGATCATGAGCAGAGCCAGCGGCTCCAGCTGGCGCGCACCGCGCAGCCACTCGGTGGCCAGCACCGCGTCAAAATGCCGCCGGTTGCCGATGCCGGTCAAACCGTCGGTGGCCGACAGCAGGGCCAGGCGCTGGTTGGCCTGCTCCAGCGCCTGGCGCTGCAGCACCATTTCGGTAACGTCCAAGCGCACGGCCACGATGTAGCCTGACGGCGTGCGCGACTCGTAGGCATGCATCCACACGCCGATGGGATAGGAGCGCACCTCGGGCGTGGCGCGTTGGCCGCGTTCGGCCAGGTGCTGGGCCAGCCATTCTTCTTCGCGGCCCATGGCTTCGTGTGGAAAGCCCTGGCGCAGGCCGATGCGCACCAAGGCCTCGTGGGTCAGGCCCCGGCCTTCTTCCAGCGTAAACCAGGGTCGCATCTCGCCCATCTTGCGGTTGAAATAGACCAGCCGGTCTTGCTCATCAAACAGCTCGATGCCGATGGGCATGGCCTCCAGCGCCTCGGACAGCTGGGTCTGGGCGCGTTGGGCTTGTTGCCGCGCTTGTTCCAGCGCCCGCTCCTTGCGCACCGCGTCGGTAATGTCGGCCCGCAGGATGGCGGTACTGCCGTCTGACAGGCGCTGCTGGCTGATGCGCAGCCAGCGGTCGTGCGGCTGCGCCTGGATTTGGGGTTCTACGGGGTTGCGGAAGGCCGCCAGCCGCTGCTGTATCCAAGCTTCATCGCTCCCGAATTCGGGCATTTCCCCCAGCGCCACGGTACGCCGCAGAATCTCTTCAAACCGCACGCCCGGCACCATGAAAGGCGCTGCATCGGGGTAGTGCACCCGGGTTCGCGCATTCACCAGCACCATGCGCTCCTGTGCATCAAACAGGGAAAACGTGGCGTTATCGGGCAGGATGTCCAGGGCCTCTTCCAGCATCTGGTGTGAAGAAGGCGTGGGGGTGGCATCCGCTTCGGCCAGTGCCGGTGCGGCAGCGCCGCGGGCGGCCACCACAGCACCCCCCAAAGCCACCCAGCCAGCGACCAGCGCCACTTGCAATAGCACCACCGGCCAGCCCAGCGGCAGCCATGCCAGCGCGAGCTGCGCAACGACCAAAGCGCTTGCCGCCAGCCACGTTGGCCAGACGCTAGTGTGCAAAAGCAAGGGACGTGGCATGGCGTAGGCCCGTGGTGTGTAGAAACATTTAACAAAGCATAGCAGTCGCCCCCTTGCAAGATGCGCTTCAGCTTGGTATTTTCAAAATGCGCTGGGCGGTGGTGGCGACCTGGTGGGATAAGCGGCTTGGCCAGCGCAGGTGGGCTTGGTCAATTTTGCACGACCCGTAGGGCGGGAGCCGTACTTTCATTTTTAGATTAATTTGGCCTGTAGTCCTTAACCAGTATGTATAAATTGCTACTAATTTAATAGTAAGAGAGAAACTTATTTTCCATGGATAGAAAAATTTCTCTCCATAATTGCATACAGAAATGATGCGCAATTTTTCTGCGGTGGTAGTGGCTGGCGTATTCTTGCTGCTGTGCGCGATGCATTCCTAGCCAACCAAAACCCTCTCTCTTCTGATGCCCAAAGCTCCCCAACATTTCTCGGCCACGGCACCGCAACGCAAGTGGGGGCTGTTGCTGGCGCTGTTGATCATATTGGTGGCTGTGGCGGCTGAGCCCTACGCGGCCACGGCCCTGCCGGTGGTGGCTCCGTTTTTACCGATTTTTGCGGCCACCGTTACGCTGACCGAGGCATTGACTGCCTACCTGCTGATGGTGCAGTTTGCTGCGGTGCGGCGCTTTTATCTGGTGCCGCTGGCCGGGGCATATGCCTATGTGGCGATGCTGGCCCCGATCCAGTTACTGGTGTTCCCCGGGGTGTTTGCTCCCACCGGCCTGCTGGGGGGCAACAACCAGTCGGCGGTGTGGCTATGGGTGTTCTGGCACGGCGGATTTCCATTTTTCATTGGTGTGTCCTTGCTGCTGCGGCAGTCGCGCGTGCATGCCGCGCTGTGCCAACGCGTGTCGGTCCGGCAGGCCGGGCAGCTGTTTTTGCTGGCACCGCTGCTGGCCGCTGCCATGGCCTGGCTGGCGCTCCATGACGAAGCCTTGCCGGTCTTGATCAATGGCAACAGCTTCAAGACACTTAGCGACAGCGCTGCGGGCTGGACGGTGTGGGCGCTCAACCTGGCTGCAGTGGCGCTGGCCTTACTGCTACCCAAGAAGCGCTGGGAACTGGCTAACCTGTTCCTGTTTATAGCCGTGCTGGCCTCTCTGGCCGATGTGTCGTTGACTCTGTTGTCTTCGGCCCGCTACAGCCTGGGCTGGTATGTGTCGCGGCTGCTGAGCGTCGTCTCTTCGGTCAGCCTGCTGGCCGCTTTGATCTACCAGATCACCCAGCTTTACCAGGAACTGGCCACCACCCATGCGTCCTTGCTGCGCAGCTCAGCGCGCGATAAGCTCACCGGTGTGTACAACCGCAACAGCTTTGACAGTGCCGCCCAGGCGGAATGGCAGCGCGCCCAGCGCAGTGGCGAGCCGCTGTCGCTGGTGCTGGTGGATATCGACCATTTCAAACGCTACAACGACCATTTTGGCCATGTGCAGGGAGATACCTGCCTGCACGCCGTGGCCCAGGCCCTGGCCCGCAGCGTGCACCGCCCCACCGACATGGTGGCCCGCTATGGCGGCGAAGAGTTCGTCATCCTGCTGCCCGGTACGCGCACCGAGCATGCCCTGGGCATTGCCGAGAATGCCCGCCATGCCCTGGCCGACCTGCAGATACCGGCCTACGCGCCAGGCCTGTGCGTGACCTTCAGCGCGGGTTGCGCCAGTTGGCATGCCAACGCGGGCTTCCCGGACTTTGAAGAGCTATTAGTGGCAGCCGACCAGGCCTTGTACAAAGCCAAAGCCCAGGGCCGCAACCAAGTATGGGCCCAGGAAGACAAAGTGCTACGGCCCGCCAGCGCCTACGCAAAGCCCCGCGCTGTGCAGGCAACGGCTTAGTCCCGCATCGTCAAAATGAGGGTAAAAAGTGCCGCTGGCCTAAGCTTTACCTACGCTGTTAGCTATTCATTAATCTTACTGTGTCACAAGCGCAACCTTGCGCCCACCCTGCCGCAGCAAGGACATTGCCCGAGCCGGGCGATCAGTTGGTGAGCCAGGCGATGACGCAGCGTCGTGATCGAGTTCCTCACGTGCCGCTGCGCCCGCAGGGCTGCCTCGGGGGAGGTAATCGCCGGGAACGACAGGCACTTGGCATTCGATGAAGTTTTTTTTGCCGCCGATTGACTTGTCGGCAGTGAGTCTCTCGGACATCAAGAACCCGTAGGCCGCGATGCTCAGGCTGGCGTGGTGGTGGAAGCCGCGCCAGCCACGCCCCTCGTAATGGCCCAAGCCGAAGTCCTGCTTCAGGTCCTGGTAATCGCGCTCGATGCGCCAGCGCTGATAGGTAACGCTGACCAAATCGGTGATGGGCGTGTCTTCGGGCAGCGTGGACAGGATGTACTTGCAGGGCTCAGTCTGATCCTTGGGCCATTCAATGAGCACCCACTGCAGCGGGCGCAGCCTGGCCTTGCCGGCATTGCCACCTGCATGGCGCACGCGTAGAGCGGCAAAGCGCCCGCTGAGCGGCGCGTTGGTGCCTTCGCGCCAGGTGATGGTCTTGAATGCCCGTGCGGGCAAGGACATGGCCAAGGCCTTGACGCTCACCGGTTGCAACTCGGGAGTACGGCGCGGCATCACCGGCGGTCGCCCTGTGCCGCTGTAGAGCGCGGGCGGCAGCGGCTCAACCCCGGGCCCCCAGACCACCACCGCTGAAGTCACGCCCACCGCGTAGGTCAGCCCCATGTCGCTCAAGGCTTGGCGGAAGGCAGTGTCCACGCCGTAGCCTGCATCGGCCAGCACGCAATGGTGCGGCGCGCCGTCGGCCAGCAGCGCGCGCAGTTGCTGCAAGGCGATCTGCGGCTTGGTCGCAAACTTCGTCGCCTCAGGTACACCGGCCCGAGCCCTGCGCGCCGCATCCGTTGCCCACTCCTCGGGCAGATAGAGCTGCCACGCCACCGGAATGCTGCCTTGATCGCAGGCCAGCGACACGCTCACCGCGACTTGACAGCTGTCCTGCTTGCCCAGCATGCCGCAGTATTGCCGGGCTACGCCCACCGAGTGCTTGCCCTTCTTCGGGAAGCCGGTGTCATCAATGATCCACCAGCCACCACGGTTGAAATCCATCCTCGGCACAACCCACTGACAAACCCGTCTCAGCATCTCCGCGTCAGACCACTCGGCCTTGGCCACGAAGTGATGCAGCGACTGATGCCTGGCGCTTGCGTGCAGCGGATCAACGCGGGCTGCCATCGGCTCCACGCTCTTGCGTGCCAGCGGCAGCATCAAGCCTGTGCAATAGCCCCTGAGTCCTGCGTGCCGGTCTGTATGGCCAAGTCCTTCGGCCAAATGTTCCAAGTACCGGTCAAATCGTTCGATGGCATCCATCATTCCTCACGTAAAAAATGAAGAAGTCCAGATAATGTCATGATTTTATTGACACAGTAAGATTAAGGAGCATTTGCGCAGGCGGAGCTGACGCCGCCATAAACAGCGCTGGGTCCACCATGGCCCGGTTCAGGCAGATCGACCAGTGCAGGTGCGGCCCGGTTACGCGGCCGGTGGCGCCCACGGCACCCAGGCGCTGGCCGGTCTGCAGCACATCGCCGGGCTGCACGGCGATGGCGCTCAGGTGGCAAAACATGCCCAGCAGGCCGCCGCCGTGGTCCAGCCAGACGGTGTTGCCGTTGAAGAAGTAGTCGCCGGTGTCAATCACCCGGCCCGGCAGCGGCGCGGCCACCGGCGTGCCTGTGGCGGCGGCGATGTCCATGCCGCTGTGCGGGTTGCGTGCCTGCCCGTTGAACACCCGGCGCAGCCCGAACGAGCTGGAGCGCCGCCCTGGCACTGGCACCTGCATGCGCAAACTGGGCGGCAGCGGTTCGCTGAAGCTGGCCATCACGGTTTGCAGGTGGGCGTGTTCGCGGTTGTAGCGCGCTTCGTCCTCGATTGAGA
The DNA here is from genome assembly GCF_056521385.1 of Rhodoferax sp. RT5P35. Lineage (NCBI taxonomy): Bacteria > Pseudomonadati > Pseudomonadota > Betaproteobacteria > Burkholderiales > Comamonadaceae > Rhodoferax > Rhodoferax sp. RT5P35. The sequence goes on along the minus strand of NZ_JBWMAX010000017.1, from coordinate 76,960 downwards.
GATCCACCGTGCCGGGAGCCACTTTCAGCCGCTGCTCACGGTACTGCTTGGGCCCCACGGTGTAGGCCACCTGGCGCGTGCCGCTATCGGTTTGCACGCGGATAAAGGCCGGGCCCAGCGCCGCAGCCAGCGGAATGCCGACGATGGCTGTCCACTCGATGGGATCGCCCAGCACCAGCACCGGTACGTCCCCCGCAAACACCACAGGCCGCAGCGCCGCAGGCCCCAGCGACAGCCGCGCCACGCCGCCCGGTACCCGCAGGTCCTGCGGCCAGAGCGTGGGGACGGTAGGCTTGATGGGGGTGGCGGCGTGCAGGCGGGGGGCCAGCAGGCCCAGGGAGGCGAGCAGGGTGGTGCGGCGGGTCAGGAATGGCATAGGGTCAGGGGTTGAAATAGCAAGCGCGCAGTATCGTTTAGGACTTACGCAAGCCCCTGTGCGCCCGGCGGGCGACACAGGGGGCGCTGCGTAAGTCCCGTCGCTACTTCAACACCCCAAACAGGTTGTTGAAGTCGTCGGTCCACAGCCGCAGGCCGGGGATGGGCGGGATGGCGCTGGTGGCGGTATGGATTTGCGGGGTCTGCAGGCGTGGCGCGCTGCGGCTGACCAGCACCCAGTCGGTGCGGCGCAGGTCGCTGTCTTCGGCGTCGTCGTGCACAAAGGCCACCTGCAGGCCCTGGGCCAGGGCGATTTTTTCGACCACCGGGGCCATGTTGAGGAAGCGGTTGGTGACATGGAAGGCAATGATGCCGTCAGGCCGCATATGGCGCAGGTAGACCTGCATGGCCTCGGCGGTAATCAGGTGGATGGGCACCGAGTCGCCCGAGAATGCATCCACCGCCAGCACGTCAAACTGCTGCGGCGCTTCGCGCTCCAGCGCCAGCCGGGCATCGCCCAGCACCCGGTCGATATGGGCCGGGCTGTCCTTTAAAAAGCTGAATTCGGTGTCGGCAAAGTCGAATACCTGGGGGTTGATTTCATACACCCGGTAGACATCGCCCGCCCGGCCATAGCTGGCCAGGGTGCCTGCGCCCAGGCCGATCAGGCCGACGTGCCGGGGCGTGGCCGGGGCCGACACCGGGATCGACAATATGGCCCGGCCGATGCCCGAGGTGGGGCCGTAGTAGGCCGTAGGTTCGCGGCGGCGCTCGGCGGCCAGGTACTGCTCGCCATGCTTGACCGAGCCGTGGTAGAGCTGGCGGCGGTTGCGCTGCGGGTCGTTGGGGTCGGTGCTGTCCAGGCTGCTCAGGGTGCCGTAAAAGTTGCGCGCCATGCGGCGGGTACCGTCTTGTTCGTTGCGCACCTGTTGCCACAGAAAGTAGCTGCACACCAGGGCCAGCGCCACGCAGGCCAGGGCGTGGGCCCGCTGGTGGCGCAACACTACCGCGCCCAGCACGGCCACCAGCACCAGGCCGATGCCCATCTCGTAGTACGCGGGCAGCACATGCGGTGCCACCAGCCCCACGGCCACGCCACCCAGTGCGCCGCCCAGAGACAGCATCAGGTAAAAGCGTGTCAGGTAGGCGTGACCAGGCCGCATCGATGCCATTTCGCCGTGCAAAAACATGCACAGCACAAACAGGCCCACTACATACATCGGCACGCCCGTGGCCAGGTCGTAGCCCATGCCAGCCTGCAGGCCGTAGGCGCACAGCAGCAGGGCCACGGCGGCGGCGGGCAGCAGCAGGCTGCGGCGGTACCAGCGGTCGTTTTCAAAGGTCAGCACAAAGCTCAGCAGGTAGACCGACAGGGGCAGCACCCACAGAAAGGGAATCGCGGCCACGTTTTGCGTGATGTGGTTGGTCACGGCCAGCAGCAGCCAGGTGGCCAGCGCTGGCAATGCCAGCCACACGGCATAGCGCGACCAGCCGGGGGCGGCCTCGGTCGGTGCCGGGGGCGCACTGCGGGCCGGAATCGGTTTCGCCAACCTCGCCGCGTACAGGCTGGCCGTGGTGCACAGCAGCACAAAAGCCGCGTAGCCCCAGGACCAGCCCAGCGCCTGCTGGCGCAAGGCGGTGTAAGGCTCGATCAGCACCGGGTAGGCCAACAGCGAAGCCAGCGAGGCCCCGTTGGACAGCGCAAAGTAGCGGTACACCTGCGCGCCCCAGGGTGTGCGCGCCAGCCAGGACTGCACCAGCGGCCCGGTGGTGGAGAGCAAAAAATACGGCAGCCCAATGGTGCCCAGCAGCAGCCCCAAAATCTGCAGCGACGGGTCTTCGGCCCCGGTGGGCTTCCAGTGCGCGGCGGTGATGATGGGCAAAAACGCCAGGCTGACCAGTAGCAGCATCGTGTGGATGGCTGCCTGCAGCCGCGCGGGCCGCCGGGTTAGCCAGTCGGAATAGGCGTAGCCCGCCAGCAGCACCCCCTGGAAGAACACCATGCAGATAGACCACACCGCCGCCGAGCCGCCAAACCACGGCAAGATCTGCTTGGCGATCAGCGGCTGCACCAGAAACAGCAAGAAGGCGCTGCTGAAAATAGTGCCTGCAAATAGGCTCTTCAAGAGGGCTGGCGGCATGGGGCGTATTCAGGAGTGGGTTCGGCAACGCAACGCAACAATCACGCCAGTCGCCACTCTTGCCCATGGTAGCGCCAAGGCGCAGGGTCGCTTTACAGCAGCAGGCCCGCAGCCTCTTTGGCGCGCATCTTGGCGCCGATGTATTCACCGTGGGTAACGTACAGCAGCCCGGCCACCTGGTTGATAACGCTGTTCTCCACCGCACCCAGTGCGCCATCGGCATAGGCCACCTGCCACATGTCTTCCACGATCTGGATCTTTTGCGCCTGGGTGTAGTGGGCGTTGAGGCTGGCGGTGAAGCGGTGGTAGTCGTAGGCCTGGGCGGCCGATTGTTCTGCTTGCTGCATCAGCTGCGTCAGGGCCGCGCCGTCCAGCTCCAGTCGCTGCTGTAGGGTGAGCACCACGGCCTGGCGCTCTACGGCGGTTTTGGTCGGGTCGGCGCGCATCACTTCGACCAGCAGCACCGCGGTGGCCAGGTTCAGGGCGTGTTGGCGCTCGTTGGGGGAGGGCTCGGTGGCCTGGGCGACCAGGTTGTCAAAGATATCTTTCAGGGCGCGCAGCATAGGGGGTGTGGGTAAGAAGGAAAGGGACGGACACCGTGCCGCAGGATTGGTTCCCTGCGCACCACAGCGTGGCGGCAGCCTGTGGCCCAAGAATGGCCCGTTAGTGGCCCACTAGTGGCCCGCTACCCCGGCTGCGGCGCTGCAGGGTCGGCACTGCCAAAGGTATGCACCCGGTTTCTACCCGTGTGTTTGGCCTTGTACAGCGCCTTGTCGGCGTTATTGAGCAGTTGTTCGAACGTCTGTCCGTCGGTGCCCAACGGTGCCACACCAATGCTGACGGTAAACGACACCCGCTCGCCAACGTCATTCACCACCATTTCCTGCTGCGCCACGGCTTCGCGCAAGGCCTCGGCCAGCAATTGGGCCTGGGCCATATTGGTTTCCGGCAGCATCACGACAAACTCCTCGCCGCCCAGGCGGGCTACCGTGTCCACGCCGTTGCGTGTGCGCAAGCGGCAGATATCTGCCACTGCACAGATGACCCGGTCGCCGACCAAGTGGCCCCAGCTGTCGTTCACGCTTTTAAAGGAGTCGATGTCTACCATCAGCACCGACAGCGGGTGTTGGAAGCGCTCTGCGCGTTTGCATTCCTTGGCACCCAGCTCCATCAGCGTGCGGCGATTGGCCAGGCTGGTGAGCGGGTCGTTGGCGGCCAGCAGCTCGAGCGCACTGTTCATGCTTTGCAGCAAGGCGTTCTGCTCGGCCAATTGGAGGTTGATCTGGGCAATCTCGTCTTCACGGCGCTTGCGGTCATCGATGTTGAAGGTCACGCCAATCAAACGTTGGCCGGGTGTCGCGCTATCCCGGTCCATGATCCGGCCGTAGTTGGCATACCAAATCCAGGTGCCGGATTTGGAGCGCAGCCGAAACTCACAGCGGTATTGCTGCGACTCCCCGGAGATGTGTTTTTCCACCGCCGTCTTCACAGTGTCCAGATCATCTGGATGGAAGAAGGTGTAGAGAAGCGCCAGGTGGTTGCGCAGTTCTTCGTCGGTGTAGCCCAGCTCGGCAAATGTCTTCGATGCTTCACGGGTGACTTCGCCGGTCAGCAGATTGTTTTCCCAAAGATCCATGCCTGCCGCTTCAAGCGCAAGCTCTAGGCGTTCCTTGTTGAAATCTTTCTCGTCCATGCGGGGCTTAGTTGGCGGGCATAGCACCTGCGTAACCGATATTGCGCAGAAGCCCTGCAAACGAGGACACCACGCCCGGCGCGGCATACAGCATGGGCGCGGTGCTGACTTGGATGATGCTGACGCTTTTGCCCGTACTTTTACCGGTGGCGGCGTCAAAGTACAGCGCCAGATCGTCGTTGGCATTGGAAAAGCCCTGCCCCGTGCTTTCCGAGTAGTAGCAAATGGAGTCCGGCGCAACGATGGCGGGTGCACTGCCCTGGCTCCAGTACATGATCAGGTTCTCGTTCAGGTTGTAGAGAGTGTAGGTTTGCGTGCTGCTGGTGGGGTCTTGGGCATTATCAAGGCGGATCACGCCTGCGTCTAGCGAGGCTGCCGTAGTGGCCTGGGTGACCGCAGTGATGTAGAAGTTGGTCACGCTGACCGTGGCAGTTCGCCCGGTGGTCTGCGCAATGCAAGCGGCCACCTCGGCGGTGGATGGTGGCGTGGTCGATTGCCGAAGAAACTGCCCCAGCGTCCAGGCCTGCCACAAGGTATTAGGGATGTAGCTGCCATTCAGCGCAAAGCTATTGCTGGGGTTGGATGGCCACAGCGCGATGCCTGAAAAACCGCCAAATCCTCCCACCACGCCGCCCGCCAGCGTTTCAATCTTGGCGGTGTTGCTGGCATAGAGCACGGCCGATTCCACCTCGCTCGGGTTGGCGGCATCGGTGGCCAGCGCGCAAGGGCTGACGGGCAGCAAGGCAGTGCCGCTGAAAGTGGTTTGCGTCAGTTCCGGCACAGCGCGTCCGGCGCCATCACCATCCACCACCCACAGGCTGCCCGGCGCCATGCTTGCGGCAATCAGGGGCACCAGCGAATTGATGGGTCCGATTTCTACTGGAATCACGCAACCAGCCGTGTAGCCGGTGGCCGTCTGCAGCAGTGCCAAGGTGTTGGTGATGGAGTTCTGGATGTCTGCCAGCGTCAAGACGGAGGCCGCGTCGGGGGAGCCCATTATGGCGAGCACGCAGGCATTGGTGCGGCCGTCGTAGGGTTGAACGGTGACGCTGCCGCTCCAGCCACTGTCGGCCAACTGCTGCAAAACGGCCTGCGCATCGCAGTAACTGCCACCGCCACCGCTGGCCAGCACCGCAGCACCTGCCGCTATAGATTGAAAATCAGAAATCCCATAGCTGTAAGAAGGCATTTTTTCTCTCACATAGAGTGGCAAATACACAGCTTTTACAGCTGGTTCCGGGAATGTAACAGCAAGTAATCTGGGGGGTGTGGTTTTATTTGGGCGGCGCACGCGCGCCCACAGCAGGGCTAAGCACAGACTGTTCCATCTGCCGGTAAGAATCCGGTTCAGGGGTGTGCTCTACAAGGTAAATAGGCCTCTAACGTATACGCAATATATGTTAGTTGCTATGAAAAACATAGTCTGTGCAAACACCCGTGCAGCGGGTGTATGCCAGCCAGCGGCTTAGCTGTCGTTGGAAGATGCCAGGATGACCAGATATGGGGCTTCCAGTCTTGGGCTGCTTTACTTCACCAGCGTGATCTTCTTGTCGCGCAAATGTTCTTTGTACTGCGTGAGTGGGATGGCGGCTACGCAGGCGGCACCGTTGTCGGCTGTCCAGCTGAGCGTGGCGCTCTCTGAAGCCACTTCGATCTCGACCGGTCCTTTGGGGATCACGACCGGCGCACCGTCACCGGGGGTGAATGTGACGTGGTCGGTGATGGTGGCTTGAACGGTCTTGGTGGCTTGCATGGCAGTCTCCTGTGATGGGGCCGCAAAAGATTACGGTAAGACCCCATTACAAGCCAAGGCCAGGCTGCGGCGTGTCGGATAAACACCCGCAGGCGCGTTCCACACTGCCGCGTTCTTGGAACGGTTTTAGTGGGTGACGAACTGGTAGGTCACGTCTTCGGCATCAATCATGTCCAGCACGTCGTTGAGCACATCGTCGTCGCCGGTGCTGGTCCAGGTGTCTTCGGGGTCGGTGGCAAACATGGGTTCGATGGCCATGTCCATGAACTGGCCGTTCGGCAGCTTTAGCACCTGCCCGCCTTCAGAGGTGGGGGCCAGTTCCCAGTCGTCGGGTACGGACATTTCGAGCTGGATGGTGATATTGAGTTTTTTCATGGCTTGGGACTCTGTGGAGTAGGAAATGCAGGAGGGTAACCGAAGCCCATGCGCCATTGATTAAATTTAAGAAAAATAGGCCTCTAGCGCAGACAGTAACTGCGTGAGTAGCTATGAAAAAAGGAGCGGTTGGCAGTGCGTACGCCAGGGCGGTAAGCTAGCCCCTCCATCTTCACGCAAGCCTGCCATGCCCCACTACTGGTTGATGAAATCCGAACCCGGCGAATGCTCCATCGACGATGCCCTGGCCGCACCAGACCGCACCGTACCCTGGACTGGCGTGCGCAACTACCAGGCCCGCAACTTCATGCGCGACCAGATGCGGCCGGGCGATGGTGTGCTGTTCTACCACTCTAGCTGCGCCGAGCCGGGAATTGCCGGCCTGGCCCGCGTGGCCTCGGGCATCCGGCCCGACCCCACGCAGTTCGACCCGGCTTCACCGTACTTTGATGCCGCCAGCCAAGCCGACGCACCGCGCTGGCTGCTGCTGGACGTGCAGGCTCTGCGCAAGACGCGGCTGCTGGCCCTGCCCGCGTTGCGCGCCCACCCGGCCCTGGCCGGGCTGCAAGTGCTGCGCCGGGGCAACCGCCTGTCGATCACGCCGGTGGACCCAGCGCATTGGCAGGTGATTGAAGGGCTGCTGGCTTAACGTGAAGCAACTTTCATGGCTTGGGGTGCTCTGCACCCAAGTCCATGAAAGTTAGGCCTGCAACGTCGGGTAGTCCGTGTAGCCCTTGGCACCTTGGGTGTAGAAGGTGCTTTGGTCGGGCGTGTTCAGCGGGGCCTTGCGCTGGACGCGCTCGGGCAGGTCGGGGTTGGCCAGGAAGGACGTGCCAAAGGCCACGGCATCGAGCTGGCCCGCGGAGATGGCTGCGTCGGCCTCTTCGGCGGTGTAGCCCATGTTGCCGACCAGCACGCCCTTGTACTTGGCGCGGGCGATGGTCAACACATCGCCCTTTTGCACGCCAAAGAAGTCGGCGCGCATCACGTGCAGGTAGGCCAACTTGTAGGCGTTGAGCTTGTCGGCCAAAAAGCCGATAAAGGCCAGCGGATCGCTGTCTTGCATGCTGTTGAAGCTGTTCAGCGGCGACAGGCGCAGGCCCACCTTGTCTGCGCCAATGGCGGCGGTCACGGCGGTCAGCACTTCGAACAGGAAGCGGGCGCGGTTTTCCAGCGAGCCGCCGTAGCCGTCGGTGCGCTGGTTGGGCGTGTCGCGCAGGAACTGGTCGATCAGGTAGCCATTGGCACCGTGCACTTCCACGCCGTCAAAACCGGCGGCAATGGCGTTCTTCGCGCCCTGGGCAAATGCTGCCACGATGGCCGGAATTTCGTCGGCGGTCAGCGCGTGCGGCACCGCGTGGGGCACTTTGCCGCCGGGGGTGTGGATTTCGCCCTCGATCGCCGTGGCGCTGCTGGACACCGTGGATACGCCGCCGTTGATGTCCGGGTGCGCAGCGCGGCCCGCGTGCCAGATCTGCATGAAGATGCGGCCACCCTTGGCGTGCACGGCGGTGGTCACCTGCTTCCAGGCGGCAATTTGCGCTTCGTTGTAGATGCCGGGCTCGTTGATGAAAGCCGAGGTGCCGGGGGCCACCATGGTGCATTCGGTGATCAGCAGGCCGCCGGTGGCGCGCTGGCTGTAGTACTCGGTCATCAGGTCATTGGGCAGGTGGCCCGCGTCGGCGCGGGTGCGGGTCAGCGGGGCCAGCAGGATGCGGTTGGGTAGGCTGAGAGAGCCGACTTGCAGGGGGGTAAATAACGTCATGGTTTTATAGGCTTGGTAAGGGAAAGGAGGCGAACGGTAACAGTGGGTGGATAAGACCATCCGGCCCGGGTTATTGCGAAATGGAGTAGGGATTCGAACGTGGCAGTTAGCGCGGCGCGTGCTGCTGCACCCAGCGCACGATGTCGGCCGCCCCCATGGCACCGGCTTGGCGGGCTACCTCGCGGCCTCCCACAAACAGCGCCAGCGTGGGGATGCTGCGGATCTGGTAGCGGGTGCCCAAGGCCTGGTGTGCCTCGGTGTCCACCTTGGCCACGCGGATACGCGGCTCCAGCTGGCCCGCGGCCTGTACATAAGCGGGTGCCATCTGCCGACACGGCCCGCACCACGGTGCCCAAAAGTCCACCAGCAGCGGAATCTGGTTGCGCAGCAAATGCTTGTCAAACGCTGCCCCATCCAGATCGGCGGGCTGGCCGGTGAACAAGGGCTTTTTGCAGCTGCCACAGTCGGGTGCGCTGCCCAGCTGGTCGGTGTGCACGCGGTTGGTGGTGTGGCAATGGGGACAGACGATGTGCAGGGATTCAGTCATTGCACCTAGGTCGTGGCGGGGGAGCTGGATTGCAAGGGTGGCCTTTTACGGCTTGGGCACGATGCGCCGCAAAGCCTTTATTTTTTGCCATACCAGCGCCTTGGGTAGCTGCATGGCCATGGCCTGCATGCAGCGCTCCAGCCAGCCGGTGCGGGTTTGAAATCGGTCTATGGCTTTGCCCAAATCGCGTGCAATGGATGCGCCGTAGGCCAGCTCGCCTTTGACCAACGCGGCCCGCAGTGTGGGCAAAGGCAGGTCCATCATGGCCAGGTCGATCACATCGCGGCTGAATACGCCGTCATCGGCCTGGCGGTCTGAGTTGGCCAGTAGTTTGGACGTGGCCAGGTCCAGGCGCGTCAGGGTGCCGATGCCGCAGACCGCGTCGTCCGCGCCGGGCGGCTCCAGCGCAATGCGGGCCTCGCGCACGATCTCGAACTTGATGGCATGCCCGTCCATCTGCACCTGCGTGCGAATACCGTACTGGTCGGCCCGGATCTCGCGTAAGCCCACCAGCGGCATCGCCTGCGTGTGCGTGATGGCCGCCAGGCCGCTGGGGCCGGTGAGCAATTGCCGCAGCTCCCGGTAGCCTGCGGCATCGGACACCAGAAAGTCGATGTCTACCGATTCGCGGTATTCACCATAGCGCAAGGCAATGCAGGTGCCGCCGCCAAACAGGCATCCATGCTGGCGCAGCACGGCCCCGTCCAGGGCGCTGAGCACGTGCGCAATGCGCTGGTGGTGCGGGCGTTCAAACTGCACCGTTGCCCCCACTTGCATCCACGCCAGGGCTGCGTGACAAGGCCAGCCGCAGGGCCTGCAGCAAAGCCTGCTCTTCGGCTGACATGGTGGGCAGGTCCAAATGGCGGGCGTTGCGTTCGTAAATGTCCAGCGCCTCAAAGGGCGTGAGCGTGTCGGTGCCGTGCACCTGCCACGCCAATGCGCGCAACTGCGGGTAGTCGGCCAGCAGCACCCGCGCCGGAATCCAGCCTGCTCTGTCAGGCAGTTGCGCCGCGCTTGTATGCTCGTCTGCTGCACTGCGCGCCTGCAGCACCATGCCCAGCGCCGCCAGCGCGTTGCACCACGCCCCCATGGTGACCGAAGGCTCGCCTTTTTCGATGCGGTGCAGGGTGACGCGCGACACCCCTGCGGCCTCGGCCGTGACCGTGGCGTTTAAGTGCAAGGCTTTGCGCTGGCTGCGAATTTGCGCGCCCAAAGCCTGCAACTGGGCGGCACAGGGCAAGTTGGAAAGTAGGGTGGCGGGCGGCATAGTGTTTCTCATTGTTTGCAAAAATAGTTTTTTGTCAAGTATGAGAAACACAATAGATCTGCCTGGCGGCTTTGGGAAGACCACAGCCCATGGCGGATTCGCCAGCGTAAAGTAGTCGGGTTTGCAACTTTTAAGCCGCACCCCATGAGCCAACTCCCTTTCTACCCCATCGGCACCCCCGGCCAAGCCTGGGGCGACACAGAGCGTGCCCAGTGGCGCGCGCGCCAGGTGCGCCAGCGCAGCTATGCAGACGACGTACTGTCGTGCATCGAGCGGCTGCGTGAGCGCTTTGACGTAGAGCATTACGGCGAGGTGGCCTATGCGGAAGAGCGCTTCCCCCTGTTCGCCATCCGCAGCCGGGGCTGGAACAGCGCCCTGCCCAGCGTGCTGGTGACCGGCGGTGTACACGGTTACGAGACCAGCGGCGTGCTGGGCGCGCTGCGCTTTGTGGAGGCGCACGCCGAAGGCTATGCGAGCCGGGTGAATCTGCTGGTGGTGCCCTGCGTCAGCCCCTGGGCTTACGAGCGCATCCAGCGCTGGAACTTCGATGCCCTGGACCCGAACCGCTCGTTCCGCCCCGACAGCCCCGCGCAGGAATCTGCGGCCTTGCTACGCCTCATCGAACCGATGCGCGGCCAGTTCACTGCCCACATCGACCTGCACGAAACCACCGACACCGACGAGTCCGAATACCGCCCCGCCGTGGCCGCCCGCGACGGCCAGCCCTTCGAGCCCGCCACCATCCCCGATGGCTTCTACCTGGTGGACGACACCGCCAACCCCCAGCCCGCGTTCCAGCAGGCCATCATCCTGGCCGTAGAGCGCGTGACCCACATCGCCCCCGCCGACGCGCACGGCGGCATCATCGGCTCGCCGCTGGTGGCGCACGGGGTGATCCACTACGCGATGCAGGCGCTGGGCCTGTGCGCGGGCATCTCGGGCGCGCGTTACACCACGACGACCGAGGTGTATCCAGACAGCGCGCGCGCCACGCCCGAGCAGTGCATCGCGGCGCAGGTGGCGGCGGTGTGTGCAGGCGTGGAGTTTGTGGGCTAAATGGGCTGATGGTGCAGGTGGAATATGCGCCGGAAGCTACGAAAAAAATAGCGAACTGCCTTCGACGCCGTCAACACGTCAGCCCCGCTCCAGATCGCGGACCAAGCTCACCACCTTGGTGGTGATGATGTCGATGGCAGGCCCGTTGGCACCGTGCGGCAGGATCACATCGGCGCGGCGCTTGGTGGGCTCGATGAACTGCTTGTGCATGGGGCGCACGGTTTCCAGGTACTGCTGGATCACGCTCTCGGCACTGCGCCCGCGCTCGGCCATGTCGCGCTGCAGGCGGCGGATGAAGCGCACGTCGGCGGCGGTATCCACAAAAATCTTCAGCGACATCATCTTGCGCAAATCGGCATCAAACAACGCAAACAGGCCTTCGATCACGATCACCGGCGCGGGCTGCACGGTGATGGTTTGGCTGGCGCGGTTGTCCTGCGTGAAGTCGTAGCTGGGCATCTCGATCGCCTCACCGCGGCGCAGCGCCTGCACATGCTGGACCATCAAGGGCCAGTCAAACGCGTCGGGGTGGTCGTAGTTGGTTTTGCGCCGATCTTCGGGCGACAGATGCGTCTGGTCGCAGTAGTAATCGTCCTGGATCAGCACCGCCGTCATCTCCGGCCCGATCGACGCCAGCACCTGGCGCGTCACCGTGGATTTACCGCTGCCACTGCCGCCTGCCACGCCGATCACGAAGGGTTTGTGAGGGGCTTTGTTCATGGGGTCTCCGTATCCAGCAGGCAAAGGTTGCGAGTTTACAAGCCAGGCGCGGAGTCCAAGCATCAACCCTCAGGCCTGCCACACCCCAAACCCCGCCGAGCGCAGATCGATGCCGATCTCGATCTCCTTGTCCACCGCGTCTTGGTAGTGCAGGGGGTTGAACGCCTCGTACAGATCCGGCAGCAGGCGCAAACCGTACTGCAGCACGTACCGATTCGCCTGGATGCCCGCCTTGTGCTTGTCAAACCGCACATCCGGGTCCAGCCCCGTCATGCCCACATACACGCAAGGCTTGCCTTCCACATAGCCTGGATTGCCCTTGCGAAAGCGTGCTTCCAAAAGCACGTCTTTGGAGAGCTCGACCACGTAGACGTGGTGGTGTTTGCGGGGGGCATGGGGAGTGGGCGAACGGATAAGGGATTAGCGCCCGTGGAATGGGCGCAAGCGGCTACGCAAAGAGTAGCAAATTGCTAGCCGTCAGGCCGGTGGCAATGCGTTGAGTTGCGTTTTCAACGCAGGCAATGCCGTCTGGACGGTGTCCCACACCACTTCCAGGTTAATGTCGAAGTACCCATGGGCAATGCGGTTGCGCATGCCCCGCATGCTGCGCCATGGGATTTCCGGGTATTGCGCGGCAAAAGCGGGGTGCTGGTCCATCACCTTGGTGGCCGCTTCGCCCAGGACGATCAGGCTCATGACCACCGCTTGTTGGGTGCGCTTGTCTTGCATGAAGTCCGCTAGGGCCATGCCGTCGATGAACGATTGCGCATCGGCAATCGCTTGCCGCATGTGGTCTAGGTAGTCTGGCAGCCTGTTGACGGTCATATGGGCTTGGCCTCAAGCACCACGGTGTCACGGAATTTGAGCGGAAGATCTTTGGCGGTCAGCACATCGACCGATACGCCCAGCAACTCTTGCAACTCGTCTTGCAGGCCACCCAGATCAAACAGCGTGGTGCCGGGCAGAGTGTCTACCAACAGGTCCAAATCGCTGCCCTCGATGTCATCCCCACGCAGGGTCGAACCAAACACCCTGGGGTTGGCCACGTGGTAACGCGCTGCAGCACGGCAGACGGCATCCCGGTGTTGGCTGAGGGCTTGTGAGGGGCGCATGGTTTGCAGTTTAACGGCGCTGGATGTCAATGCACCAAACATGCTGCTAACGCTTACGGAATAAGCACTAGCAGCTATTAAAAATGCAGTTGGTCAGTCTGAATGCGGCACGCTGCGAGGCACTTTGGGTTTGAGGCTGGGTACTTTGACACCAAAAGCATCCGCCAAGCGCTGGGCCTGTTGCGCTGATTGCCGCAAGGCTTTTTGCAGTGCTTTGGGGGAGGGGGTCAAGCGGCTTGGCGAGGCTTTGGGAGTTTGGGCCATGTCGCGCTCAGTTACTTGGCAAGGGCTTAAACCCGATGAAAGTCTTGCGGCCACAGAAAGTAGGGGCCGAAGCGGGACTTGGCAACAAACTCCACGCCTGCGTGCTCGCCTTGGGTCGTTAGCGCATGCTTGTCACCGTTGAGTACCAAATGGCCTTGCGCCGTAGCGCGCTCCAGCAATTGGGCTGTTTTCATACCTAACTTTTGCGCCATCTTGGAGGTCGTCAGCTTGTCGGTTGCGGCATCTGCGTCTGTGCTGTGGATTACGGCAGCTTCGGGTTCGCTGGTCACGCGCTCCAGCGAAATCCGCACTTCATCGCTGATCCGGACGATGCGTTGCGCTTCTTCGTAAGCATCTTTGTAGAGTTGGCCGTCTTCTACACGCTGGATCAAGATGCCCATCTCGTTGTTGTTCACCTGGCTGAACTCGTACAGGTTCAGACTGGTAACGATGCACATCTCTTCGTTCATGTAGCACTTGGCGTGCAGGTTTTTGCAGAAGCTGGTGCGGATGTAAGTGAGGCCGCGCAGCCATTCAATTTCTTGCGGCTGCAATTCGCTTTTGCCGTAGACGATGCGCACGTCGATCTTCAGCCGGTTCTTGTCGGCCAGCAGTTCCTTCATGCGGTCGTTGAGCTTGAGGAAGGGACTGATCAGGATCAAGCGGTCGGACGCGCTCTTGATCATTTCTTCCAGAAAGTAGTTGGTTGCGCTGGTGTTCAGAAACTTGGCCATGGGAATTGCTGCTCTCTGGGTGAAGAACGCTTTGAAATGTATGTGGAAAAAATGCTTCTACTGCAGGATACACGAGCACAAATAGCTATGAAAATAGTAGCGCAGTGTTCCTACCGTACCGCCAGCATCTTGAACACTGAATTGCATCGCGGATAGCTAACGCAGCCCCAGAACGCCACGCCGTCTTTCTTGCGCGTGCGCTCCAGCATCTTCACGCCGCAGCTGGCGCAGGTGGGTTTCCAGTATTCGCCCTCGTGGGCTACGGCCAGCAGGGCCTGCTGCTGCTCGGGCGTGCGCTTGGCGATCATGGCCAGCAGGGCGGGGCCGTCCATGGCGGCGATGCCATTGGCGGTGGCGAACTGCTGGGCATCTGCGGTGTAGGTAGACGTGGTGGCGTAAATGCCGCGCTGCAGCTTGTTTGATGCCATCACGCCGAAGAACTCGCGGATTTCCTTCACGCCCACGGGCTTGCCTTGCCAGTGCTTACACTGCACCACGGCAACCGGCTTTTCCGTATCAGCCGTGTGCAGCCAGATATCTACGCCGCCGTCTGCCCCGTGCGACTGCGCGCGGGTGGTGTAACCGGCTTGGGCAAACAGGGCTTCGCACACGGCTTCGAACCTGCGCCACTCAATGGCGGCGAATACGGCTGGGCTCCAGGCGCTGGCGGGTGCGGGGCTGGATGTGGGCGGTGCGGGTTCTGCGGTGGGTGCCAGCGTAGGCTCTATCAGCTTGAGCGGTTCGCGTGATTTGGCGGGTGATGGCGTGTGCGCCACACCCTCCGTCGAATCATCTGTTTTAACTGCCATCCGTTTGACGATGGCGTATGCGCCGAGTAGCAGCACACCTATGCCCAATGCCAGCCAGGCGGGCGTGCGCAGAGCACTGGCAACGGTTTTCAGGATCGGGAAACTGGCAAACAACGGCGGGACGAGCAGCATGGCCGCACCGAAGATGATGGCTTGCAGGCCCTTTTGCTTCAGGATTTGGATGCCCTGTTTTTGTCGCCGGTTGCTGGGTTGTTTGGCCATAGGGTTCCGGGTTGATTTTTAAAAGGAGCCTCATGGCTAGCCAAAGGTTGTGACCTGAACTGGGGGGTGTTCCCTTTTTAACAATGAAGGAAATTAAAAAAGTGTCAATGCAAGACTTGACCCCGTGCCAAGTTAAGACGTGGCAACGATCTTCACACGTAAGACTTTTGGCTTCGGCTTCTGCTTCGGCTTGGACAATCCAAATCGTTCGTCGACAACGGCCCAGAATTTATCGGCAAGCTCAGTTGTACGACGCCCAATTTCGACAGCGGTCCAGTTTGAGGCATTTAGCAACGTATCGTCGCACGGTAATTGACTGCCTCTATATCGTTTTAGTTTGATACTTGCAGAAGAGTTGCCGAGCTCATTATTGAATGCTGTTTTCAAAAACCAAAGATTTCCAATCGAGGCGACTTCAGTATCCGTCAATGATTTTGAACTCTGTGGTTCGATGTGTTCAATCGACATTTCTGCCGGATTAATAGCAACCGCTGGAAACATGAGTGCAAAGAGTTTGGTCGTGACATATTGAACGTCCCGCTTTTGTGTACTAAATTTGTCGGAATATTTTAATGCTTCAAATTTGGCTTTGAAAACTGATTTTTCAGGTAACTTGGAGGCTAATTTATCAGCAAATTCTGAGATAACTTTTTGTCTTCTTATTGGTTCAGATACACCTGAAAGAGCCTTGGCATGAGAAGCATACATTTGGGCTACTCCTCCAGATGAGCGAGCGTTCATCAAGCTGGTGTTTACAAAAGTGAATAATTCAATAATCTGAAATATTCTAAGAAGTTCTGCTTTCGAAAGTGTTTTTGAATCATATTTTCGAAGTGCAGTCATCATTAATGGAAGTGGATGCCTCACCCGAAATTTTATTATGGATTCTACGGATGACTTTATTTCTAGTTCGTCAGTTCTCCATTTTCTAAGATTGACTTCATGCAAGTCACAATAGACTTCCGAAAAGGCAACTAACTCATCTAATAATTTTTTTGCGGCTATTTTTGTCTTTATTGCGGTCCTGACAGCTTTAAATATGTCTCTCTTTTGCGTAACTGTATTTGTCGCAAGCCAGTAGTGATAAAGAAAACCATCCAAATCGATCCCCTCGATAGAAATCGCTTTAATGTTGTCGGATAGTACTGACCAGCGTACTTTTACATCATCACTGTTAGAGTTTTTTTCCCTTAAAAGACGTGCTAAATGATTTTTTATTAAATCGGCGGTTGCAAGATCTTTTCCGCGAGTATTTAATGTTTCAAATACTTGATAGGCATCATCTTCGCTATCCAATTCGACATGGATTAATTTTAGTGATAGTAATGTATCTCTTAGTTCATCCAATCTCTTTTTTATACGTGACTTTTTGGCAGAAGTGGATACCCCTTGAGTTGACTCAATTGTTGATATTTCTATCGAAATTTTTGTATTAAAAAATTGAAAAGCACCTTCAAGCAGAGATTCTTCCTCACTCAACTTAATAAGTTTTGTTTGGGATTCGGATTTTTGTATTACTGTTTGTAGATAAGGATAGGATGTTTCTGATCGCAAAACATAAGTTGGTTCATTGTTTTTATTATTGCGTTCTATGAAGTTCTGAGCGCCGGATGCTCGATCTTCAAACGCATTTGTTCGATAAAAATTTCTGATCGCCGCTAGAATTAGCGTGATAGTTGTTAGGCGTTGCTGCCCATCAACAATTGCTTTATATTGACCTTTTGTAAAAGTAACAACGGAGCCAATAAAATAATCAGTGTTGTGTGACTGGAAGACATCATTCCAGAATTCTTCCCAATTATCACGATCCCATGAATATGGTCGTTGAAATCTTGGTATTTCAAAATAATGACTTTGAAATATGAATTCGACGCTCCGGTCTTGACACTGAATTTTCATCTAATTTCCCAGTACCTTTTTATCGTCTATACGAAAACATTTGGATTACTTCCCCCAAGAATCCTTCAACCCCACAGCCAAGTTAAACACCATCTTCCCCGCCTGGTGGTCCACCCGGTCCGCCACAAAGTAGCCGTGCCGCTCAAACTGGAACTTGTCGTCCGCCTGGGCCGTCGCCAGTGACGGCTCCACGATGGCTTGCACGACTTTCAGGCTGTTGGGGTTCAGGCTTTCGATGAAGTCTTTGCCGCCTGCATCGGGCTGGGTGTCGATGAACAGGCGGTCGTACATGCGCACCTCTGCGAGTAGGCCGTCGGCCACGCTCACCCAGGTGATCACGCCCTTGACCTTGACGCTGTCGGCACCGGGGGTGCCGCTCTTGGTGTCGGGGATGAGTTCGGCGTGGACTTCGGTGACCCGGCCGTCGGCATCTTTGACCGCGCCGGTGCAGGTGATGACATGGCCGTATTTGAGGCGGACCTTGTTGCCTGGGAACAACCGGAAGAAGCCCTTGGGCGGGGTTTCCTCAAAGTCGCCACGTTCAATCCACACCTCTTTGCCGATCTGGAAGCTGCGCTTGCCCAGCTCGGGCAGGTGGGGGTGGACGGAGGCGCTGCACGCGTCGAGGTTGCCAGCGCCCATTACCGCGTCCCAGTTAGTCAGCACCAACTTGACGGGGTCGAGCACGGCCATGGCGCGGGGGGCGCTGTGGTCCAGCGTTTCGCGCAGGCAGCCCTCTAAGGTGCTGTAGTCGATCCAGCTGTCGCTTTTGGTGACACCTATGCGTTCGGCAAACAGGTGGATGGCTTCGGGGGTGTAGCCGCGGCGGCGCAGGCCCACGATGGTGGGCATGCGGGGGTCGTCCCAGCCGCTGACCTTGTGGTCGTACACCAGCTGGGCGAGCTTGCGCTTGCTGGTGACCACGTAGGTGAGGTTGAGGCGGGCAAATTCGTACTGGCGGGGGGGCGGGCTGGCCAGCAGGCCGCCTTCGCAGAGGCGGGCCAGCAGCCAGTCGTAGAAGGGGCGCTGGTCTTCAAATTCCAAGGTGCAGATGCTGTGGGTGATTTGCTCCAGCGCGTCTTCGATGGGGTGGGCAAAGGTGTACATCGGGTAGATGCACCATTTGTCGCCCGTGCGGTGGTGGGTGGCGCGGCGGATGCGGTAGATGGCGGGGTCGCGCAGGTTGATGTTGGGGCTGGCCATGTCGATCTTGGCGCGCAGCACCATGCTGCCATCTTCGTGCTGGCCGTCGCGCATTTCGCGGAAGCGGGCCAGGTTTTCGTCGGGGGTGCGGGCGCGGAAGGGGCTGTCGGTGCCGGGCTTGCCGAAGTCGCCGCGGTTGATGCGCATTTGCTCCACGGTTTGCTCGTCCACATAGGCGTGGCCTGCGGTGACTAGGTATTCGGCGGCGCGGTACATGAAGTCGAAGTAGCTGCTGGCCTCGTACGCCGGTGCGTCGGGCGCGCCATTCCAGTCAAAGCCCAGCCATTTCACGGTGTCGACGATGGCCTTGACGTATTCCTCGTCTTCTTTTTCGGGGTTGGTGTCGTCAAAGCGCAGGTGGCACACGCCACCGTAGTCGCGCGCCAGGCCGAAGTTCAGGCAGATGCTTTTGGCGTGGCCTACGTGCAGGTAGCCGTTGGGTTCGGGCGGGAAGCGGGTGCGGATCTTGGCCGGGTCGGGCTGGCCGGTGGCTTGGTGGGCGGCATCGCCGGGGCTGCCGGCCCACTGGCGCTGGGCGTAGGTGCCTGAGGCCAGATCGGACTCGATGATCTGGCGCAGGAAGTTGCTGGGTTTGGTGGGCTCAGCCGGTGTGGCGGCAGGGGCTTTGGAGGGGGGGAGTGCGCTCATGCCTTGATTTTAGGTTGCGCAGGGTCGCGTTACGTTTGGCAACGCTTCTGTTTGCTGGCTTGTCCTCCGGATGGCTTGTGCGGCGTTAACAGAAGTACGGGGCAGACACCATGTATCGGCCCCCGATTGAAACAAGGAGATCGGTATGAAGTTCCAACGTTCACTATGTGTTGCCGTGTTGGCCATCAGCGCACTCGGCGCAGCCAGCGTGGCACAAGCGCGCAGCGATGTGTCCTGGTCGATTGGTATTGGTGTGCCCGGCGTGCAGGTGTACGGCGGTGCGCCCCAGCCGGTGTATGTGCAGCCCGCCCCTGTGTACTACCAGCCGCCCGCGCCGGTCTATTACCAGCCTGCGCCCGTGTACGTGCGGCCTGCGCCGGTGTACTACCAGCCCCAGCCGGTCTATGTGCAGCCGCAAGTGGTCTACCCGCAGCCGCAATGGGGCCACCGCTGGCACCACCGTGGCTGGGGTGATGACCGCGGTTATGGCGAAGGCCGTGGCAACGACTGGCGTCGCTGATTAGCGCCGCCGAGTGATAGGTTTGTTTTAGGCTGGGCCAGCGACTAACTAAAGCCGCTGGCCAAGTTTATGGCCGCTTGAGCATCTCGTGCAGCATGGCGGTGAACTGCTCGGCGGTTTGGTGCTGAACCAGAGAGGGGCCCACCAGCGGCGGAAACCAGAAGCCTGGCTGCACTTCGGCGTGGTAGGTCAACTTGGTGCCGTTGCCGTCAGGCTCTAACTGCATCAGACTTTCCACGCGCTGGACGTTGCCACCCACGCCATGGGCGCGGATCTCGTGCGTAGGAACCAGGTGGATTTCGCGGGTGGACTCAAAGTGGGTCGAGAAAACGCCGTACTTCGCCACACCTTTTTGGGTGACTTTGACCAGGCTGTCACTGCGTTCGGTGACCTGGCTGCTGGCCAGGTTGGGCACAAAGTCGGCCATGTGTTCAAAGTCGGTGAGCACCGCCCAGGCCCGGGCAGGGTCTACCGGCACGTGGATCACCATGTCCACCGTGAAGCTGCCGTCGGCGCGCGCTACGTGCACTTCGCTGTCGGCTACCGCTGCAGGCGGATCGGCCGCCAGGGCCGCGGGCACAGGGCACATCAGTGCGGCCAATGCCAAAGCGACTATGGGCCGTAAAAATAATCGGTACGACATATTAGGCCTCCAAAGTGCCTCTAGCGCATATTCTGCCTGCGCAGATAGCTATTAATTCAGGAGTTATTGGGCTGCGCCGCTGTGTGCGATGGCTGCGATGGCTTGGTGGGCCATCGCAGCCCTGCATTACATCTTGGGGGTCATTTGCCCGCGGATCTCGCCACCCTTGTTGGCCGCGGTATGCACATTGGCGTACCACTTGCCCGCCAGCAGGTCGGCGGCTTGGGCGGGGGTCAGGGTGGCTTGGCCTTCCAGCGGGCTGGTGGTGCCGCTAAAGGGTACGACTACACCGGCATTCGACCCCGCGGCCGCCGGGCCGTGGAAATGGCCTGCGGTGGCCGGGCCTGTCAGGCCCGAGAAGCTGACTTTCCAGGTCAGCACATTGGTGTCTTTGTTCAGCCAGGCTTCGGCCGTTCCGGAGCCGGTAGAGGCCGTGGGCGGCACCTCTTGGGCGGCGGTCAGTTGCGCGGACAAAGTCACTTTGTTGGACGGCATCATGGAGCTGCAACCAGCAATGCCCATGGCCAGAATGGCAGTAGCAAAAAGCGTTTTTGTAAAGGTGCGGTGGGTGACCATCATGGGTGTCTCCAAGGGGGGTGATTTGCTCGGTTTGCCTCTGGGATCCAGGGCAAAATCAGTCTAGCACCGCATCCACCGCTGCGTATGAAGAAGGCTTATTTGTAAAACGCTTCGACTTTGCCCTTGACCTTCATGAGCAGCGGCTGGCCTTTGCGGTCGCGGGTTTTGCCTGCGGGTACCTTGACCCAGCCTTCGCTGATGCAGTATTCCTCCACGTCCACGCGCTCCTTGTCGTTCAGGCGGATGCCGATGTCGTGCTCAAACACGGCGGCCACGTGGTGGGGACTGCGCGGGTCTACGGACAAGTGGTCGGGCAGGGCCGGGCGGGTGGGGGCGGAGGTAGTGGTGGAAGCGGTGGTGGTGGAAGCGGTGGTGTCGGTCATGTGTGTTTTTGAAAGAAGAGGAATCACCGCTATTTTCCCGGATTTGGCGGCGGCCCCTGCCGGGCCGGGCCGAACGCCGTAGACTCCTGCCTCCTTAGCCAACGTATCCAAGTTAAAAACCATGTCCCTGTCCCTCCACCAAGCCTCTGTGTCCCTGTTTACCCAAATTTTGGGCGGTCTGAGCGGCGTGCTGCACAAAGCCGAAGCCCACGCGGCCGACAAGAAGATCGACCCCAGCGTCTTGCTGCAGTCGCGCCTGTTCCCCGACATGTTTGCGCTGACCCGCCAGGTGCAGATCGCCGCCGACTTCGCCAAGGGCGGTGCCGCCCGCCTGGCCGGTGTGGACGTGCCTGCCTATGAAGACACTGAAGCCAGCTTCGGCGACCTGCAAGCCCGCATCGCCAAGACCCTGGCCTTCATCCAAAGCCTGCCCGCCGCCGACATCGAAGCCGGTGCTAGCCGCAGCATCGTGCTGCGTCCTGGTACGCCCAAAGAGCAGACCTTGTTGGGCAGCAGCTACCTGCTGAACTACACCTTGCCGCACTTCTTCTTCCACACCACCACCGCCTACGACATCCTGCGCCACAACGGCGTTGAGGTGGGCAAGAAGGACTTTGTAGGCATTTGGTGATTGACTTACCCCAACCCACAGCCGGAACGCATGCTCCCAGAAACACCGCAGAACTGGCTTTGCCAGGCTGCTGGTGTTGCCCCCTGCAAGGGGGTTGGCGAAAGATGCGAAGCACTGCAGCCTGGGGGTGTGCTCATCCTAGCCCCGATGGAGGGGCTTCTTGATTTTGTACTGCGCGACATCCTGACCCGCGTGGGCGGCATCGACCGTTGCGTGTCCGAGTTCATCCGCGTTACCAACAGCTTGCTGCCCGAGCGGGCGTTTATCCGCGTAGTGCCGGAGCTGCTCAACGGCAGCCGCACCCTGTCGGGGGTGCCGGTGCGGCCGCAGTTGCTGGGTTCGGACCCGGTATGCCTGGCCGAAAACGCCGGGCGGCTGGCCAGCCTGGGCCCCATGGGCGTGGACCTGAACTTCGGTTGCCCCGCCAAGGTGGTGAACCGCCATGGCGGCGGCGCGGCCTTGCTGGACGAGCCGGAGCTGCTGGTTAAGATTGTGTCGGCGGTACGGCGCGCCGTGCCCGCGCACCAGACCGTGTCGGCCAAGATGCGGCTGGGCTTTAATGACGACAGCCGGGCGGTGGAATGTGCGCTGGCCATCGCCGAGGCGGGGGCCACCGAGATCGTGGTGCACGCCCGCACCAAGGCCGATGGCTACCGCCCGCCCGCCTACTGGGCGCGCGTGAACGACATCCGCCAAGCCGTGCAGATTCCGGTAGTGGCGAATGGCGAAATCTGGACGGCGGAAGATGCCCGCCGCTGCCGCGCTGCATCGGGTTGCGACACGCTAATGCTGGGGCGCGGCATGGTGACCAACCCAGGCCTGGCACTGGCCATTCGGGCAGGTGCAGGGGCTGACTCCGACTTCGATACAACACACCTGCCCTGGGCAGATTTGCAACCCATGATCACCGCCTTTTGGCAACTGGTGTGCAGCCAGTTGGAGCCGCGCTCCCGCGCCGGGCGGCTCAAACAATGGCTGAACTTCCTGCGCCGCCAGTACCCCGAGGCGGAGCTGGCTTTCTTGGCCCTGCGGGCCGAAACCGACCAGGCCAAGGTGACAGCCTGGTTAAATAAAAATCAGCATTAAATCGGCCTCTAGCGCATATTAAACCTTCTTAATAAGCTATATTTTTTGTAGTGAATACCCCAGCCAATTGACGCGAAGTGCGCTGCATCCGTCTCCTCCAGAGATACCGTGGAACTGGCTTTGCCAGGCCACTGGTATCGCCCCCTGCAAGGGGGTTGGCGAAAAGCGCTTGCGCTGCAGCCTGGGGGTGTACCACTCACCTAGGAATACACCATGAAGTTCTGTACGGCCCGCCGGCGGGATTGCTTTTGCGTGGCTTCCAGCAGCAGGGCGGCGAGTTGGGTGGCCAGTTCGGCTTGCAAATCGTGTAATTTATGCATATCCACGGCCTGCCCGTTCACCGGTCCTTTGGCCAGCACCTGGCTGTGGTCGCGCAGGCGCACGATGGCGGTACCCACGGCGGTGAAGGCGGGCAGTTGGCCGTACAGCGCGCTGCCACGCTGGGCATACCAGGCGCCAAAGCGGGCGGGGTAGCTGGCATCGGCATGGGCGGGCTGGGCAGCGATGCCGGCGACCCAGGCTTGGTGGTCGTGCTCGGCCAGCAGCAGGGGGAAGTCGGCGGTATCCCACTGGATGGCACCCCAGGCGCGCCAGGCTTTACCAGGGACGAAGTCGGCAGCCCAGGCGGCTACCGTGTCGGCGGGCATGGGGCGGGCGATGCCATAGCCCTGGGCCAAGTCGCAGCCTAGTTGCAGCAGCATCAGGCCGTGTTCCACAGTTTCCACGCCTTCGGCAATCACCTGGCGGTTGAACGCCTTGGCCAGGCCGACCACGGCTTCCACCAGGGTCAGGTCGTCGGGGTCTTCCAGCATGTCGCGCACAAAAGCCTGGTCGATCTTCAAGGTGTTGGCGGGCAGGCGTTTGAGGTAGGCCAGGGACGAGTAGCCGGTGCCAAAGTCGTCCAGTGCAAACTGCACGCCCAGTTGCTGGCAGGCGGCCATCACGTTGCGCATGTGCTGCACGTCTTCCAGCGCGGCGGATTCCAGAATCTCCAGCTCCAGCTTGCTGGGCGACACCTGCGGGAATTGCGCCAGGATACTGCCTAGCCGGGCCACAAAGTCGGGCCGCTGGAAGTGCCGCGCGGCAATATTGACGCTGACCACCCAGCTCAGGCCTTGCGCTTCCCATTGCTGCATTTGCTGCAACGCCTGTTGCAGCACCCATTCGCCAATGTCGATGATCACGTCGGTGTTTTCTACCAGTGGCAAAAAGTTGTAAGGGCCGACCACGCCTTTATCGGGGTGCTGCCAGCGCAGCAAGGCTTCCATGCCAAACACGGTGCCGGTGCGCATGTTCAGCTTGGGCTGGTAGTACAGGCGCAGTTCGCCGTTTAGCAGAGCCTGGCGGATGCGGGTGCGCTGCTGGTGGTGGGTATGCACCTCCTGGTCGCGCTGGGCATCAAACAGGTGGCTGCGGTTGCGCCCGGTTTGCTTGGCCTGGACCATGGCCTGGTCGGCATGGCGCAGCAGGGTGTCCAGGTTGGTGTCGCTGTGCATCTCGTTGCGCGGTGTGACGGCGATACCGATGCTGGTGGTGAGGGCTATGGCCTGGTCGTTGATCTGGTAGGGGGCAGACAGCAGGGCCTGCACCTGGTCCACTTGCTGCTGCACCTCGGCCAGGTCGTTCTGGTCTTTCAACAGCAGCACAAATTCATCGCCGCCCAGGCGTGCCAGGCCGTGGTCGTCCCCGGCAAATGCGGCCAGCCGCTGGGCCACCTGCTGTAGCAGGCGGTCGCCGCTGCTGCTGCCGTAGCGGGTGTTGATGGGCTGGAAGTGGTCCAGGTCCAGCAGGCACACGGCCAGCAGCTTGTGGTGGTGGCGCGCCTGCAGGATGGCCAGGTTGAAGGGTTCCTCCATGGCGGCGCGGTTGTGCAGGCCGGTCAGCACATCGTGGCCGATCTGCCATGAGATTTCCTGGATCAACTGGCGTTTTTCGCTCACGTCGCGGAACACCAACACACAGCCCATGGCCGTGCCGTCGGCCTGGCGAATCGGGGCGGCGGTAGTTTCGATGGCGATACGTTCTCCGGACGGATGCAGCAGCGTCTGGTGGGCGGCGTGCACCACCGTGGTGGTTTGGTACAGCGGGGTTTGCTGGGTATGGCCCGCAGCCCAGCCAGGCTCTTCCAGCAGCTCAAACACCTCGCCCAGCGGGTGCCCCAGCGCCTGCTGGTGGGTCCAGCCGGTGAGCTGCTGGGCTACGGCGTTCAGGCTGAGGATGCACCCGGCCAGGTCGGTGGTGATGACGGCATCGCCGATGGACGACAGGGTGACTTCGGCGCGCTCTTTCTCGATCTGCAGGGCGGCCTGGGCTTGGGTGAGTGATGCCACCAGGCTCTGCACCTCGTCCGCCATGTTGTTGAAGGTGTAGGCCAGGGTGCGGGCTTCCAGCGGCCCGGTCAATGGCATGCGCGTGCCCAGGTCGCCGCGCTGAAACTGCTGGGTGGCCACCGCCAGCCGCTGCAGCATGCGGCGGTTGATGCGCAGCACCCAGAACATCAGCCCCAGAATCGTCAGCACGCTACCGGCGCCAATCCACAGCTGCACGCGGACCCGGCTCCAGGCGCTGTTGAACGCAAAAACCGGGCTGATCTGCACCGTCAAGACACCGCTGTGGCCGCTGCTGCCGACCACATCCAGCTGGGCGTTATGCGGGCCAATCTGCAACCAGCCCACAAACCACGCGGGGTACTGCGCCTGGGCCGGCTGCAGGTTGCGTGCCTCCAGCACCTGCGCGCCAGAATGCCACTGCAGCATGGCGATATCGGGATTGGATTGCGCCTCGTTGCGCAGCAAAGTAGCCAGCGGCTCGGCGCTGTCGTTTCCCAGGGCCTGCGCCATGGCGGGCACCAGGTATTTTTTGACCCATTGCACTTGCTGTGCAAAGTGGGCCTCGGCGGAGCGGGTCTCGACCTTCACCAACAACTGGTAACGCACGGTACCCACCACCACGATCAACAGCAAAATCGGCAGAAACAGGCGCGTGGTGGTGCTCAGCGTGAGCCACGCAAAGGCTACATCTCGGGTCTTGGGCATGGAGTCGGGGCGGCGCTCGGTATGGTCTTAGTTTGGTTTTATCACACTACGTGTAACTTTATGTAACTTTGTTTGCGTCTCCATGGGCTGCGGGCGGGGCTGGTGCCGCGCGCTGGAATGGGCTTGCCCCCGGGCCCGGCACAGGCTATCGAATCCATGGCCAATGATTATCGGCCATGGATGTACAGCTATGTAAAGCATAGTGAAAGGTCAATTTTTCTGTGCCGCAGACATAAAACGACACAAACCGATACCGCCCCGAGAGGACGCGCAGCCTGCGTCTGGGCACCATGGGGCCTTGTTAAACCACACCCTGAACAGGACCCACACCATGCGATTCCATTTTAAAAAAACCCTTCGACGCAGCCTGCTTGGCATCTTGGGTGCCAGCCTTTTGGTCGGTGGCCTCAGTGCCTGTGCTGGCCGCGGCGAGCATGCCGGGGGCGGCCCGATGGGCGAGCAGCGATCGGCCGAGTTCCGTGTCAAGATGGTCGAGAAAGTCGGCAAAAAGCTCGACCTGAACGACGCACAAAAGCAACTGCTGGGCACTTTGAGCGACACCCTGCAAGCCCAGCGCAAAGCCCTCATGGGCGGCAGCACCGATCCGCGTGCCGACCTCCAGGCCCTGGTGGCAGGCACGCAGTTTGACCGCAGCAAGGCCCAGGTCCTGGTGGAAGAAAAAACCGCCGCTCTGCGCAGCCAGAGCCCCCAGGTGATCACCGCCGCCGCCAACTTCTTTGACGCGCTGAACCCGGCGCAGCAGCAACAGGTACGCGATTTCATGCAGCACCGCGGCGGTTGGTGGAGGTGAAAGCACACCCCCAGGCTGCAGTGCTGCGCATCTTTCGCCAACCCCCTTGCAGGGGGCGATACCAGTGGCCTGGCAAAGCCAGTTCCACGGTATCCCTGGAAGCGCGCTTTTTAGCTGAATGTGAGGTGTTTAATTCAGCATGCCGAAAATTCTCTTGATTGACGACGATGCCGAACTCGGTGGGCCGCTGGGGGTGTACTTTGCGCGCTTTGGCCTGGCGCTGGACTGTGCGCTGACCCCCAGCGCCGGACTGGCCAAGCTGCGCCAGGGCGGTTTTGACGCGGCGATTCTGGATGTGATGCTGCCCGAGATGGATGGCTTTGCCCTGTGCCGCACGATCCGCAAAGACAGCGACATCCCGGTCGTCATGCTCACCGCCCGTGGCGAGGTAATGGACCGGGTGGTCGGCCTGGAGCTGGGGGCCGACGACTACCTGCCCAAACCCTTTGAGCCGCGCGAACTGGTAGCCCGGCTGCAGACCGTGCTGCGGCGCCAGCGCGTGCCAGACGATGTACACCGGCTGGTGTTTGACGGTCTGGAAATGAACCTGGACAAACGCAGCGTGTCGCGCCAGGGCACGCTAGGTATGGAAGCGCTGGACCTGACCAGCACCGAATTTGAACTGCTCACCCTGCTGGCGCGTGAGCCCGGCAAGGTGTTCAGCCGCGACGACATCCTGAACCGTCTGCGCGGCCACGAGGTGGACCTGCAGACCCGTGCCGTGGACCTGCTGGTCAGCCGCCTGCGCAAAAAGCTGGAGCCGCTGGACTGCATCAAAACCTGGCGCAACGCCGGTTATTCGCTAGCGGTAGGCTGGGTTTAACCATGGTTATGTTTAAAAACCAGGGAAAAGCCCGCTGGCACCGCCGCGCGCGCCACGCTATGCGCCATTCGCTGCGCTGGCGGTTGGTGACTTTGTTTTTGTTGCTGGCGCTGGCCATGTCGGCGGCGTTTGTGGGGGGCATGCAAAAGGCCTTTTCGGTCGGCTGGCGCGAAGCCGCCCGTCCCCTGGTCGCGGATTATGTAGACCACTTGGTGGCCGATCTGGGCAGCCCGCCCAGTGTCGAACGGGCCCAGGCCCTGGTACAGCGCCTGCCGCTGTCGGTGCGTATCGACGGCCCGCAGGTGCACTGGAACTCCCATCCGGACAAGCATGCCGACAAACCGCTGCGGGCCTGGGCGCGCGCGTCTGACGTGGGTCCGCGCTGGCTTACCCGTACCACGGCCGACGGCAGCCGGGTGGTGCTGGGCCTGGGCGATGTGGACTGGGAGCAGCCGCGCAGCAACATCATCTGGACCACCCTGGCGGTGCTGCTGCTGCTGACCGGCGTAGCGTTTGCAGTGGTCCGCCGCCTGCTGCGTCCGCTGGAAGACATCCGCCGCGGCACGCAGCGCTTTGGCGCGGGCGACTTTAGCCAGCCCATCCCGCAGCAAAGCCGCGACGAACTGGGTGATCTGGTCCAGCACATCAACACCATGGCGCACGACATCCACGCCATGCTGGAAGCCAAGCGCGGCCTGCTGTTGGCGATCAGCCATGAGCTGCGTTCGCCGCTAACCCGCGCCCGTCTGAACACCGAGCTGCTGCCCGAAACCGCCGAGCTGCAGCCCCTGCGCGACCCGCTGCTGCGCGATCTGCAACTCATGCGCGACCTGGTCAACGACCTGCTGGAGAGCGAGCGCCTGGCCAGCCCGCACGCCGCCCTGCACCTGGAACCCACCGATTTGGCGGCGCTGGTGGCAGAGATGGCGACGGCCCCCGGCACCGATTTGCACATCGAAGCGCATTTACCCACCTGGCCGCTGGACCGCGTGCGTATCCGCCTGCTGCTGCGCAACCTGCTGGGCAACGCCCGCTTGCACGGTGGTCAGGGCCTGGTCGAAGTGCATCTGGCGCGGGTTGGTGACGGCCTGCAATTGCGCGTGCGCGACCATGGCCCAGGCGTGGCCGATGGCCAATGGGCGCAGCTGGCCCAGCCGTTCTACCGCGCCGATGCCGCCCGCCAGCGTGGCACCGGCGGGGTTGGTTTGGGGCTGTATCTGTGCCGCTTGGTGGCCCAGGCCCACGGCGGGCGGCTGACGTTGCGGCCCGCGCAGCCTGGGCTGGAGGCGGTGGTGGACTTGCCGCTGCCTGCACGCTGAGTGGCCTGCGGGCCAACAGATGTTTTCCCTGTGCGGCGAACTTCTAAAGCACCCGTCGGCTTGAGTACATCTTTGATAATGGGATAGCAAGGCAGTCTGTTTTTGCGATTTTTCCTTTACCCGGGTACCCATGGACTCCTCTTTCGTTGCCGTTCGTTACGCCCCAGGCGTAGTGGCTTTGTCCTACTTTATTGCCAGCTTTGCGTCCTATGTCGCGCTGGACCTTGCCAAGCGCGTGCGCACCCTGGACCGCGCGGTGGCCCTGGGGTGGTGGGCCGGTGGTTCCATGGCCATGGGCACGGGTATCTGGTCAATGCATTTTGTCGGCATGCTGGCGGTGAGTCTGCCGTTTGCGGTGGGTTATGGCTATGGGGTCACCGCACTGTCGTGGGTGGCTGCAGTCGCAGTGTCGGCAATTGCACTGTATGTGGCCAGCCGCAACCGGTTGACGCTGCCCCGGCTGGCTTTGGGGGCGCTGGCTATGGGGGCCGGCATCTGTGCCATGCATTACACCGGCATGGCGGCACTGGACATGGCCCCGGGTATCCAATGGGAACCTGCCTGGGTACTAGCCTCGGTTGGCATTGCGGTGGCGGCATCGGCCGTGGCTTTGCTGATCTTCTTTTGGCTGCGCCGCCTCAGCGGCAATGCGGCACGCTGGTGGCAGTTGCTGGCCGCCCTGGTCATGGGCGCGGCGATTTGCGGCATGCATTACACCGGTATGGCGGCAGCCCGGTTTGCGGAAGGGTCGGTGTGCCTGAGCGCCGACCAGCTCCGGGGCGACAGCCTGGGCCTGCTGGTGTCGGTGGCCACCATTGTGCTGCTAAGCCTGACTATGTTCACCTCGATGAATGATGCCCGCATGCAAAGCAAAACGGCCGTGCTGGCGGCATCCTTGCAGACGGCCAACACCGAGCTGCAAGCGCTGGCTTTTCGTGATGCGTTGACCGGTTTGCCCAACCGCCTGCTGTTTGACGACCGCGTGGGTGTCGCCGTACAGCGTTGCGCCCGGGATGGGTCGTCCCTGGCGGTGCTGTTTGTGGACCTGGATGGTTTCAAGCCGGTCAATGATTCGTTTGGCCATGGCTTTGGCGACATGGTGTTGCGGGTGATGGCCCAGCGCCTGGCCAGCCTGGCCCGGACCACCGATACCGTGGCCCGCGTGGGTGGTGACGAATTTGTGCTGCTGCTGGAGGGCAATCCCGACACCACGGCCACCGCACAAATCGCCCAGCGCATCATCGATGCCCTCAGCCTGCCCGTTGCCGGTGGCGAGCACGAGGTGCGCTTGTCGTGCTCCTTGGGTATTGCCATGTTTCCGTCCGATGGCCCGCGTGACCAGCTCATGGGGCATGCCGATGCGGCCATGTATGCGGCCAAGCGGGGTGGCGGCAGTGCCTATGCATTTTTTGAACCCCATATGAATGCAGGGGTGCGGGAGCAGATCGAACTCCAGCGCGATCTGCGCCTGGCGATCGAGCGCAACGAGCTGTCTCTGCATTACCAACCCAAGGTCAGCGCCAGCCGCGGCGTGATCACTGGGGTCGAAGCCCTGGTGCGCTGGCAACACCCGGAGCGTGGCATGCTGAGTCCGGCGGTCTTTATTCCGGTGGCCGAACGTTTTGGCCTGATCAACGCGTTGGGCGACTGGGTGATCCAGGAGGCTTGCCGCCAGATGCAGGTGTGGCGAGACCAGGGCTTGCGTATCCGTGTGGCCATCAACCTGTCGGTACACCAGTTGCGCCAGGATGATTTAGGGATGCGCATCGAGCGGGCCTTGCAGCAGCACCAGTTGGATCCGGCCTTGCTGATTTTTGAGATCACCGAGTCGGTGGCGATGGAAGATGCCGAAGGCACGTTGCAGGCGTTTGAGGCGCTGGGGCGGATTGGCGTGAAGCTGTCCATCGACGACTTCGGCACCGGTTACTCCAGCCTGTCGTACCTGCGGCGCCTGCAGGTCAGCCAGCTGAAGATCGACCAGTCCTTTGTGCAAGACCTGGAGCACAGCGCCGATGCCCGCGCCATCGTGGCTGCCGTTGTCCAACTGGCCCATGCATTGGGTTTGAGCGTGGTGGCAGAAGGCGTGGAAACCACCGCCCAGTGCGAGGTACTGACCGGCTTGGGTTGCGATGAGCTTCAAGGCTATCTGTTCGCCAAACCCATGGCCGCGGGGGTGATGGGCGCGTGGGCTAACAACGTGGCTGGGCCGGCGGATTTGGCGTTTGCCGAGTCGGTGTTTTTGAACTTGCCATACCAGTAAGGTCGGTAAGCCTTGGCCAAGGCGGCGGCATAGCAGCCAGCCAAAGATGGTGCAGCAGCGGATGTGCAGTAGGTACCAGCGCCAAACTGGTTTTTCATCGGCAAAGCGGCTGAATAGGCGCTGCGCCATGGCGATTTCGGCCTCACAGCCGGGCTCTTGCTGGTCGGCCTCTTTGGCCAGGGTCTGCAGACCGTCGGCGCGCTGCAGGTTTTCTTGCAATATGGGCCGGTAGACCCCCACCTGGGCCTCCAGTACCTGCTGGAGCTCGGGGTTGTCGGGGCTCGGATCGTTCGGATCGGCATCGCGCAATGCAGCATGGTGGGTGGCGTCGGTGGGCATGGTGGTCTTCTGTATTCGGTCCTTTATGGGCTGGTTTCAATAGGGGATTTGCTGCGCTTACCGCATGCATCAATTGATGGATGAAATTTAGTTGCTATTTTTTAAATAGCTACTGGCGCTTTATTTATATGCGCTAGCGTGTGGTTTTGTGAAAATTTTTACACACATTGCAAAGTGGCTTACAGACCACCGCGAGCGAGAAGCCTGTGTGTGGCCAGCAGTCTTGGTGTGTCATATGGGTTTAACCATTGGTAAATATATTGCGGACATATCAATTATTTTTTGGATGTCCCATGAAGAAGTTTTTGCCGATCCCGCTTGCACAGAATGCGCACGATGCCGACGCTGCGCTGCAACGCCGAAATGTGCTGAAAATGGGGCTGGCATCGGCTTCGACCCTGGCTACAGGCGGCATGCTCAGCGCCTGTGGTGGTGGCGATGGGGATGGCGGTGCTGCCGCCCCCACTTCCATATCCAGCTTTGCGCTGGCAGTGCTGCCCGATACCCAGTTTTATTCACGCTATGCCACGTCGAGCGAAAGCAGCCAGTACGAACGGCATTACGGCAGTGAGCCGTTTTATGCGCAAACCAAATGGGTGGCGGACAACGCGCAAAAGCTCAACATCCCATTCTTGATCCACCTGGGCGATGTGGTGGACCAGGTGGGCAAGCCCGAGCAATGGAAGGTTGCCGATACCGCCATGCAGGTGCTGGAAGTGGCCA
Organism: Rhodoferax sp. RT5P35; assembly: GCF_056521385.1. Lineage (NCBI taxonomy): Bacteria > Pseudomonadati > Pseudomonadota > Betaproteobacteria > Burkholderiales > Comamonadaceae > Rhodoferax > Rhodoferax sp. RT5P35. The sequence goes on along the minus strand of NZ_JBWMAX010000017.1, from coordinate 45,225 downwards.
AGGTTCCCTACTCGATCCTGGCGGGCAACCACGACGTTCTGAACGACCTGGACTTTGACGCGAACCCCACCACAGGTACCGACACGCAGCGTGTGCTGGCCAACGAACCCTATCTGCAGTGGTTCAGTGCCAAGCGCGCCAAACGCCAAACCACCTTTGGCGAGCGCGATAGCACGGGTTTCCATGAATACCACGTCTTCACCGGGCAAGACCAGCAGTTTCTGGTGCTGTCGCTGTCCTGGCGGATTTCGGATGCCGGTATTGCCTGGGCCCGTGGCGTGATCGCGGCGCATCCCAAGTTACCTGTCATTTTGGTCAACCACCAGTTGCTGAATATTGCCCCTGACGCGGTGAGCCCGCTGGAGACCGGCTACGGCAAGATGCTGTGGGAAAAGCTGATCCGCGACAACGACCAGATTTTCATGACCCTGAATGGCCACCACCACGGCGGTGCGCGCCTTACCAAGACCAACGACTTCGGCAACGCCGTCGAAGAAATGGTGGTGGACTACCAGATGGCCTACCAGGGCGGCAACGGCCTGATGCGGCTGTACGAGTTTGACCTGACCAACAACCTGGTCAAGGTGCTGTCGTTCTCGCCCTGGGTGCCGATGAAGCCCGCCGACAGCTTGAATGCGTTTGACCAGGCGGTGCTGACTGCGCCCAACCACAGCTTCAGCATCGCGATGAACTTTGCCAAGCGCTTTGCCCGCTTCAATCCCACATTTGGCCTGGGCAAGGCGACGGTGGCCTCGTCTTTGGTGGAGCAAGCCAAGGCCCTGGTGTTGAAGGGCTTCAACGAGCCCGCGGCGGTAGTGCAGACGCTGCCCAAAGACAGTGACGACTACCCTAAAGTCGCGTCTACCGTGGCCCACTGGCGTTTCTACGGCGGCGCGGATGGTGCGGCCGTGGCCCCGGGGACACAGATTGTAGATGCCACCGGTGCCAACCCGCTCAAGCGCGACGCGCTCAACAGCGGCGTGATCGTCGGCGCAGAGCTGGGCGACATTGTCTGGAGCAGCGACCACCACCGGCTGTCGGCAGCCCCGGGTTCTGTGGGCTTTCTCAACACCAACAAGAACACGCCGCGCCTCAGCTATTTCTTGACCGATGCCGCCGCCCCCATCAATGCGCAAACCTTTGCCAGCAGCGGCTATACGGTAGAGGCCTTCATCAAGATCGACAAAGCCTGGGACAAGTCCAAGCACGCATGGATGAACATCATGACGCGCGACGGCAAGCGCGGCGATTTGTCCGGCTTCAACGGCGAAGATCCAGAGTCTCCGCCCCTGCTGTTCGCCATCTCCAGCCTGCGTGAAGTGCAGTGGGAAGTGGTGCCAGACACCAGCGGTGCACGCCAGGGCCTGGCCAGCTGGTCGGGTGAGATCATCGCCGACACCTGGGTCCACATCGCCATCGTCAACGACCCCACTACGCACGACACCGTCATGTACGTGGAAGGCGCGCCGGTGCTGCGCAATACCAGCAATGTACCGGGGTTGGCTACGCTGTCCGCTACTTCCCCCTGGGTGGTCGGCGGCGGCTCGTGGGACGGAGACCGCGCGGACGGCTTCTTCGGCAAGATCGGTGAAGTCCGGGTGGTGGCCGAAGCTTTGCCTGCCGCCAAGTGGCTCACCGCGCGCCGCGCTTGAGCCACAGGCGGTTTACAGCCTGCCGTGGTGTTTGAACTGCTCCGTCGCCGCCACCAACGCGCTGGCAATACCCGGCTCAAAAGCTGCGTGGCCCGCGTCTTCCACCATCTGAAAGGTGGCTTCCGGCCAGGCCTGGTGTAACGCCCAGGCCGAGCAGGGCGGACACACCACGTCGTACCGGCCCTGGATGACCACGGCGGGTAGGTGGCGTATGCGGTCTATGTTGCGGATGAGCTGGTTGTCGGTCAAAAACGCGCCATGGCGCATGTAGTGCGCCTCCAGCCGTCCCACGCCCAGCGCCACCGCGTCGGCACCAAACTGGTCGGCCACCTCGGGGTGCGGCAGCAGGTGCAGGCAACTGCCCTCGTAGCGGCTCCAGGTGCGGGCAGCGGCCAAGCTTACCGCCGGGTCGCTGCTGAACAGGCGCTGCACGTAAGCGGCAAGCAGGTCGCCGCGTTCGGCTGCAGGAATGTGGCCGGCAAAGGCTGCATGTTCTTTAGGGAAGAAATACCGGATGCCGTTCAAAAACCAGTCGATTTCTGACGGCGTGCACAGGAAGATGCCGCGCAACACAAAGCCGGTGCAGCGCTGCGGATGGGCTTGCCCATAGGCCAGCGCCAGCGTCGAACCCCAGGAGCCGCCAAACACCAGCCACTGTGCAATCCCCAGCATCTGGCGCAGCTGTTCGATGTCCTGCACCAGCAGTTGGGTGGTGTTGTTGCGGATTTCGCCCAACGGTGTGGATTGGCCCGCACCGCGCTGGTCAAACAGCACGATGCGGTAGTGGGCGGGGTCAAAAAATTGACGGTGCCGGGGCGACGTGCCCGATCCCGGCCCGCCGTGCAAAAACAGCACCGGCACGCCGTCCGGGTTGCCACTTTCCTCCCAGTACAGGGTGTGGATGTCGTCCACCGCGAGGGTGCCGGTGCGGTAGGGTTCGATTGGTGGGTAGGGTGTAGTCATGGCATTGGCTAGGTGGCTAGGGTCGGAGTGGGATGCTGATTTTTCATTCAACGCCAGTATGCGGTGTGCTAATGCCGCAGGGCTCACCCAGCGCCCTGGGGCGGTCAAATGCTAACTTTTTGAAACAAATGATCCCTGGCGGACATGTTTCTACATAGTAAATTTCACACTGCATTCCGGTTGTTTCTTTTTTTTCGGCGTTCCACGCCTCTTTGACCAGGGTCATACAACATGCAGTTTTTACCGTCGGTTCGTTTGCCATCCACATGCTTACGTGCATGGATGGTGTCTTTATGCGTTGCGGGTCTGCTGACTGCCTGCGGCGGTGACGGCGATAGCAGCAGCGGCACAGGAGGTACGGGTGGTGGTAGCACCACGACCACCGTGGTGTCCGGGCGGGTACAGGACGGCAGTGCGCAGCCAGTGGCCAACGCCGCCGTGGTGTTGGACAGCCAGACCAGCACCACCGGAGCCGATGGTGCCTTCTCATTCACCGTCGCCAACACCACGGCGACCAGCCTGGTGCTGGTCAAGAAGGCTGGTTACGCGACCATTGCCAAAGAGGCCCCGGTCACATCTGGCCGCACCACCCGCATTACGGTGGGCTTGTTTGCCGACCAGGTCAGCACCACGTTTGACGCTACGCTGGGGGCCAGTTTCAGCCCGAATGGTGCCAGTGTGGTGATTCCGGCCAATGCCGTGCAAACCGCTGCGGGCACGGCCTACAGCGGCACGGTTCGGGTGGGCAGCAGCTATTACGGGCCGGACACCGTTGCCGGCGTGCAGGCATTTTCTGCGCCCTACGAAGGGGTCAGCGCCGGGGTGCGTTCGCCCTTGATCTCGGCCGGCGTGATCGAAGTCAAGCTCAGTGACCCATCCGGCAACCCGTTGCAGCTCAAGACCGGCAGCACTGCCATCTTGACCTATCCGGCCAACAGCGTGTCAGGCAGCGCGGCCACCATTCCGATGTGGTACTACGACGAATCGGCCAAGGTATGGACGGCCGAAGGCCAGGCCACCCGCCAATCCAACGGCAGCTACGCGGCCAGCGTGGCCCACTTCACGCAGTGGAACCTGGACTACAAAGGCGACTCCGCCACGCTGCAGGGCTGCTTTGTGAATGCCGCCGGTGCGGCGCAGACCCAGGCGGGCATGTTTGGCCTGCGGGGCAATGGCTGGTCACGCGTATTGCCTGGCCCGACAGATGGCAACTTCACCCTGCTGCGCGTGCCCGCCAACATTCCGCTGGAGCTGTACTCTTTGCAAGACCCTGCCACCTTCACCAAGGTGGTTGTTTCTGCGTTGACACCCGGCGAGGTGCGCCAGCTGCCTTGCAGCACGGCCACGGCGGTGGCGACGGGCGGTGACTATGTGCTGCCGCTGCCCACCACGCTGTTTACGCCCCCCGTGGGTACTTTTGCGGGTAACTACAGCGGCAGCTACAGCGGCCAGGAAGTCGGTACCTTCCGCGTCAGCATCGCCACCAGCGGCGTGATCACCGGCAGCACGGTGTCCACCACCTTCAGCGGGTTGGAGTCGCCGGTGACGGGCAATGTGTCAGGCAACGGCAGCCTGCTGTTGTCCGCCGGGGCATCGGGTGCGGCCACTTTCACCGGTACCGTGGCCAGCAACGGGGCCTTGAGCGGCATCTGGCAGTACGTGGGCGGCAGCTCGGCAGGCAATAGCTTCACGGGCCAGCGTAATTAAGGCTTGCTATTTTTTCAATAGCTACTAGCGTATACGGAATATGCGCTAGAGGGCTATTCTATGTAAATTTCAGGCTGGGCCTACTGGTGTTACGGCGACGCCAGTCAGGTAAGAGACCCAGCCCGGTGCCCCAGCGTAAACGCCTCCTCAAACACCGAGTACCCTGCCCAGTCGCTATGCGCAAACGCCAGGCGCTGCGGTTTTTGTAGCTGCTTGTGTAGGTTTTGTATGGGCTGGAGGCCAATTTGGCTTGAAACTGCAGGGGTGGGGATGGCCATGGCGTGGCCGTAGCGGGTGATGTCTATGCGGGTGGCTTTCTGCGCAATGTCGGGGTGGGCCGTGGCCAGCTCGGCCAGGATCTCGTCGCGCCACACCGTCCACGGTTTTTCCAGCAGCAGGCGCCGGCCGTTCGGGGTATCGCCCAGCGCGCGGTAGTAGGTCAGCACGGTGGCGGCGGGCACGGGCAGCAGGCTTTGGTGCATGGCATCCACGTAGCCCAGGCCGGGCGCGTTGTACAGCACGTTGTCCCAGCTGGGGGCCGGGCCGGGGCGGTCGTGCAGCGGCTTGTCGATGTGGATATTGGCCACCAGCCAGGGCGCGTAGGTCGTGCGTGCCGCTGCCTGGGTCAGAAAGTCGGGCGGGTTCTGTACCACCCGCGCGGCGATGAATACTGGCAGGGCGACGATGGCCTTCCGGGCCTGCCAGCGCTCCAGTGCCTGGGTGGCGGTGTTGAAGGCATCCACCTCCACACCGTGCCGGGTCTCGGCGATGCGCACCACCACCTGGCCAGTGTGCAGCCGCTCACCCAGTGGCGCGGCCAGGCGGCGGGTCAGCCAGGCGTTGCCCTCGGGCCAGGTCAGCACGCCGCCATCCCACTCGCTGTTGTCGCCCCCCGGCGCGTGAAAGCCGTGGCGGCTGGCGAAGTAGTGGATGCCCGCCCAGGCCGACACCGTGGCCGTGCCCGCGCCAAAGTCGTCGCGGCAGCAGTAGTCCAGGTACCAGCGCAGGTACGGATCGCTTAAACCGTGTTGGTCCAGGTATGCTGCAAAAGTAATAGCTGCAAGCGTAAGCTGTACTTGCGCAAGAGGCCGATTTGATGCCGGAATGTGCCATGGGGCCTGTTGGCGCAGTTGCTCCACCAGGTTCGCAAACTTCTGGTACTGGGCCAGCGTGCCCGCGCCTACACCCTGCACCGGCAACAGGCCGTCTTGCCACGCGCCGTGCAAGAACAAGCGCTCTTGCGGGCTGTGGCACAGGTGGCGTTCATCAACGACGCAGCGCCCCGCCACCCGCTGGCGCAAGCCCAGTTCTTCCAGCAGATTCTGTACATCCGGCGCGTCGTCGCCGGGCACCGGCAGGTAGTGCGCGCCCAGCGGGCAGGCCATGCCGCCCACCACGCCGCCCCGGCTGTTGCCGCCCGCGCTGTCTTCCAGCTCCAGCAGGGCGAAGTCCTCGATACCTTTCAAACGCAAGGCCCGCGCCGCCGCCAAGCCTGCCACGCCGCCCCCGGCGATCAGTGCGTCGGTGCGGTGGGTGACGCTAGGCGCAGGCCAGGTCCGCGCACCGCGTAACAAATGCCCACGGTCCCACCCAATGCCGGTGAAGCCGCCGGTGATCTCAGGGGCGGGCGCGCAGCCCAGCAGGGGGAGGGCGGAGGTGGCGAGGAAGTGGCGGCGGTGCATCAGCGTGGGGCGTGGTTCAAAAGGGCCGTTTTCGTCCGTTGCGAGAGCCACCGGCTGACCGGGTCGCGCAACCCCTGCCGGGTGGCCCAGCGGGCGGCATACACCGCCGCCAACCAGGCCGCCATCGCCAGTGCCAAGGTCGGGGCGGTGCCGCCGTCCAGGCTGCGCAAAGCTGTGCGGCCCAGCACCAGCGCCAAAGACAGCAGCAGGTACATTGCCAGCGTATGCTGACCGGCTGGGGCCAGCCATACCACCCAGTGCGGTGGTGTGGGGTGGCGGTGCTGGTAGCGCATGCAGCAGCCGATGGTGGCAGCGGCAAGCCACATGCCGGGCAGGGCCGCCAGCACCGTGAGCAAGGCCAGCCGCGTGGTGTTGGCTTGGCCCAACGCATGCAAGCGCACGGCGGTCAGGGCGATGCCCAGGTTCAGCGCCAAGGCCAGTACCAGTTGCCCGGTGCCCAGGTGGCGGCTCCAGAATTGGCGGGCAAAACCCCCCTGGCCCAGCAGCCCGAAACGCCGCGCCAGCATGCCCGCCACCGTCAACCACAGCAGCATGGGCAGAAAAAACAGCACCGAGCCGACTTGCGCCCACAGGTAGGCCATGGCATTGCGCGCCATGAAGACCCGCAGCGTGGGCGCGTTGATGAGCGCCTCTGCCAACGGTTGCGCACCGTCGAGTGGCGCCAGCCACAGGCTGCCGGCTAACAGCGCCAGCAGCACCGCGACCAGTACCGTGATGCGCCGCCCGATGCGCAGCAATCTAGCCGGTCGGGTGGTTGCCCAACGCGATGCCAGCCAGCCGCACAGGGCGTACATGGTCAGGATGTCGCCAAAATACAGTAGTGCCCCGTGGAGCACGCCCACCAGCAGTAATTTGCGGTAGCGCGCCCGAAGCGCCAGCCGTACCTTGTGCCCCGTGGCGCGCAGCCGCAGTGCCAGATCGCCCAGGCTGAAACCGAACAAAAAGCACAGCACCGACCAGGCTTTGCCCTGCACCCAGGCCAGCAGCAGGCCGTGCAGCGCCAGCGCCAACACCGAATCGGCGGGCAGCGGGCCGCCCACGGGCTGCGGGTAGTCAGGAGCCTGGGCATAACCCACCGCGTTGACGATAAACACCCCCAGCAGCGCCAGTGCGCGCAAGGCATCGACCCAGGGGTCGCGCAAGCGGTGCGATGCCGTCACCGAGCCGCCACCCGGCTCCATGCGGGCGCGCGCAAGGCGTGCGCATACTGACACCGATGGGCGTATTCAGGCGTGGTGCTGGTGAGGAGTGGGTGGTGGTGCATTGAGGGCTTAGGACTGCGGCGGCCAGTATAGGCAGTGCCTGCCAGGAAACATCTTCCCTTCACCACCCCTGCAGTAGTCTTTGCGCCCCATGACCCGCCGCCATTTCTTCCAAACCGTCCTGGCCTTTAGAAATCAGCTTCCCGTTCCAGGGTTTTGAAGAGGCCACACTTTCGGTCCGTTCGGTGCGGTTCGTGTAGCGTCGTGGACCTTCCACCATGCAACTAAATGGAGTGCTGCCGTTAAGAACAGTGGTGCTGCTTGCGGGTCGTTGTTTGCCGCATCCAGGCAGGCCAGGGTGTACTTGGCCAAGTGGACATCGGGGTGCGTAGCGGCATCGCTTGCCAGAGTAGTGACGGAAATATCTGCATCGGCCACCGTGTTCATGGCTTGCAGTTCCACGGTGCCCAGCGTGGCACGGAACGCCAGCACATGGGTGGCAGCGATGGCGACCAATGCCTGCGGGTTGCGGCTGGCATCGGCGTTGGCCAGCACGGCCTGCGGCAAAGTAAGGCAGTGGCTCCAGCCGTAAGACGCGTGGTGTGGAGTGTCTTGCAACATGGACTGCGCCGCGATGCGCAGCAACACCCGCTGCGCCTCGGGCACGGTCAGGGCCCGGCACGGACCGGCCAGGAGTCGGGTGGCCATGCCGTTGTCTTGCACGGCCAACAGGGTTTGTGCAATCGCCGTGGATGCGAGCGGCACTGCCGACACCTGGGCCAACCGTTGCCACAGGGTACTGGCCGGATCGGTCTCCACGCTCGCTTCCGGGCCGGGCTGGGAGTGCCAGATCAGCCGCAGACCGGCCTGGCGCGCGACATAGCGCAAGGGGGCGTGCAGCAAGCCACCCAGGCCCGGGATGGCATGGGCGAAACGGGGCAGGGCGGCCAGCAGCACCGGGACACGCGCGGCAACAGGGCGGCACGTGCCAGCAACTCCAACGGAGCATGCAATACAAAGGACGAAGGGGGCTGCTGTTTGGGGGCCATGATGGCCTCCGCCACAGCAGACACCAAGTGCATGTCGCTCCACCGGTTCGCCGGGCACCGCGTCCAGGCCTCGGTCAAAGAATCCAGCGGGAGATTGCGCAGTAGGCAGGCGCAAGTGTGCATGGCCCGTATTCTGCAAGTTAAAGTAAACTTGAAGTCAAGAGGATTTGGAAGAAAGTGAGGTGACACGATGTCTACTGAAATGCTACCGATTAGCGCCTTGGCCAAGCGTTCTGGTGTGGCCGCCAGTGCCTTGCGGTTTTACGAAGATGCCGGGTTGATTCGCAGCACGCGCAGCGCCGGGGGGCAGCGCCAGTACCCACGGGAGGTGTTGCGGCGGGTGGCTTTTGTGCGGGTGGCCCAGACGGTGGGGCTGAGCCTGGACGACATCCGCGCGGCCCTGGCCAGCTTGCCGCAGCAGCGCACGCCCAGCCCGGAGGATTGGCAGCGCCTGTCAACCGCCTGGCAGCCGATGCTGGACCAAAAAATCGCCCAGCTCGTGGCCTTGCGCGACCAGCTCACGGCATGCATTGGCTGCGGTTGCCTGTCTTTGGAGCGCTGCGCGCTGTACAACCCCGGCGATGTAGCGCAGCAGCGTGGCAGCGGGCCCCGCTATTGGCTGGGGGATAAGCCGGTCGCGCCTGGGCCGTGACTGCTCAACTTGCAGCCAACATATCCTTCTGCACCCGCTACAGGCGCTGCCTAGAATAAAACTTGTTACATAGACCAACTGACGCCTTTGCACCGCAGTTTTTTTACGCCCCTCTATTTTGGAACCTGCCATGTTGAACCTTGTCCGCACCGTCCAGACCGTAGATGCCCATACTGGCGGCGAGCCGCTGCGCATTTTGACCTCCGGCCTGCCCGCCGTGCCCGGCACCGGCATTCTGGAAAAGCGCGTCTGGCTCAAAACCCACCGCGACGATCTGCGCCAGTTTCTGATGAACGAGCCGCGCGGCCATGCCGACATGTACGGTGCCTACCTGCTGCCGCCCACCACGCCCGGTGCCGATTTTGGCGTGATCTTCATCCACAACGAGGGCTATAGCGACATGTGCGGCCACGGCATCATTGCCCTGGGCAAGGTGCTGGTAGAGCTGGGTTATGTAGAGCGCACCAGCCCGCTGACGCGTATCGGCTTTGACGCACCGGCGGGCTTCATCGAGGCCTTTGTGGAGTGGGATGGCCAGCGCGCGGGCAAGGTGACCTTCAAGAACGTACCGGCCTTCATCTACCTGCGGGACCTGGAGGTGCAAACGCCCAGCTTTGGCAAGGTGCGCGGCGATATTGTGTTTGGCGGGGCTTTCTACTATTACCTCAACGCCGAGCAGGTGGGTTTGACGGTGAAGCCCGAACTGGTCCGTTCGTTGATCCAGTTGGGTGCGGAGACCAAGGCGGCGGTGATCGCCCAGGTGAAGATCCAGCATCCGTTGGAGCCAGGGCTGGACCAGCTCTATGGCAGCATCATCGACAGCGCCCCCAACTGCGAGGGCGTGGACCAGTCCAACGTCTGCGTATTTGCCGACCGCGAGGTAGACCGCTCGCCCACCGGCACTGGCACCTCGGGCCGGGCGGCGCAGTTGTTTCTGCGCGGGCAACTGCCGCTGGGGCAGACCTATGTGAATGGCAGCATCGTGGGCAGCCAGTTCGAAGTCAAGGTGACGCAAGCGGTGAAGGTGGGCGACTTCGACGGCGCGCTTACCGAGGTCACCGGCAGTGCGCACATCATGGGCCACCACCAGTGGGTGCTGGAAGCGCTGGACCCGTTTCCCACTGGCTTCTTTTTACGCTGAAAGCTGCCATGCAGATACTCAACGCCGAACAGACCGCACGGACTTTGCCCTACGCGCAACTCGTGCCCGCCGTGGCCCAGGCTGCACAGGAACTGGCTCTGCAGCAGATCCAGGCCCCCGAGCGTCTGGTGGTGCCCATGGCCGAGGGTGGCGTGCTGCTGGCCATGCCTGCCGTGGCCCACGACCTGAGCGTCACCAAGCTGGTCACCGTGCACCCGCGTAATGCCGCGCACGGCCTGCCGGTGATCCAGGGCGAGGTGGTGGTGATGGACACCGCCACCGGCCGCCGCCTGGCCCTGCTGGACGGCCCCACCGTCACCGCCCGCCGCACCGCCGCCGTCACGTTGTTGGGCATCCAGACGCTGGCCGTACAAACACCGACTTCCGCCCTGCTGATCGGCACCGGTGCCCAGGCCGCCGCCCATGCGGATGCGCTGGTGGAGCACCTGGGGATCGCCCAATTCTGGGTAGCCAGCCGCAGCCTGGCATCGGCACAGGCGTTTTGCACGGCACTGCAGGCACGCCATCCTCACGTCCAAGCCGTGCCAGCAGACGATCTGGAGCACGCCTTGCCGACCACCGACCTGGTGCTGGCCCTGACCACCTCGCGCACGCCGGTGATTCCCGCCCATATCGCCGCCCACACCCTGGCTATTGGCGTGGGGGCCTTCAAGCCGGATATGGCGGAATTCCCCCCGGCGCTGCTGCACAGCCGCCAGATCGTGGTGGACGACCTGGGCGGCGCGCGGCACGAAGCCGGGGACTTGTTGCAGGCAGGCGTGGACTGGAGCCAGGTGCGCAGCCTGGCATCGGTGCTGGTCACGCCCCTGCCACCGTCCACGCTGGCCCCGGTATTCAAAACCGTGGGCCAGGCGGCGTGGGATTTGGCGGCGGCGCGGGTGGCGATCAGTTCTATCTAGCGGCCTGCAACCCGGCCCCATTCCGCCTCGTACGTCGTCACCAGCACTTGGTTCGACAGACGGTTCACCTCGGTGGGCACACGGGCCATGTCCAGCGGGAAGTCGAACAGCGCGGACAGGCTGTGCGGGCTTAAGAAGCGAAGACCGTCTGGCAGGGTGGTGGGCATGCGGTAGGGGCGGTGGCTGGCAATGATGTAACCCCATTCGCCAAAGCTGGGCACATGGGCGTGGTAGGGCGTAGCGGTCAGGCCGACCGACTCGATGGTGGTGGCGACGGTCCAGAAGCTTTTGCGCGCAACCAGGGGCGAGGTGGTCTGGACCACGGCGTAGCCGCTGGCCGACAGGCGCTGGTCCAGCAGGCTGTAGAACGAATTCGTGTACAGCTTGCCGATGGCGAAATTGGTCGGGTCGGGGAAATCCACCACGATCACATCAAAGGTCTCAAGAGTGGTTTGCAGACAGTTGAACGCGTCGGTGTTGACGATGTGCACCTTGGGGGACAGCAGCGCGCCAGCGTTGAGCTGCACCAGCGCAGGCTGGGTTTGGAACAGGGTGGTCATGGCCGGGTCCAGCTCGACCAGGGTGATGCTTTCCACGCCGGGGTATTTGAGGATTTCGCGCACCGCCATGCCGTCGCCGCCGCCTAGCACGGCTACTGTTTTAGGTGCGCCGCCCGTGGCCGAATACGCAGACATTACCGGGTGCACCAGGGCCTCGTGGTAGCGGTATTCGTCGCGCTGGGCAAACTGCAGGTTGCCGTTCAAAAATAGCCTATAACCCGCCTTGCCTTCGCCTGCGCCATGCGTCACCACGATGCGCTGGTAGGGCGTGGTGGTGGCGATGACCACACGGTCCTGGTAGAGCTTGTCTTCGGCCCAGGTGGTGATATGGTCGGCGGCTGCCATGCCCGCCGCTAGTGCAGCCAGGGTGAAAAAACAGGCCAGCGCATGGGCTTCGATGCGGCGCAGGTCGTGCCGAAACAGCCACAGCGCCCACAACGCCACGGCGGCGTTCATCAGGCCAAACAGCAACCCCGTGCGGACCAGGCCCAGGTGCGGTACCAGCAGCAGCGGAAACGCCAGCGACACCGCCAGCGCGCCCAGATAGTCGAAGGTCAGCACCTGCGACACCAGGTCTTTCAAGGCCACGTTGCGCTGCAGGATGCGCATGACCAGCGGAATCTCCAGCCCCACCAGCGTCCCCACCAACAGCACCAGGCTGTACAGCAACGGGCGAAAAGCGCCGGGCAGATACGCGTTTGCTATAAAAAGAAGAGCTGGTAGTGCACCACCAATCAACGCTACCAGCAGTTCTATGCGTAAAAAATGGGCTGGCAACTGGCGCTCGAAAAAGCGCGACAAATACGAACCCACGCCCATGGCAAACAAGTACGTGCCGATGACGGTGGAAAACTGCAGCACCGAGTCGCCTAGCAGGTAAGACGCCAGCGCGCCCGCCGCCAGCTCGTACACCAGCCCACAGGCCGAGACGATAAAAACCGAGGCCAGCAGCGCGACCTCGACCGGGCGCGGCCCGGCGTTGTCACGCGGCTTCAATGGATGGCGGCGGCGACGATGATGCAGATGCCCAGGGAGGTGGCGGCCACCACCAGGGCTAGCGCCATATTCTGCTTTTCAATGATTTCTTCCCACAACTTGTAGGGCGTGAGTTTGTCCATCAGCACAAAGCACAGCGCAAACACCGCCACGCCCACCAGTGCAAACACTACCGAACCCAAAACCACTTCGGGCCGCAGCCATTCGATAACCATATTGATTTCTCCTAATAAAAATTGCCATCACCCACCCCACATCCAGCCAGAACGCACGCCCGGCAGAAACACCGCAGAACTGGGTTTGCCAGGCTGCTGGTGTTGCCCCCTGCAAGGGGGTTGGCGCAAAGCGCTTGCGCTGTAGCCTGGGGGTGAGCCACATCATTTGTGTCCGCCACCGCTGGAGAACCCGCCGTACGAGCCCCCCGAGGTGCGGCCGCTGGATGAACTGGAACTGCAGTTTTCTACATTCGGGTCGCAGTCGCGGCGCGCGGTGTAGACCATTGCCACCACCATCACCAGAATCACGATGATCCATATCCACGAGTTGGGGCCGATGCTTCCAATGCTCAACGGAACGGCATCGCTGCGTTTAAGCAGGTCTTTCTTGCCTTCCAGCTTAAAGGCTGTGGCCACCAGGGCGCTGTCGATCTGGCTGCCCACCGACCAGGTGACTTCCTGGGCCGACTGCTCCATGGACAGCAGGCTTTTGCCGCTGGTGAAGTCGCGGTTACTGGTTTTTTGCCCACGCTGCACCTGCCAGTAAAACTCGCCCAGCACGTAGCTGGTCTCGGCGTTGTAGCTTTCCTTGCGCTGGTAGCGGCTGCCCAGGTAAGTGGCGCTTTGGCCGTTGCGGGCCATCTCGGGCGCGCCGGTGGCAGGCTTCACCAAGCTCCAGCCTTCGGTGCTGTCCACCAGAAACAAGAAACCGCGCTTGGCGTTGAAAAGCAAATACTCCTCCCAGCCAAACTGTTCGTCATCCCCCGGTGCCGTGCCCATACGGTGCTGGAAACCCACCACCTGCCAGTCCACGCCTTGCAGCTTGCCGGTTTGGCCCACGGGGATCAGCGGCTGGACGGGTTCGTCTTGCGCGGCATGGCGCAGCTCGCCACCGATGCCGCTGGTGAGGTCGATCAGGCTGTGGCACGACCCGCAGGTGATGCTCTTGCTGCTGGCCAATTGCACGGTGATCGGTGCGCCGCAGCTGGGGCAGTCGAACTGGCGGCCCTTCTCGTCTTTGACCGATTCGGCGCGCAGGCCAACCAGTTGCAAATCGTCCATCAGCACGGCGGTGCCGATGCACAGGCTGGGGGGCTGCGTGCCGTAGTCCACGCTGAGCACTTCGCCCGCGGCGCTGCGCAGCTCCACCATGGCAAAGGGCTCGCCCAACGCGGGCAGGTGCGGCAGCTCGCCCTGGGCCGAAATCAGCGACACGGTTTGGTTGGAGGCGACGCTGAAGGTTTTTCCGTTGATGGCGGTGGTAACCCCCACGCGGAAGTGCTCGGCCGCCGGGATGTCGCGCTGGGCCAGCAGCGGCATGGTAAAGACGTAGGCGCCGTTGTCTTCGCTCAAGAAGGCGCTGGTGCCGTCAGCGCGTACCGCATGCCATTCCGTCCAGATGCCCTCGGCGTATTTGTACTGCAGGCGGCCCACCAGGGTGAAAGCATGGGCTTTCCAAGTGCCGCTCGCCTGCAGTTGCAGGGGGCTGTGGTCGTCGAACAGCTCGGCCATCTTGCCGATGCGGGCCAGGGTTTCACCGCTGCGCACCACCGTGCTCTGGCAGTAGGCGCAGACAGCGTGGGTGGACTGCGCGCTGAGGAAGTCCACCGGCGCGCCGCAGCCAGGGCAGGGCGCGCGGTAGGCGCGTTGGGGGGACGGGGTCGCCACGGATATCGAAAGGCGAAAGGCTTAAACCAGTTTTTTCAGCAGTTCCACCTTTTTGGAATCAAACTCTTCCTGCGTGAGGATGCCCTTGGTTTTGAGCTCGCCCAGCTTCTCCAGCGTGGCCATGACTTCTTCGGGTTTCATGCCCACTGTGGCGGGGGCTGCTGCATTGCCTTGCAATCCAGCCTGCAGGTTTTGCGCCAGCACCTGGCCCAGGGCTACGCCCGCGCCCAGGCCCATCGCGTCGCCCGCAATGCCGCCGCCCGATCCAGCACCTTCCGCGAATTTGGGGATGGCTTGCGCTGTCTGGTACTGCATGAACTTGCCCATGTCGTTGCCGACCATGCCCATGCCGATTTTTTGGTCCAGCACTTTTTGCAGGTCTTCGGGCAGGGAGACGTTTTGCACCGTCATGGCGTCCAGTTGCAGGCCGATCTTGGCAAATTCGGGGGCCAGCTGGGTGCTCAGCGCCTGGGCAAACACCTGCTGGTTGGCGGCCAGGTCCAGAAACGGAATGCCGCTGCTGGCAATCGCCGTGCTGATGTTTTGCAGCACCAGCCCGCGCAGTTGGCCGTCCACATCGGCCACGTTGTAGTTGTTGCGCGTGCCGGAGATTTCGGTGTGGAACAGTTTGGGGTCGGCCACGCGGAAGCTGTAGTTGCCAAAGGCGCGCAGGCGCACCGCGCCAAAGTCTTTGTCGCGGATGGTGATGGGCTGGGGCGTGCCCCATTTCTGGTCGATCTGCTGGCGGGTGCTGAAGAAATACACATCGCTTTTGAACGGCGACTCGAACAGCTTGTCCCAGTTCTTGAGGTAGGTGAGGATCGGTAGGGTTTGCGTGGTGAGCTTGTGGGTGCCGGGGCCAAATACGTCGGCCACCTGGCCTTCGTTGACAAAAATCGCTACCTGCGAGGCCCGCACGGTGAGCGAGGCTCCGTTCTGGATTTCCATGTCGGCCATCGGGAAGCGCCAGGCGAGGG
Organism: Rhodoferax sp. RT5P35; assembly: GCF_056521385.1. Taxonomy (NCBI): domain Bacteria; kingdom Pseudomonadati; phylum Pseudomonadota; class Betaproteobacteria; order Burkholderiales; family Comamonadaceae; genus Rhodoferax; species Rhodoferax sp. RT5P35. The sequence goes on along the minus strand of NZ_JBWMAX010000017.1, from coordinate 29,820 downwards.
TGCCGTCGCCGTCCTCGGTCCACTGGAGGATGTCTATGAACTGTTTACGGATGAAGTCCATCAAGGCCATGGTGTGCTCCTGGAGGTAAGGTGGATGGGCATGATATCCGGCCCCAATTTCAGCGTATATCGCCGCGCTGCAGGCTGTGCTGCTCGGTGTGCTTGGGCGCAAACAGGGCGACCAGCAAGTCCAGCAGCGCGTGCGCCTTGGCCGAGTGGTCGGCACCGAAGTTGCACACGTACACGTCCAGCGTCACCGCACGCAGCTCGGGCCAGGTGTGCACGCACAAATGTGACTCTGCTAGCAAAATAGTAGCGGTAACCCCACCAGGACCCTGCGCTGTGGCTGGAAAAGCATGGAATAGCTCACCTACGGCCTGCAGGCCTGCGGCCTGCACGGCATCGCGGCAGGCCACGCCCAGCAGCCGCGCATCCAGCAGCCAGGCGCTGTCGCAATCGCAGTGGTGGAGATCGGCGGTGAGGTGCAGGCCTTGCATGGCCCGCACTGTAACCCGGCGCTTAACTGGATTTGATCCTTGGTGGGCAGGTGCGCAGCCCGGCGATCAGCATGTCTACCATGGCCGGAGCGGCACTGGCCAGTGGATAGCTTTGGGGCTCCAGCAGCCATTCGCGCATGGTGCCCATGGTGAAGTTGTGCACGGTTTGCAGGCTCAGGAACACGTCGGTGTCGGCGGGCAACTGGCCCTGGGCAATTGCTTGTTGCAGGATGGCTTCAAACTTGGCCATGCATTCGTCGCGGCAGGCGAGTTCGTGTTCCAGCACGTCGGCCACTTCGCCCACGTTTTCACATTTATGGAATAGGATATTGAACACGCGCTGCTGCCGAGGCGACTCGGCCAGCGTGGTCAGGGCTTGCACGCACATGTGGCGCAGGGCACCCAGCGGGTCGGATTCGGTGTAGGCGGTAGCCTCGGCCAGCATGTTTTCCATGGGCAGCGTGGCCTGCTCAAACAGGGCCTGTAGCAGCGCGCCCTTATCTTTGAAGTGCCAGTAGATAGCACCCCGTGTCATGCCTGCGGCGCTGGCAATATCGGCCAGCGTGGTGTGGGCAACACCTTTGTCAAAAAACATCTGCTCCGCCGCCTCTAGCAGGGCGGCGTAGGTATGCTCTGCGTCTTCTTTGGTTTTTCTGGCCATGGCGGGAAAGTTGCTAACGGGTTACTACTGATCTTAAAGTAAACATACACGAATGTATGTGATACTACATCAACCTAATTAAACCTTACTATGTTTATGTCCATCGCACTGTCTCGCACTCCCTCGATCGACCACCCCCATCAGCATTCGCAACCCGCATCTACGGCGCGTTCCTTGCGCCAGCGGTGGATGTCGCCCTTCTTGTTGGCTGCCCTGCCTTTGGCGTTGGTGGCCTGTGGCAAGCCTGTGGGTCAGGCCGGAGCGCCGGGTGGCGCCATGCCACCGCCCGAGGTGTCGGTGGTCACCGTCACGGCCCAGGACCATGCGGTCGAACTGGAGTACGTGGGCCAAACCGCCGGTTCGCGCGAAACCGAGGTGCGGGCCCGGGTCGCGGGTATTCTGAACAAGCGTTTGTTTGAAGAAGGTGCTGTGGTCAAGGCGGGCACACCGCTGTTCCAGATTGACCCGGCCAACTTCCAGACCCAGGCCGCTTCCGCCGATGCGGCGGTGGCCGTGGCGCAGGCCAAGGTCAACCAGGCCCAGCGCGACCAGGCCCGTCTGGCCCCGCTGGTGGCCGAGAAAGCCATCAGCCAGAAAGAATTTGACGATGCCAAGTCGGCCGCCGAATCCGCCGTTGCTTCCTTGAAGCAAGCCCAGGCCCAGGCCAACGAAGCCCGTTTGAACCTCGGCTATACCACCGTGGTGGCCCCCATCAGCGGCACCACCGGCGCGGCCGCCAAGTCCGACGGCAACCTGGTGTCGGCCACCGACAGCCTGCTGACCACCATCGTGCAAACCAACCCGATGTACGTGAACTTCAGCGTGTCCGAGGCCGACCTGCTGCGCATCACCAAGCAAGTGGGTTCGGGCCAGTTGGCCGTGCCGGGCAAAAAGTCGCCCAATGGCAGCCTGGGCTTCAGCGTGAATGTCAAGCTGGCCGACGGCAGCACCTACCCGCGTGCGGGCAAGCTCAACTTCACCGGCGAAAAGCTCAACGCCACCACGGGCAGCTTTGATGCCCGGGCCGAAATTCCCAACCCCGATGGTGTCTTGCGTCCCGGCCAGTTTGTGCGTGTGCTGTTGGGCGGTGCCAGTCGCCCCAACTCCATCAGCGTGCCGCAGCGTGCGGTGATCGACAGCCCGATGGGCAAGATCGTGTTTTTGGTCACCCCTGACGACAAGTTGGCCCCGCGTCCGGTCGAGCTGGATGGCTGGACCAAGGGCGAATGGATCGTCACCAAGGGTGTGCAAAGCGGCGATCGCGTGCTGGTCGAAGGCTATATCAAGGCGCACGAGCCAGGCATGACGGTCAAGCCCGTGCCGTATGTGGCCGCAGCCCCAGGTGCTGCACCTGCTTCACCTGCTTCACCTGTTGCACCTCCTGCAGATAAGCCACCTGCAGCGCCCGCTAGTGCTGCTGCTTCAGCTGCGAAATAAGGAGCAACACACCCATGTTCTCCAAGTTTTTTATCGACCGTCCGATCTTCGCGACGGTGTTGTCCCTGTTCCTGGTGCTGGCCGGGCTGGCCGCCATGCGCGTGCTGCCGATTGCGCGCTACCCGGAAATTTCGCCACCCGTGGTCAGCGTCAGCGCGGTCTACCCCGGTGCTTCGGCCGAAGTACTGGAAACCACGGTGGCCGCACCCATCGAGCAGTCGATCAATGGTGTGGAAAAAATGCTCTACATGAGCTCTACCTCGTCCGGCGACGGCGCAGTCAGCATCAGCGTCACGTTTGACGTGGGCACCGACCTGGATATCGCCGCGGTGAACGTGAACAACCGCGTCAACCAGGTGTTGAACAAGCTGCCGCAAGAAGTGCAGCGCCAGGGCGTGACCGTGGCCAAAAGCTCGGCCAGTTTCATGACGGTGGCGGCGATCTACTCGCCCGACGACCGCTATGACGCGCTGTTCATCTCCAACTACGTGACGCAAAACGTGCTGGATGCCATCAAGCGCGTGCCCGGTACCACCAATGTGCAGATCTTCGGTGCCAAAGACTACGCCATGCGTATCTGGCTGCGCCCGGACCGCATGGCGGCCATGGGCATTACCGTAGGCGATATTTCCAGTGCCGTAACCGAGCAAAACGCCCAGTACGCCGCCGGCAAGATCGGCGCACCACCCGGCAATACCGAAGAGCTGACCTTGACCGTCACGGCCAAAGGCCGCTTGCTCGAACCCGCAGACTTCGCCAACATTGTGGTCCGTACTGGCGACAAAGGTGCCATCGTGCGGCTGAAGGATGTGGCCCGCGTCGAGCTGGGCTCCAAAGACTACAACTTCTACGGTCGCATCAATGGCCACCCGACGGTTCCTGTCGGGGTGTTCCTGCAGACCGGTGCCAACGCGCTGGACACCCGCGAAGCGCTGGAAAAAACGCTGATCGAACTCAAGGCCAAGTTCCCCGAGGGCATGACCTATTCCACCCCGTACGACACCACGCCCTTCGTCACCGAGTCCATCCATGAAGTGCTGAAAACCCTGGCCGAGGCCATGGTGCTGGTGTTCATCGTGGTGTATTTGTTTCTGCAAAGTTGGCGCGCCACGATCATTCCCACGCTGGCCGTGCCGGTATCGTTGATCGGCACCATGGCGGGCTTGCACCTGCTGGGCTACAGCATCAACACCTTGACCCTGTTCGGCATGGTGCTGGCGATCGGTATCGTGGTGGACGATGCGATTGTGGTGCTGGAAAACGTCGAGCGCCTGATGCACGAAGAGGGCATGAGCCCGCGTGAAGCCTCGATCGAGGCCATGCGCGAAGTCACCGGCCCGGTGATCGCGATTGTGCTGGTGCTGTGCGCCGCGTTTATTCCGGTGGCGTTTTTGGGCGGCCTGGCGGGCGAGTTGTACCGCCAGTTTTCGGTCACCATCACCATCGCCGTGTGCTTGTCTGGCGTGGTCGCGTTGACGCTGACCCCTGCCTTGTGCGCGGTGCTGCTGAAGCCTGGTGCCGAGCGCAAGAATGCGTTTTTCAGCTGGTTCAACCGCAGTTTCGAGAAGCTGACCCACCGCTACACCCGTGGCGTGGCCTTCTTCCTGAAGCGCGGCTTCATGGGCGTGATTTTGTTTGTCTGCATGGCCGGTTTGACCGGGCTGCTGTTCAAGATTGTCCCCGGTGGCCTGGTGCCCGATGAAGACCAGGGCTACTACATTGCGGCGGCCATCCTGCCCGAAGGTTCGTCGCTGGACCGTACCAACCAGGTGGTCAAGCAAATCGAAGCCGCGGTGTCTCCCAACAAGAACATCGACTCCACCTTCAGCCTGGTGGGTCTGAACTTTCTGGGTGGCGGCGGCCTGAAGTCGTCAGCCGCGACCATGTTTTTCCCGCTGGTGCCCTGGGACGAGCGCAAACAGTCGGCCAAAGAGCTGGTCGGTGAGTTCTACATGAAAACCGGCGGCATCAAGGAAGGCCTGCCCCTGGCCTTTACGCCCCCGGCCATCCAGGGCCTGGGCCAGACCGGTGGTTTCGAGTTTTATCTGCAAAACAAGGGTGACGGCGGTGTGCGGCGTTTGGCGCAAATCCTGCCCCAGCTGCTGGCCGAGGCCAATAAGCAGCCCGAGCTGCAAGGCGTGAAGACCCTGTGGCAGGCCAATTCGCCGCAGTTGTATGTGAGTGTGGACACCGAAAAAGCCCGCTCCATGGGCATCGCCGTGGCCGACATCTACAACACCCTGGCCGCCACGCTCGGCAGCTACTACGTCAACGACTTCAACAAAAGTGGCCGTATCTACCAGGTGCTGATGCAGGCCGAGGGCGAGTACCGTTCCAAGCCGGACGACATCGGCAACCTGTACGTGCGCAGCAACACCGGCAAGATGATCCAGATTCGCAGCGTCGCCGACGTGAAGTTTGTGTCGGGGCCGGACTCGGTTCAGCATTTCAACGCCCTGCCCAGCATCCAGATTTTGGGTGACCCCAAGCCGGGCTTCAGCTCCGGCCAGGCGATTCGAGCCATGGAACGCGCGGCCGCCAATGTGCTGCCCACCGATGTGGGTTACGACTGGGGTGGTTCGGCCTTTCAGGAGAAGCGCAGCAGCGGCTCGAGCGGCCTGGCCATCGGCGCAGGTTTTGTGATGATCTTCTTGATCTTGGCTGCGCAGTATGAAAAATGGTCGCTGCCGTTCTCTGTGCTGCTGGCCCTGCCGTTCGGCATCTTTGGTGCCCTGGTGGCGGTATACCTGCGCAACTACACCAACGACGTGTACTTCCAGATTGGTCTGGTCACGCTGCTGGGCTTGTCGGCCAAGAACGCGATTCTGATCGTCGAGTTTGCGACCATGAAGGTGCACGAAGGCCTGACCCCGGTGGCTGCGGCCCTGGAAGCGGCCCGGCTGCGCTTCCGCCCGATTCTGATGACTTCGCTGGCCTTCATTTTGGGTGTTGTGCCACTGGCTTTCTCCAGCGGTGCGGGTGCGGCTGCGCGCCAGTCCATCGGTACCGGTGTGCTGGGTGGCATGTTGGCGGCGACCTTCCTGGCGGTGTTTTTGGTGCCGCTGTTCTTTAAATTGGTCAACGACTGGAACTTCCGCAGCACGCCGGAGGACTTCAAGAGTCTGAACAAACCCACCCATGGCGAAGGAGCGCAGCATGTCTAAGCGCACTCTACAATCATTTGCTATTACTTTAGCAGCTGCTTGCGTACTATCTGCCTGCGGTATCGCCCCTTTAGGTCCTAATTACCAGCGCCCGGCGCTGGACCTGCCCACCACCTTGACCAGCAGTGGCACCGCCACCAGCGTGGACTGGCTGGTGTGGTGGAAGGGCTTTAACGACCCGGTGCTGGATGGCCTGCTGCAAGAGGCCGCCGCCAATAGCCAAGACCTGGCCCTGGCCACTGCCCGCATCGCCGAAGCCCGCGCTACGCTGGACCAGAACGCGTCCAACTTCTACCCTACGGTGGATTTGAACGCCAGTGCTACGCGTCGGCGCAGCAGCCAGGATGCGGCCAGCTTCGTACCGGGTGCCAGCCCGTACTCCAATGACCGGCAACTCGCCCTTAGCGCCAGTTACGAGCTGGACTTTTGGGGCAAATATGCCCGCGCCGACGAAGCTGCCCGTGCCCGCCTGCTCAGCCAGGCGGCCAGCCGCGGCACGGTGCTGACCACGCTGTACGCCAACGTGGCCCAAAGCTACTTTGCCCTGCGCGCCCTGGATGCCCAGCAAACCCTGGGCGAACAGACTTTGGCCACCCGCACCGAGAACCTGCGTTTGCAAAACCGCCGCTTCAGCGCCGGGGTGATTGGCGAGCTGGACCTGCGCCAGGCCGAATCCGAAGCCGCAGGCATCCAGGCCACGTTGCAGCAGACGGTGCAAAGTCGCAGCAATGCCGAATCCGCGCTGGCTGTGCTGCTGGGCCGCAAGCCCACTGAAATCGCCAACCCGGTGCTGGTGCGCGGTGCCGACCTGGGCACGCTGTACGCCGCGCAAGCCATTCCGGCCGATCTGCCGTCGGATGTGCTGACCCGCCGCCCCGATGTAGTGGCTGCCGAGCAAAGCCTGGTGGCGGCCAACGCCGACATCGGCCAGGCCCGCGCTGCCTACTTCCCCAAGCTCAGCCTGACGGCGGGCGTGGGCTACCAGTCCAAGGAGCTCAAAGACCTGTTCGACCCGGCCTCGCTGCTGTGGAACCTGGTGGGTAACCTGACCCAGCCGATCTTCCGCGCCGGGGCGATCGATGCCGTGGTAGCCGCGTCCAACGCGCGCCAGCAGCAGGCGCTGGCCACTTACACCCAGACTGTGCAAAACGCTTTCCGCGATGTGCACGACGCGCTGAACAACGTGGCTGCTGGCCGCGACATCACCGCCACTACCGCCAAGCGCATTGATGCCCTGCGCAGTACCCTGCGCCTGGCCGACCTGCGTTACAAAAACGGCTACTCCAGCTACCTGGATGTGCTGAACGCCCAGCGCGACCTGGCGCAGGCCGAATCTGGCCTGATCGACATCCAGCGCAGCCAGTTGAATGCCGTGGTCAGCCTGTACAAGGCGCTGGGCGGCGGCTGGGATGCCAGCAGCGTCACGGCGCAGGTAGCAAAACCGTAGTTCTCGCTTGCGCAAAACGCCCCCACGCCCTGCGGCTGGGGGCGTTTTGCCGTCTCCAGCACGCCCGGCGCGCCTGTGATACCTTCCACGCCCAGTCAAGATTTATGTACGACTGGATGCAGTGCCCAGACCGTGGGCGAGCCGCCCGGGGTTTGGGCGCTGCATCCTTTCTCTAACGGATACCCATGATGAGCAGTTCCTCCCCCTCCGCCGCATTGCTAGAACGCCTGCAGGCCCTCGCGCCCGACCGGCTCCAGGGCATCCGCCGTGGCCTGGAAAAGGAAAGCCTGCGCGCCCAGCCCAGCGGCAGCCTAGCCCTCACGCCGCACCCGTCAGCCCTCGGTTCGGCCCTGACGCACCCGCACATCACCACCGACTTCAGCGAATCCCAGGTGGAGCTGATCACCGGCGTGCACAAAGGCGTGGAAGCCTGCCTGGACGAGCTCACCGAAGTGCACCAGTTCACCTACCGCACCCTGCAAGCGCAGGGTGACGATGAAATGCTCTGGGTGTCCAGCATGCCCTGCGGCCTGCCCACCGACGAGACCATTCCGATTGGCCGCTATGGCAGCTCCAACGTGGGCCGCGCCAAGAGCGTCTACCGCATGGGTCTGGGCCACCGCTATGGCCGCCGCATGCAGACCATCTCGGGCATCCACTACAACTGGTCGCTGCCGGGCGTGACCAGCGAGGAATACTTCGGCCTGATCCGCAACTTCCGCCGCCACGCATTTTTGCTGCTGTACCTGTTTGGCGCGTCGCCCGCGGTGTGCTCCAGCTTTGTGGCCGGTCGCCAGCATGCGCTGGAACAACTCAATGACTGCACCATGTACATGCCGCACGGCACCTCGCTGCGCATGGGGCCCCTGGGCTACCAAAGCGATGCCCAGGCCTCGCTGGCCGTGAGCTACAACAGCCTGGAAGGCTACGGCGCATCGCTGCAAGACGCGCTGACCCGCGCCTACCCGGCCTACAAGGCGGTGGGTGTGCGCGGCACCGGCGGCGACTACAACCAACTGGCCACCAGCCTGCTGCAGATCGAAAACGAGTTCTACGGCACCATCCGCCCCAAGCGGGTGATCTACCCCGGCGAGCGCCCGCTGCACGCCCTGCGCGAGCGCGGCGTGGAGTACGTGGAAGTGCGCCTGCTGGACCTGGACCCATTTGTGCCGGTCGGCATCACCGCCCAGACCATGCGCTTCATCGACGTGTTCTTGCTGCACTGTTTGCTGAGCGACAGCCCACCCGACAGCCCGCAGGAAATCACCGAGCTGGCGCACAACCAGCACCGCGTGGCCGCCCGGGGCCGCGAGCCCGGCCTGACGCTGGAACGCGCAGGCCAGGAAGTGCCCTTGGCCGAGTGGGGCAGCGACCTGGTGGCCCAGTGCCGCCCCATCGCCGCTGCATTGGATGCCGCCCACGGTGGCACGCTGTACAGCGATGCGCTGGCCGCTGCCGATGCCGCCCTGGCCGATCCCAGCCTGCTGTCGTCGGCCCGCGTGCTGGCGGCCATGCAGGGAACCGCGTGCGGTTCGTTCGTGCCCTTCATCGCCCAGCAGTCGCTGCAAACCCGCCAGCACCTGCTGGACTTGCCGTTCAGTGCTGAGCAGCAAAGCCGTTTTGAAGCGATGACCACCGCGTCGGTTGCCGCCCAGAAAGCCATCGAGGCCGCCGACACCATGCCCTTTGATGTCTACTTGCCACAGTACCTGTCGCCCGAGCGCTTGATCGTCAAGCACCGCCGCTTGGAACCGGTGTCGGTCACTGCATAACTTCAACGCCAAATAGGCCTCTGGCGTATACTCCATCTGCGCTAGATGCTACTTAAATTGTAGCAATCAAGGTGCTGCTGCACCCGCCCACACCAGTGTCTGTCCGGCAACCGACACCAGCCGCAGCAGGGGGGCTGGGCCATCCTCCAGCCGGAGCTGCAGCCTGTCTGCGAGCACCGCGCTGAGGGCGCTGTCGGCCTCCATCAGCCCGCCGTCCACGCAGGCCTTGCGCGTGGACACCAATTCCCCCACTCGCAGCTGGTTCGCCGCATCGATCTGGTAGCTGCCGCCCATGGCATTGCAGCCACCCCGGATGCCGATGCGCCCCTCTTTAAATTCCATGCTGAAGCGCGGGTCGGCGCGCGGGAGCAGGGTGGCGATGGCGTGGCCTTGCCCATCGGTAGCCGATTGCAGCGTCCAGCGCAGAGCGCTCAGGCGGCTTTGCAGCGCGGGGCCGGACAGTGTTGCGGGCGTTGCGGTTTTGTTGGCGCAGGCCGACAGGGCACAGCCCACCAGCAAAGCCGCAGTGGCGAGCAAAACAACAGGGCGGATCGGCATAAAAAATCTCCTTTGCAGCGTTCCATGGATGCGGCCCATGGTAGGAGATTTCAGCGGCCAGGGGCGTTTTTACAATCTGCCTGTTTTATGGGCACTGCAAGCTTTGTCTTTTGAAAACAAACACTTAAGCCATGCATACAGCGGTTTGCCCGGCTTATCCACAAGTTTGTCCAGTGTTGTCAGGGTTAACTTTGCAGGCCAGACAGCTTGACCCCATGGCGTACTTGGGGCATCATCCGTAGCTTGTTGTCAGACAACTGATGACGCAGGCTTACCGCTGGCGATTTTAAAAATACAGGACATCCTCCATGGCATCCCCACCCGCTCTTGCACCTTCCGCCCCTGTATCTCCCGCCCTTGTGCCCCTCACCATCCGCATGCATGCATTGGACAACGTGGCCATTGTGGCCAACGACGGGGGCCTGCCTGCGGGCACGGTACTGCCGTCGGGACTGGTGCTGCAAGACAAGGTGCCGCAAGGCCACAAGGTCAGTCTGGTTGCGCTGGCGGCCGACGCGCCGGTGCTGCGCTACAACGTGGTGATCGGCTATGCGCAGCGCGAGATTCCGGCCGGCAGCTGGATACACGAGCGTTTATTGAAGATGCCCGCCGCCCGGGAGTTGGTGGGCCTGCCCATGCCGGGCGATGCTGGCGTGGTGACCCCCGTGCCCTTGCCACCGCTGGAGGGCTATACCTTCCAGGGCTACCGCAATGCCGATGGCTCGGTGGGCAGCCGCAATATTTTGGCCATCACCACCACTGTGCAGTGTGTGGCGGGTGTGTTGGATTTTGCGCTGCAACGCATCAAGGCTGAGCTATTGCCGAGCTACCCGCATGTGGACGACGTGGTGGGCCTGGAGCACACCTACGGCTGCGGCGTGGCGATCGACGCGCCGGATGCCATCATTCCCATTCGCACCCTGCGCAATATCAGCCTGAACCCCAACTTTGGCGGCGAAGTGATGGTGCTCAGCCTGGGCTGTGAAAAGCTGCAGCCCGAGCGCCTGTTGCCGCCCGGCAGCATTCCGATTGATGACCAGCGCGGTGCGGCATTGGACGTGGTCTGCCTGCAGGCCGAAGAGAACGTGGGCTTCATGGCCATGGTGGACGCGATCTTGCGCCAAGCCCGGGTGCACCTGGAGCGCCTGAACCTGCGCCGCCGCGAAACCGTGCCCGCGTCCGAGTTGGTGGTGGGCGTGCAGTGCGGCGGTAGCGACGCGTTTTCGGGCGTGACCGCCAATCCGGCCGTGGGCTTTGCCACCGATTTGCTGGTACGTGCCGGGGCGGCCGTCATGTTTTCCGAGACCACCGAGGTGCGCGACGGCATCGCCCAGCTCACCGCCCGCGCCAGCAGCACTGCCGTGGCCGATGCCATGGTGCGTGAAATGGCCTGGTACGACAACTATCTGCACCAAGGCCGTGTGGACCGCAGCGCCAACACCACTCCGGGCAACAAGCTGGGGGGCCTGTCCAACATCGTCGAGAAGGCCATGGGCAGCATCGTCAAGTCCGGCTCGGCACCGATTTCGGGGGTGCTCTCGCCGGGTGAGAAGTTGCAGCAAAAAGGCCTGGTCTACGCGGCCACCCCGGCCAGTGACTTCATTTGCGGCACGCTGCAACTGGCCGCGGGCATGAACGTCCACATCTTCACCACCGGGCGGGGTACGCCCTACGGCCTGGCCGAAGTGCCCGTCATCAAGGTGGCGACCCGCAGCGACCTGGCGCGCCGCTGGCACGACCTGATGGACGTGAACGCAGGCCGTATCGCCACTGGCGAGGCCAGCATCGAAGACGTGGGCTGGGAACTGTTCCACCTGATGCTGGCCGTAGCCAGCGGCCAAAAGACCTGGGCCGAGCACTGGAAGCTGCACAACGCCCTGGTGCTGTTCAACCCGGCCCCGGTGACCTGAGCGCGCAGGAATGCCTGGCCCGGGGATGTTGTCCACAATGGCGGTATGTGCATCTCCTTAAAAATACATCCTTCGGCGGCTGGGCTGGTGCTGCTGCTGCTGCTGGCGCTGGCGGGCTGCTCTACCGCACCACCGTCCCGCCCCTCCACGGCCAGTACCCTGGCTGCGTCCCGCTTGTCGGTGGACGAAGCTAATGACGTGACGCTCTACGCCATCAGCCTGGTCGGCACGCCGTACCGCTATGGCGGCAATACGCCCGCGTCGGGGTTTGATTGCAGCGGCCTGATTGGCTATGTCTACAAAGCCCAGGCGGGCCTGTCGGCCCCGCGCACCGTGGCATCTCTCATCAGCTGGGGCCAGGCTGTGCCCTTGGAGGCGGTGCGTACCGGCGACCTGGTGGTGTTTACTCCGCGCGGCGCGGCCACACATGCGGGCATCTACGTGGGCGAGGGGCGGTTTGTGCACGCGCCGTCTAGCGGCGGCGAGGTGCGGCTGGACCTGCTGGCATCGGCGTACTGGGCGAAGCAGCCTGTGTCGTTTCGACGGCCCTGATCTTTGCCAGCGGGTAACCCCACACGGCATTCTGTAACCGCCCGTTCCTACAATCGCCCCCATGCGAAAAATGAAGCAATGGGTGGGGGGATTGGTGGCCGTGGCGGTGCTGGGCGGTGCTGCGTGGTGGTGGACCCAGAGCCGTGCCGCGGACCAGCCGGTGTACCGCACCGGCAGCCTGGAGCGCGGCTCGCTGCTGGCCACCGTGGCGGCCAGCGGGGCGGTGAACCCAGTGACCCAGGTGTCGGTGGGCACCCAGGTGTCGGGCCAGATCAAGGAGCTGTACGCCGACTTCAACGACGAGGTGAAGGCCGGGCAACTCATCGCCATGCTGGACCCGGAAACCTTTGAGTACCGCGTGCGCTCGGCCCAGGCCGATGTGGATGCTGCGCGGGCTGCTGTGCTGACGGCCCAGGCCAACGCCGCAGCGGGCCGGGCCGCCATCTCTAAAGCCCAGGTGGACCTGACCGAGGCCCAGCGCGACTTTGAGCGCAAGCGCGACCTGGCCGACAAGCAATTCATCGCCCAAAGCGAGGTGGACCGCACCCGCGCCCTGGTCAACACCAGCGGCGAGCTGCTCAAGCTGGCCCAGGCCCAGGCCAGCGTGACCGATGCGCAGATCAAAACCGCACTGGCCAATGTGGCGCAGCGCGAAGCCATGCTGGGCCAGGCGCGTATCGACCTGGGCCGCACCCGCATCACCTCGCCGGTCAGTGGCATTGTCATCAAACGCACCATCGAGCGCGGCCAGACCGTGGCCGCCAGCCTGCAGGCCCCCGAGCTGTTTGTGATTGCGCAAAACCTGCACGACATGCAGGTCGAGGCCAGCATCGACGAGAGCGATGTGGGCCGCATCCGCCTGGGGCAAAAGGCCAATTTCAATGTCGATGCCTTCCCCGGCCAGACTTTCGAGGCCGAGGTGCGCCAGGTGCGCAAGGCTGCGCTGAACGTGGCCAATGTGGTCACCTACGTGGCCGTGCTGCGCTTTGCCAATACCGATGGCCGCCTGCTGCCCGGCATGACAGCCAATGTGCGGGTGGTCACCGACACCCGGCAAGACGTGCTGAAAGTGCCCAACGCCGCCTTGCGCATGCGCATTGCCGATACCGCCAATGCTACTAATACTGTAGCTAATGGCGCAGTTGTTACCTGCGCTAGCGGCACTATTTCTATAAATTCTGCGCGCCGGGGCCGGATCTACCTGCTGGACGCGCTGGGCAAGCCGGTGGCCACCAACGTTTGCCTGGGCATCACCGACGGCAGCAGCACCGAGCTGCTTGCGCCCGATAGCGCCTTGCAAAGCGGCACGGCGGTGGTGACGGGCAACCCGCTCACCGGAGCCCCCCGCGCAGCCGCGCCCAAGGTGCCTTTTTAATGGATGTCGTCCACGCCCAGGCGCTAGGCAAAAGCTACGCCATGGGCGGAGATGTCGTGCACGCCCTGCGTGGCGTGTCGCTGGAGATTGCCGAGGGCGACTTCGTGGCCATCATGGGCACCTCGGGTTCGGGCAAGTCCACGCTGATGAACATTCTGGGCTGTCTGGACACGCCCAGCAGCGGCAGCTACACGCTGGCGGGCGATGCGGTGCAGGGCCTGGATGCCGACGCGCTGGCGCGTATCCGCAACCAGCGCATCGGCTTTGTGTTCCAGCAGTTCAACTTGCTGCCCCGTGCCAGTGCGCTGGAAAATGTGGAGCTGCCGCTGGTTTACGCTGGGGTGGCGGCCACGCAGCGCCGGGCGCGGGCCGCCGCCGCCTTGCAGCGCGTGGGCCTGGGCGCGCGCATGCACCACACGCCCGCCGAGCTGTCGGGCGGGCAGCAGCAGCGGGTGGCGATTGCGCGGGCGCTGGTGAACCAGCCGCAGCTCATCTTGGCCGACGAGCCCACAGGCGCACTGGACAGCCAGACCTCCGAGGAAGTGATGCAGCTGCTGACCGACCTGAACACCCAGGGCATTACCGTGGTGCTGGTGACGCACGAGGCCGATATTGCGGCCTGGGCGCGGCGCAAGATCGTCTTCAAGGACGGGCAGATCGTGGAGGACCTGCGGCGCGTCTCGGACACCCTGCACCCGGCGGCGGCTCGGGACGACGCTGCCCGCCGCGGCCCTGCCCAGATGAACGGCATGGCCGCGCTGCGCAGTGCCTGGCGGGCGCTGGCCTCGAACGCGCTGCGCAGCCTGCTGACCATGCTGGGCATCGTCATTGGCGTGGCGGCGGTGATCACCATGGTAGCGGTGGGCCGGGGCGCGACGGACAGGGTGCAGGAGCAAATGCAGGGCCTGGGCTCCAACATCATGCTGGTGCTGCCCGGCGGGGCCACGGCGGCGGGCGTGCGCCAGGGCGCGCAAACCCGCAGCCGCCTGACCGAAGAGGACGCCACCGCCATCCAGTTGGAAGTGCCCGAGGTGCAGGTGGCCGCGCCGTCCTCGCGCACCATGGCCCAGGTGGTGGCCAACAACGCCAACTGGAGCACCACCATTTTTGGCACCAACAACGACTATTTAGAGGCCCGCGAATGGCCGCTGGCCGCGGGCCGGGCGTTTGAAGATGCCGAGTTGCAGGGTTCGGCCAAGGTCGGCCTGATCGGTGCCACCGTGGCGCAAGAGCTGTTTGGGGATGCCGACCCGATCGACCAGACGGTGCGGGTGCGCACCGTACCAGTGAAGATCGTCGGCGTGCTGGCCCGCAAAGGGCAAAACTCCATGGGCCAGGACCAGGACGACATCCTGGTGTTGCCGATCTCTACCTACCGCAACCGGCTGCAGGGCGGCTCGCCGGGCAATGTGAAGCGCGTCTGGGCCATCAACGTGAAGGTGCGCGAGGGCCAGAGCATGCAGGTGGCCGAGGAAAACATCCGCGAGCTGCTGCGCCAGCGCTTCAAGGTGGAGGCCAGTGCCGACGACACCTTCACCCTCCGCAATTTGAGTGAGATTCTGGAGGCGCAAGAGCAATCCAGTCGCACCATGACCTTACTATTGGCGGCGGTGGCTGGCATCAGCCTGCTGATTGGCGGTATCGGCATCATGAACATCATGCTGGTCAGCGTGACCGAGCGCACCCGTGAAATCGGCCTGCGCATGGCCGTGGGCGCGCGGGGGCGCGATATTCTGGTGCAGTTTCTGGTCGAGGCCGTAACGCTCAGTTTGCTGGGCGGCGCGGCGGGTGTGCTGCTGGGGGCGCTGGCCACCTGGGCCGTGGGGCATGCGGCGGGCTGGCAGGTCAGCATGACGTTGGCATCGGTGGCGCTGGCGGTGGGCTTTTCGGCGGCGGTCGGCGTGTTTTTTGGGTTTTACCCGGCACAGCGGGCATCCCAGTTGGCACCTATTGCGGCCTTGCGGTACGCCTGACGGGTACATTGCTTGGGTTGGAATGGGTTATAGGCAAACTTATCGGGAGATATTTATGGCGCGTAGTTGGAACAGGGTCAGTCTGTTGGCGGTGGCGGGTTTGGTTGCCAGTTGCGGTGGCGGCAGTGGCGATGGTGGGGCAGTGTGCTCCGCTGTGACGACCAATGCGGCCAGGTCGGCTTCGGACAGTTTGCTGTCGGGTACCGCGGCAAAGGCCGAGTCGCTGCGCCAGATGGCAGGCACCGATGTCTCGCCCCTGCAGCCGCGTCCCGCGCTGCAGGTGCTGGCCCGGGCTATCGCACTGGGTGATGTGGCGCAGGCCAAGGTGGCGGCGGCGAAACCCCTGTTGGCGCAAACCGGCGTGCCCAAGCAAATTGGTTTGCCGCGCGATGTGGTGGTCACCGGTACGCTGGCCAGTACGGCGGCCTTGCTGCAATGGCAGGCCACGGCGGCGGGCGGTCAGGTGGCAGCCATCAGCATCCGCTCTGGTCAGGCCCTGGGTTTGCGCCTGGGCCTGCTGGTGAAAAGCCTGCCTGCCTCGGCCACGCTGCGGGTCTACGCCCCGGGCGCGGCCACGGCTTACACCATTGCCGCGCAAGACGTGCTTGACACCCTGGCGCGCAACCGCGCGGCGGGCGATACCAGCGATGCCGGGCGCACCTACTGGGCTCCGGTGGTGGATGGTACCGAGGCCACGCTGGAGATTGAGTTGCCCCCGCAGGTGTCCACCGCCGGGGTGGAAATCGCCATTCCGCGCGTTTCGCACCTGTTCAGCAGCCCGCTGTCGGAGGCAGGCAGCGGTAACCTGGCCAAGGCCGCAGTGGGCAGTTGCGAGGTGGATGTGGCCTGCAGCCCCAGCTACGGGTCCGAGAGCAATGCGGTGGCCCGCATGAGCTTTGTAGACGGCGGTGCGGCCTTTCTGTGCACCGGCACGCTGGTCAACAACACCCGGGGCGACGGCACGCCGTACTTCCTGGGGGCCAACCACTGCATCGCTACGCAAACGGCCGCATCGACTTTGCAAACCTGGTGGTTTTACCGCGCCAGCACCTGCGCAGGCCCGGCGCTGGATGCCGCCGCCACCACCCGTACCGGCGGCGCCACCTTGCTGTATGCCAGCCAGAGCACCGACACCTCGTTCATGCGGCTGGCCGACACACCGCCCACGGGCGCGGTGTTTGCCGGCTGGTCGGTGGCTGTCCCCACCCTGGGAGACGCGGCGGCTACGCTGCACCACCCGCAGGGCAGTTGGCAGGCGATCAGCGCGGGCGTAATCAATTCCTTCCTGAGCTGCACGGCGCTGACCGCTTCTTCGCTGAACTTCAGTTGCACCACCTCCAACCAGGCCAGCGGCAATTTTGTCAACGCCCAGTTCAGCAGCGGTGCCACCGAGGAGGGCAGCAGCGGCGCGCCCCTGTTTGAAACCATCGGTGGTGGCCACTATCTGGTGGGCCAGTTGTACGGTGGCAGCTCCAGCTGCAGCAACCCCACAGGCAGCAACGCCTATGGCCGACTGGATGTGGCCTACAACACGGCCTTGCGCCAGTGGCTGGCTCCTGGCACCTCGGCATGCAATTAAAATACTGCTATCTTATTTGTAGCTGTATGTGTAGGTGGAATATGCGCTATAGGCCTATTTTACTTATAAATTTCCATTCCCGGTCCCGCGCTGGGCGGTGTGGTTTTGGTACATAGGCTTTACCTAGCCTTCGTATCATGTAAGAAATTGTCAACGGGATAGCGCATATGGTGCGGATGCTGGCTATTGGGAGTGTGTGGGTGGTGGCTATGGCGGTGGCTGGCTGCGGCGGAGGCAGTGGGTCCAGTACTACGGCCTGCGCCACGGCGGCAGAAGACACCGGTAGCCTAGTGGCCTGGGCCACGGTGGCGGCAGTGCCTACAGCCAGCGATGGCCTAGCGGCGCATGCCGAATCCATCCGCAGGGTGGCCAGCAGCGGCGAGGTCTCACCGGTCCAGCTGCGCCCCAGCCAGCCGGTGCGCACGGCCAGCGTCAGCCTCGGAGAATTGTCGCTGGCCCGGCGCAGCGCCGCAGCCCAGGAAGACACGCTGGGCGTGCCGCGGCGGATCGGTGTGGCCCGCGAGATGCTGCAAACGGCCAGTGTGGCTGGCACATTGGCGCTGCTGGACTGGCAAGCCACCGCAGCGGGTGGCAGCGTTGCCGCCATCCGCATCGGGTCGGGTCTGGCCCAAGGTGTGCGTTTGGGCGTGCTGGTGCGCAGCCTGCCCGCAGCGGCGACCTTGCGGGTGTATGCCCCGGACTCGCCCACGGCCTACGTGCTGACCGGGCAAGAGGTGCTGGCCACGGTGCAGCGCAACCTGGCCACCGACAGCAGCGATGCCGCGCGGATGTTTTGGACCCCAATGGTCGAGGGCACCGAGACCACCTTGGAGATAGAGCTGCCCGCCCACACTGCCACCGACAGCGTGCAGATCGCCATTCCCCGCTTGGCCCACATCTACGCCTCGCCCTTGGCGGGCGGTGACAACCTGGGCAAAGCCACCGGCATCGGTACGGCGGGCAGCTGCGAGGTGGATGTGGCTTGCAACAGCAGCTACACGGCCGAGAGCAACGCGGTGGCCAAGATCAGCTTTATTGGCAGCGATGGCGGTGCTTACCTGTGCTCTGGGGCGCTGGTGGCCGACACCGCCGCCAGCACCAGCCCGTATTTTCTGAGTGCCAACCACTGCATATCCCAGCAAACCGTGGCTTCCACGCTGGAGAGCTACTGGTTCTACCGGGCCAGCAGTTGTGCCAGTGGCAGCCTGGGCGGCGGCAGCCAAACCGTCTCTGGGGGGGCTACTTTGCTTTACGCCAGCAGCAGCACCGACACCTCGTTCATGCGGCTGGCCAGCATGCCGCCTACCGGGGCGGTATATGCGGGCTGGTCGGTGTCGGCTGCGGCCACCGCGCCTATGCTGGGTGCGGTGGTGGCGGGTGTGCACCACCCGGCGGGGGATCTGCAAAAAATCAGTACCGGCACGATTACCGGTTACCAGGCGTGTACGGCGCTGAACACCACCACCGACACCTTCACCTGCAGCACTGCCGGCTCCAGCGGAGCGTTTGTCAATGTGCGCTACACCAGCGGGGTGACCGAGGGCGGCAGCAGTGGCTCACCGCTGTTTCAGACCAACGGCAGCAGCCACTACCTGGTGGGCCAGTTGTATGGCGGCAGCTCCAGCTGCAGCGCGCCCAGCGGCAGCAATATCTATGGCCGGTTTGACACCGCCTACAACGCCGCACTGAGCACCTGGCTAAACCCGGTGGCCTCGGTGTCGCTGTCGCTGGGCAAACTGGGCAATGGCGCGGGCACGGTCAGCTCGTCCCCCGCAGGCATCAGCTGCGGCAGCAGTTGCACCGCACCGTTTGCCACCAATGGCAGCGTGACGCTCACAGCCACCCCCGCCACCGGTTCCAGCTTCAGCGGCTGGGGCGGGGCCTGCAGCGGCACCGGCACCTGCACCTTGACCATGGACACCACCAAGGCCGCCACCGCGACCTTTGTGGTGCCGGTAATTGCCCTGGCCACGGCGCTGGACGACAGCCTGGTCTGGACCAGCGGCGGCGATGTGGGCTTTTTTGGCCAGACCAGCACGGTCCACGTGGGCGCATCGGCGGCCCAGTCCGGCAACATCACGCACAGCCAGAGCAGCAGCCTGTCCACCACCGTCACCGGTCCAGGCACGCTGGCATTTGACTGGAAGGTGTCGTCGCAGGCGGGGGGTGACGTTTTGTCGGTGGCGGTAGACGGCGTGGTGCAAACCGCCCTGAGCATCAGCGGCGAAAAGGGCTGGATCACCAACACCCTGGAGATGGCATCGGGCAGCCACACCCTGGTCTGGACCTATGCCAAAAATGCCAGCCGCAGCGCGGGCTCGGACGCGGCTTGGGTGGACAACGTGGTCTATACGGCCACAGCCCCGGTGGTGGTGTCCGCGCCTGCAGTGAGCACCCCCGTGGTGACCACGCCTGCGGTGTCAAACACCTGTAGCGCCAGCAAAATTGCGGCCAAGTAACCTGCACAGTGGCTACGGGTTTACCGGTGTTGACAACCGTGGACAGCGCGGTGCGCGCTTTACGAAAGCGGTTGACCGGCCAGTGATAATCACCCCATCTTATTTTTTGGGGAGTGCGTGTGGATACCATTTTGCTGATCAAAGCCGCCATCATGGGCGTCGTCGAGGGGCTGACCGAGTTTTTGCCAGTGTCCAGCACCGGGCATTTGATTTTGACCGGCTCGCTCCTGGGCATGACGGACGACAAGTCCAAGGTGTTCGACATCGCCATCCAGACCGGTGCGATCCTGGCCGTGATCATCGTGTACTGGCAGCGGATTGCCGGGGCCATCAGCGGCTTCAGCAGCAGCGCCCGCTCGCGCCGCTTTGTGTTCAACGTGGCCATCGGCTTCCTGCCTGCGGCCCTGGTCGGGTTTTTTGTTTATAAAAGCATCAAGGCCTATTTGTTCAACGCCCCGGTGGTGGCCACGGCCTTCATCGTCGGCGGCCTGATCATCTGGTGGGTGGAACGCCGCGCCAAGCCCGTGGTGCGTATCCAGGAGATCGACGACATGAGCGGTCTGGACGCCCTCAAGGTCGGCCTGGTGCAGTGCCTGGGCATGATCCCCGGCACCAGCCGCTCCGGCTCCACCATCATTGGCGGCATGCTGCTAGGCCTGTCGCGCAAGGCGGCCACCGATTTCAGCTTCTTTCTGGCCATCCCCACGCTGATCGCCGCCGGAGGTTACAGCCTGTGGAAAGAACGCGCGCTGCTGTCCATGGCCGACTTCCCGATGTTTGCCGTAGGCTTTGTGGTCAGCTTCCTGAGCGCCTGGCTGTGCATCCGCTGGCTGCTGCGCTACATCTCGACCCACGACTTTGTGGTGTTTGCCTGGTACCGCATCGCCTTTGGTTTGGTGGTGCTGGCCACTTGGTATACGGGTACCGTCGTCTGGGCAGCCTGATGGCGGCCATCCAGGCCGTCATTTTCGATGCCGATGGCACGCTGGTGGACAGCGAAGAGCCGGGCATGGATGTGCTGCACGCGCTGGCCATCGCCCACGGCGTACCGGTCAGCCGGGCAGAGGCGCACCAGCGGTTTCGCGGCGCGCGCATGGCCGATTGCATTGGCTGGATTGCGGCTCAGCTGCCCGCCCAGGCACCGGGTTTTGAAGCTACCCTGACGGCGCAGGCACGCAAGCAGTCCGAAATCCGCTTTCGCCAGGGTCTGCAGCCGCTGCCAGGCGCGCTGGCCTTGCTGCAAAGTCTGCATCTCCCGTTTTGCGTGGCCACCAACGGCCCGCGCGAAAAGGTCGAGCTGACCCTGGGCCTGACCGGCTTGCGCCCCTTGCTGGGCGAGCGTATTTTTTGCGCCTACGAGGTCGGCCATTTCAAGCCCGACCCCGGCCTGTTTCTGCACGCCGCCCAGGCCTTGGGCGTGGCGCCCGCCCACTGCGCGGTGGTGGAAGACAGCCTGCCGGGCCTGCTGGCCGGTTTGGCCGCGGGTATGCAGGTGTTCAGCCTGCACCCGCAAGAAGGCTTGGCGGCGGACGTGGCCGAACGGGTGACGTTTATTGCGGGCCTGCAGGCTCTGGGGCCACTGCTGGCGCACTGATATTGTCGATATTCCGTAAGGCCGCCTCGATCGCCGCAGCTGTGGCTAGAGGTTTTTCCATGGGGAACAGGTGGCTGCCGTCCAGCATCATGGTGCGGCCCTTGGTGATTTTGGTGGTCAGGCCCATGCCAATCTGGCGCATCTCGGCCGAGTGGGTGCCACCGATGAACGCTACCGGGCATCTCAACGGGTGGCGGCGCAGCAGGCCTTCCATGTTGTCGGGGAAGCAGTTGTAGATGGCGGTTTCTACCGCGCGGTCGAAGCTTAGGACCCGCTGGCCGTCCTCGTCGCGGGTGCCAAAAGTGATGTAGTCCTGCAGCACCTGCGGCTCCCAGCGGGCAAAGGCTTTTTTGCCCTCGAAGTGCGCCAGCGCCGCGCTCTGGTCGGCCCAGTGCTGGCGGCGGGTGCGGCTGATCTTGCCGGGCGACACCACTTCCACCATCTTGGCGCGCTTGATGGCCCCCAGCGTGGTGGCGCGCCAGCCGCCCACAATCGGCGCGTCCAGCAGCAGTACGCCGCTGGCCAGCTCCGGGTGTCGGGCCGCCACCATCAGGCTCAAAAATCCGCCCAGTGAATGCCCGACCAGAAACGCCGGCTCGCCGTGCCGCGTGACTGCCTCGGCGGCAAAGTCAGCCAGTTGCTGCACCAGGTGCGGCCAGTTGTTGGTGACCGGGTACTGCGGGTCATGTCCGAGCTGGTCGATGGCCTCTACTGCGAAGCCGCGCGCGCGCAGGCTGGCAAACAGGACGCTGTAGGTGGCGGCGGGGAAGCTATTGGCGTGGGTGAAGATGATGGGCGGCATAACCTGCATTTTGTGACCTTAGCCCGCCGAGCCCAGTCGCGCAGGTTCACCGCCGTGTCGCTGTAGACGTGAGCGATGCCTCCCCGCTTTTTCGTGAACACCGCGGAACTGGCTTCGCCAGGCCGCAGGTGTTGCCCCCTGCAAGGGGGTTGGCGAAAGACGCGTAGCGCTGCAGCCTGGGGGTGTGCTAAATCAAGCGTTCTTGCGGTGTAGTGATCTTGCGCAGTGGTTTGCCCCGGCCGGATTCGACCATCAGCGGCACGTCGGTTTGCTCGCCGTTCCACATCGGGTCTTCAATGCTGTCGAATACCTCGCGCAGCTTGTGGCCCCAGCTGCTGTGCAGCATCTTCATGTAGGGGTTGTTCTCGTCGATGCAGACCACCTTGTCGGTCTGGAAGCTATCGACCTCGTACACCACCAGGTCCAGCGGCAGGCCGACGGACAGATTGGATTTGAGGGTGGAATCCATCGACACCAGCGCGCACTTGGCGGCCTCGTCCAGCGGGGTGATGGGGGTGATGACGCGGTCCAGCACCGGTTTGCCGTACTTGGATTCGCCGACCTGGAAGTACGGGGTTTCGGGCGTGGCTTCGATGAAGTTACCGGCCGAATACACCTGGAACAGGCGCATACCCTCGCCCTTGATCTGGCCCCCAAAAATCAGCGACACATTGAATTCCACACCGGCCTGGCGCAACGACACCGCGTCGCGTTCGTACACATGGCGCACCGCCGCACCCAGCACCCGGGCCGCGTCGAACATGCTCTTGGCGTTCCAGATGGTGATGGGCTCGCCGCCTTCGCTCTCCTTCAGTTGTTCGATCTGCAAGATCTCGCGGATGGCCTGCGAAATGCTCAGGTTGCCCGCCGACAGCAGCACCATGAAGCGGTCTTGCGGCTTCTCGTACACGATCATCTTGCGGAAGGTGCTGATCTGGTCCAGTCCGGCGTTGGTGCGCGAATCGGACAGGAAAACCAGCCCGGCATTGAGTTTGATGGCGACGCAGTAGGTCATGGTGGTACGGGTAAGAAGCTGAAATGGGGTTAGGCCGATGCGCCCAGGCTGAGTTTCTTCAGGCTGTACAAGGCCTCCAGCGCTTCGCGTGGAGACAGGGCATCCGGCTGGATGGCGGCTAACGCAGATTCTAAAGCGCTGGGTCCGTCGTCGGGCTTTTGGGGCGGCGGCGCAAATAAATCCACTTGCGCCTGGTTCCCCAGCGCGTGGTCTTCCAGCGCGGCCAGGGTATGGCGGGCGTGGTTGAGCACCGCTACGGGCATGCCGGCCAGGCGGGCCACCTGGATGCCGTAGCTGCGGCTGGCCGGGCCGGGCTGCAGCTCGTGCAGGAACACGATGTCCCGGCCCGACTCTGCCGCGCTGACGTGCATGTTCACCGCGCCATGGTGCTGGGCCGGGAACTCGGTCAGCTCAAAGTAGTGGGTGGCAAACAGGCAGAAGGCCTGGGTTTTGTCGTGCAGATGCGCGGCAATGCCGCTGGCCAGGGCCAGGCCGTCGAAGGTGGAGGTGCCGCGGCCAATTTCGTCCATTAGCACCAGGCTGTGGGCGGTGGCGCTGTGCAGGATTTGCGCGGCCTCGGTCATCTCCACCATGAAGGTGGATTGCGCGTTGGCCAGGTCGTCGGCCGCGCCGATGCGGGTGTGGATGGCATCTATTGGCCCCAGGCGGCAAGCGCTGGCGGGTACATAGCTGCCCATGCTGGCCAGCAGAACGATGGTGGCCACCTGGCGCATATAGGTCGATTTACCGCCCATGTTGGGGCCGGTGATGATTTGCATGCGCTGGCGGTGGCCCAGGGCGGTGTCGTTGGCGATGAAGCTGGCGCTGCTGGTCTCGGCCAGGCGGGCTTCCACCACCGGGTGGCGGCCACCTTCAATGGCGATGCAGGGTTCTTTCGCGAATACCGGGGCACACCAGTTGAGGGTTAGCGAGCGCTCGGCCAGGGTGCACAGTACGTCCAGCGCGGCCAGGGCGTAGGCCAGTTGGCTTAAGGCGGGCACAAAGGCCTGCAAGGCATCCAGCACCTGCTCAAACAGCCATTTCTCGCGGGCCAGGGCGCGCTCCTGGGCGCTCAAGGCCTTGTCTTCAAAGGCTTTGAGCTCGGGGGTGATGAAGCGCTCGGCGTTTTTCAGCGTCTGGCGGCGGCGGTAGTCGGCGGGCACCTTGTCGATCTGGCCCTGGGTGACTTCGATGTAGAAGCCGTGCACCTTGTTGAACTGCACCCGCAGGTTGGCAATGCCGGTGCGGGCTTTTTCGCGGGTTTCCAGGTCCAGCAAAAACGCGTCGCAATTGGTCTGGATATCGCGCAGTTCGTCCAGCTCGGCATCGAAGCCACGGTTGATCACGCCGCCGTCGCGCACCAGTGCGGCGGGCTCGTCCAGGATGGCGCGCTGCAGCAGGGCGGCGCAACCCTCGGGAGGGTGCAGTGCGGCAGAAATTTGAATCAAAAGTGCCGATTGCGTAGGTACTGCCTGCACTAGTAGCTCTGCTTTTTGTAGCGTGTATTGCAAGGCCACCAGCTCGCGCGGGCGCACCTGGCGCAGCGCGATGCGGGCGCTGATGCGTTCCACATCGCCGCTGCCCTTGAGCTGCTCGCGCAGGCGCTGGCCGTGCCCGGCTTCTCGCAGGGTGGCGATGGCTTGCAGGCGCAGCGTAGCCTCACTGCGGTCGCGCTGGAGTTCCAGCAGCCAGCGCTTCAGGGCGCGGCTGCCCATGCTGGTGCTGCAGGTGTCGAGCAGCGAGAACAGCGTGGGCTTGTCTTCGCCGCGCAGGGTTTGCGTCAGCTCCAGGTTGCGCCGGGTGGAGAGCGGCAGATGGATGCCGGCATCCCCCTTTTGCACGCGGATGGTCTGCACGTGCGACAGGGCGCGGCCCTGGGTGTGCTCGGCAAAGTTCAGCAGGGCAGCGGCCGCCGCGTGGGCCTGGGGCAGGTCCTCCGCCTGCCAGGCGGCCAGGGTGGCGGCGTGCAGTTGTTCCAGCAGCTTGCGCTGGCCCAGGGCAGCATCGAACTGCCACGCCGGGCGGGCGGTGGTGGACAAGGCCACGCCGGGCGCAGTGGCGCGCTTCAGGGCCTGGATGCGCTGCTCCAGGCTGGGGCTGGCGTCGGCGCTGTGCAGCAGCTCGCTGGGGGCGATGCGGGTGACCCACGCTTCCAGCTCGTCGCTGGGGCATTCGGCCAGGTGGATTTCGGCACGCGTCACGCTCAGCCAGGCCAGGCCGCAGGTGTTGCGCGGGCCCTGGTGGATGGCCAGCAGCACGGATTCGGTTTTGTCGGACAGCAGCTCGGCATCGGTCAAGGTGCCGGGGGTCACCACGCGCACCACCTTGCGCTCCACCGGCCCCTTGCCCGTGACTTCGCCCACCTGCTCGCAAATCGCCACCGACTCGCCCAGCTTGATCAGTTTGGCCAGATAGCCCTCCAACGCATGGAAGGGCACGCCGCACATCGGAATCGGCACGCCCGCCGTGTGGCCGCGCTTGGTCAGGGTGATGTCGAGCAGGGCGGTGGCCTTTTCGGCATCGCTGAAAAATAGCTCGTAGAAGTCGCCCATGCGGTAGAAAACCAGCGTGTCGGGGTGCTCGGCTTTGATGGCCAGGTACTGCTGCATCATCGGGGTGTGCTTAGACGTGTCTAGGCCGCCGCTGAGTGCGTTCGCTGCCTGTCCGTCGATTTCTTGTTTTTCTGTTGTCATTCAATAACTTACTGATCTTTTGAGGGGTCTTAGCACCCTCAATTGCCACCATGCTCCGTCATTTGCCTACCCCGGTATTGGGGACCAGATGGGGACCCCTCGATCCTCTCTTCTGCTATGCTCCAGTTTACTCCCCCTTGAAGAGAAAATTCCTTTCGCGACAAGGGTTTGCAGCCGAAGTAAAGTCCCCCGGCCGCGAAATCTCATGTTTTTCGGAGAGGATCGCCATGTCGCTCGACCAAGACAGCCAAGCAGACGCTCCCCAAGCGGAGGGCTCCGCCACCAAGCGGGCTCCTGCGTGGCGCGCCGAGCTCAACGACAACTTCTGCAAGCTCCGAAAGCTTGAATTGCCCCCCGTTGGCTACAACGGCCAAGGCAAGTTGAAGTTCGCTGAAAAAGCCGTCCCAAATCCCGAAAGCTACATCTTATGGGACACGAGTCGGGACGCCCCGCCGGGGTTCGGCTTGAAGGTGGCTGGCAAGAAGACCTACATCCTGCGCAGGAAGGTCATGGGCAAGTCCATGCTCTCCAAGGTGGGCAACTTCGCCGACTACGACAGGATTCAGGACGCGCGGGCGAGGGCGGCCGAGTTGGCTTTGACGATGGTCGAGACGGGCCAGAACCCCAATGTGTTGGCCCGCGAGCGCGACGCCGCCGAAGTCACCTTGAAGCAGGCGATGCTTGCCTACCGCGAGCACATGGTCGAGCGGACGCAGCGGCCGGCCAAGCCCGACACCTTGAAGGTCTACGACCGGGTGATGAGGAAGCACAAGGAATGGAGGTGGTCCGACCGCAAGGTGCGCGACATCCACACCGACGACATCAAGAAGAAATTCTTGGAGACCCATGAGGCGACGCCGACCGCCACGGAGCAGGCGTTCCGCTGGCCGGCGCGGGCGATCAACTGGTTCATCGAGAACGAGAAGATCAGGGCGCAGGCGCAGCGGCGCGAAGCCCACATTGAGGGCAATCCGTTCAACTTCTTGGCGATCAACAACTTTTACCGCAGCCGGGAGCAGATCGAGGAGGTTCGCGAAGAGCAGGGCAAACGCAATCCCTTGCGGCCATCGGCCGACCTCGGCCCCTTCTTGGAGGCCTGCTGGTCGAAGAAGGACATGAACGACAACATGACCGGCGTCCACTACTTGATGCTGATGCTGCTTTGGGGTTGCCGCAAGAGCGAGCATGCCGGCCTTGTGTGGGGCGAGCTGCTCTTGGAGACCGGCCCCCCCGGTGTGGGCCGTCGCTCCACCAGCCACGTCCACATCAAAGACCACCCCGACTGGGGTCCCTACGTCTTCTTCTACAAAACCAAGAACGGCCGCAGCCACCGCATGCCGCTGACGCCCATGGCGTTGGAGCTCTTGAAGCGCCGGCAGGTCGCCGCCGCCGAGGAGGCCTCTCGGCGCGGATTTGGCGGCAAGTCCCGCAGCTTCGTCTTCCCGGCCCGCAGCCCATTCTCGAAGACCGGCCATTACATGGACGCCACCGACCTGCTCGACGACCTCCGGGAAGAGATCGGTGTCGAGAAGCTCAACCGGCACGACCTGCGCCGCTCGTTCGGCGCGGTGATGACGGCGATCGAAGTCCCCGAAGGCATCAAGAAGCGTTTCCTGAACCACGCCCGCGCCGACGTGACGGAGACCTACACGACGGCCGAATGGGCACTCTTGCGGGAATGGATGATGAAGGTCGAGCAGTCGATCATCGTCAGGGCTCCCAACATCTACAACTCGCTCAAGCCGGCCGACTGGCCGCCGATCCCGGCCCCGGAGCCCCATGTGTGCCGTCCTCCCAAGTCCCGGACCGGAAGGCCGCGCAAGACGGTTACGAAGACTCCGCAGTAGATAATATTCGGAAGGAAAACTTAAGCCTTCGAGAATTTTGCCCAATGCATTCGATGACGAGCACGAATTTTTTCCTCCAGTGCTTTTTCGTCGATCGGAACTTTGGCGGTGTTCAGTTTCGCTAGATTATCTAAATCTTCGTCGAGCTCAATTTCCGCATGTGCATGTATCGATTCTGCGTCTGCTCCCATCTCAATGAGAGTTTCTGCGTCGAGGTTCCAGATTCTCTTTGGAAGTTCATTTTGAGACATGCATTGACTCCGTGCGCTTGGCAATGCTGAAAAATTTACACAACTATGAAAGGAAGTCAATGAGCGCTGATGAAGTGGAATTTGAAACTCAAGGCGTTGGATTGCCAGTCAAGGCGTTTAGCGAATTGGTTTTGGGGAAAGCAATTGTCGTCCTCGGCGGAGCTGCAATACTCGCAGAAACAATCCAGAAAGTTTCGGCGAGCGGAGATGAAGCTTTGTTCAATGTGTATGAGCTTGAAAAGTTTCATTGGGGAAAAATCTTTGTTGTCAGACATTTCTTGAATGACGGAACCACTACCTTCTTATTGAAGGTGAGAGGCGCAGGCGGCGGCCCGAAAATGGATTTCCAAATTCCTAGGGACATTGTGGTGAGAGCAGTGATCGAGGATGCGTCATTGATCGCGACCGCCTTGATGAATGACATGGACGCCATGCAATGGATTGGTCAAAATTTTGAGGGGTCATTCAAGGCTGCTGTTTTGAAAGCTAAGTTGGCATTCGCCGCCAACGCCAAAGAGCCAACGAAGACCGGTTCAGGTCCGTTGAGGGTGTAGGGTTAATTTGCCTCGTGCAATGGTTAGGGCCGTCGTGAAATACGAAGCAGGGGATCATTCGGTTCGTGAGCGTCATTGATCTGCCACGACGCCCTTGCTTCCGGCGAAGTCGGCTAGCCGTCCGTCATCGAGGCCAGTGGCCGCTTTGACGGCCCTCCATGATTCTGAGAATCTGAATCATGGATTTCAAACACACCTCCGAACTCTGCGCAGCGGTGAAGGCTGGCGACGCCGAACGCGCGAAGCGGGCTATCCAAGCGGGAGAGAGCGTCGTCTCAGGCAAGGTCGAGGGTGCGGAAAACCCCCTCGTCATCTGGGCAGTGGACGCTGAGCGCGCGGATTGCCTCCGCGTGCTGCTCGTGGCGGGCGCCGAAGTGGATGCCCGTGGGGATGCTGGGGAGACCGCATTGATGCGGGTGATGAGCACGGCGAACCGCGAATGCATGAGGCTGTTGCTCGATGCAGGCGCCGATGTGAACGCCAAGGATTTTTTCGGAATGACCCCTGCCATGTGGGCGGCGCGTTTCGGCGCAAGTGATCACTCCTTCATCGACGCTCTGGTCGAGGCCGGCGCGGACCTGCGGTCCACGGACGCCATGAGGAGAACTGCCGCGACCCACGCAAAGATTGGCGGCCTGCCTGAGATATCGGCGTTGATCAAGGCTCGAATCGCAGCCGTCGATGAGCACAAGAGGCTCGCCAGAGCTTTGAGCGCGAGTCCCAGTCAAAAGCAGCCACGCTCGTTGCGGGTGTGACCTTTTGAAAGCCAGCGGCCTGGGCTGTCGTTCATCTCAGCCAGGCGCTTCCGAACGATCCAAGGTCTTATCGGATAATCTTGGGGCATCCGCCCGAAAAAAAATCCAAGGAGCCAGCCCGTGTCGTCTTCGTCCAAATCTCTGTTCGCCGAGGTCAACTACAACGGCGAGAAGATGAAGGTGGTCGATGTGATCAACGCCATCAAGTCCTTGGACCCCACGATCCCTTTGACGACCTCGGAGGCTGCGATCTTCTTGCGGATGTCGGTGACGACTTTGGAGCGCCTGCGTAAGAGTGGCAGCGGCCCCACTTACAGCCAGCCCGGCGCGGTCGGAGTGACGGGCAGCAATCAGACTTGCTACTACCAACGAGCGGACTTGGAGGCGTGGTTCAACGGCAACCGGATCAATAGCGTGTTGGAGGCTTCAATCCGCAAAGGGCAAACCTTCGGAACGATCTTCGACGTGGCCGAGCCGGCGGCGTTCTACGTCGATCCCGAGGGCAACGTCGAAAGCATGGTCGAGGAGAACATGCTCGGCACGGTGGTGGGCCGGATCGGCCAGTGGGAAATCCTTTGGATGACTCCGGTCGAAGCAGCCGGCCGCCGCTGGACCGACTTGGACGGCCACAAGGCATTCGCCGAGGGCGTGCGCCGCGTGCTCTCCAACGCGATCAACGCCTTGGACATGGGGGTTGAAGAAACCGA
Source organism: Rhodoferax sp. RT5P35 (assembly GCF_056521385.1). Taxonomy (NCBI): domain Bacteria; kingdom Pseudomonadati; phylum Pseudomonadota; class Betaproteobacteria; order Burkholderiales; family Comamonadaceae; genus Rhodoferax; species Rhodoferax sp. RT5P35. The sequence continues at coordinate 218 of NZ_JBWMAX010000017.1, read as the reverse complement.
CATTGCGCAGTCCATGCGCGGTTGATTCTCCCTCCACTAAATCTAGGCCGGTTTTCACCGGCCTTTTTTTCGTCCCCAAAGGTCTAAATCAGCCGATTCATCGTAAGCGTCCGGCCATCCCATGTTGACCACTGGCCACAGCCATGGTTGATTTCAAGGAGGGATGGGCTGCCAGCGATGCGGCAGCAGTTGTTCAATGTCCCGGGCCCTGTGCGTTG